>LIQL01000492.1 GCA_001418405.1 Streptomyces diastatochromogenes | reverse complement strand
CGTCCCGCGCCCGGCCGCGGACGCCGGGCAGGGCGGGCAGGACTCCGCGGCCGGGCGCGGGACGGGTCGGTCGGCGGGCAGGCGGGCGTCGATCGGGCAGCGGCCCCTGCCCCGGGGAAGGGACCGTTCGGATCTGGTCCGGGGGCGGACGAATGCGGTGGAGTGGCACCCGTAGCCGCCTCGCGAACAGGGACGACATGCACAGTCAGGAACGGCAGGAGCACCACCGGGAGGTCCTCTCGGTGCCCGGTGACGCGCCGCCGGGCAGCGCGGAGTGGGTGCGCGGCGTGCTGGCGGCGGCCTGGGGCGGGCCCTGGGCCGGACTGCCGGTCCGGCCCCTCGTGTCCGACGGGGCCGCGCCGCTCAGCCACACCGCCGGACTGTGGCACGTCGACCTGCCCGGCAACGGTCATGTGCTGAAGGTCCAGTTGAACCCCGACGCCGCGCGACAGCGCCGCTTCTACCCGCTCAAGGAGCGGATCGCGGCACACTGCCGGGGCCTGGGAGTCCCCGTGCCGGCGGCCGTGCCGGCGGCGGACGGCGCCACCAGCGTGTGGTGCCAGGGCCTGGTGTGCGAACTCAGCCCCTGCCTGGACGGCGCCTCCGTGGCGTGGTTCACCCCCGCCGAGGCACAGGAGGTGGTCCGCACCGGGCTGGACCTGCGCACCGCCCTGGACCGGTTGCCGCCGGGGTGGTCGGAGGAACTGGCACCGATCCCGCTGCCCCGACTGGTCGACGAGGAGCACTGGCCGACGGCGCTCCGGGACGCCGAGGAGCGGCTGCTGCCCCTGGCCGAGGAGGGCGAGGGCGACTGGCACCGCGCGGCGGCCTCGGTGCTGCGCGAGACGGTGGCGGCCGGACACCTCCCGCGGGAGGCCGACGTGCCCGCCGTCGGGGACCCCGTACCCCGGCCCGCGGTCGTCCACAGCGACCTGCACCACCACCACTTCGTGCTCACCGACGACGGTCCCGGCGGCCGGCCGCGGGTCCAGGGCGTCCTCGACTTCGACAACGTGCACGTCGGCGACCGGCTCCTGGACCTGGCCTGGCTGGCCGAGGCCGCCGGACGCATCGCCGAGCCCGCGGAGCGGCGCCGGTCGCTGACCGCGTTCACCCGGACCGCGACCGACCGCGGGCTGCTGCGGCCGGGCGAGGAACGGCTGTTGATGCCGCTGCTCGTGGCCCACTCGATGCCGGTGATCGTCGACATCGCCAAGGACATCCTGGAACGGAACATCCTCAGCCCCGTCTGGCTCGGCTACTTCGACCTGCTGTCGCCGGCGCGCCGCGGGGAGATCCACCGCCTGCTGACCGCGCCCGCCCCGTCGGCCCCCGCCCGGTGAGGACGCCGGACCGGTACCCGGACGGCCGCTGACCGGGCCCGCGCGGCGACTCGGCACCGTCCTCCCCCCATCTTTCTGACGCCTCGTCACTCATTGCGGTCGCCTCCGCAGAGTGCTCCGTTGCTCATCCCCCGCACAGAAAGAGATCCCGCATGCCCGCACAGGAGTCCGCGGCTTCGCCGTGGCCGACCGACCTGTCCGCCTACTGCTTCGAGGTCCCCCACTCCGACGACTCGCTGCTCTTCAGCTCCGCCAAGGGCGTCCGCCTGACCGACGCGACCGGGCGCAGCTTCCTGGACGCCATGTCGGGCGTGTTCGTGTCCTGCTTCGGGTACGACTGCGAGCCCATCGCCCAGGCCGTCCAACAGCAGCTGCACACCATGCCGTTCAACCCCCCGCTGCACGGCGCCAACCAGGCCGCGCTCGACCTGGCCCGGGCCCTGGTCGACCTGGCCCCCGAGGGCATCACGGCCGCCAAGCTGGTCAACGGCGGCTCGGAGAGCATCGAGGCCGCCATCCGGCTCGCCCGCCTCTACCACCGCTCGCACGGCCGGCCCGACAAGGTCAAGGTGCTCAGCCACTACCACGGCTACCACGGGGCCACCTTCGGCTCGCTCACCCTGACCGGCCGGCCCGACGTCAGCCGCTTCGGCCCGGGGCTGCCCGGCGTCGTCCACGTCTGGCCGCCGGACTGCCTGGAGGAGTTCTGGGGCGTGGCACCGGACCGCTCCGCCGCGCTGGCCGCGGAGATGATCGAGCGGACCATCGAGGCCGAGGGCGCCGACTCGGTGGCCGCCCTGGTCATCGAGCCGGTCATCCACCTGCGGGGGATGGCCATCCCGTCGGCCGACTACTTCGCCCGGCTCCGCGACATCTGCGACCGGCACGACATCCTGCTCGTGTTCGACGAGATCGTCACCGGCTTCGGCCGCACCGGCCAGCCCTTCGCCGCGCAGACCTTCGGCGTCACCCCCGACCTGATGTGCGTCGGCAAGGGCATCTCCGGCGGCTACGCGCCGCTGGCCGCGGTCCTGATCGGCGAGCGGATCGCCGCCGTGCTCGGTGACGCCGACGGAGCGCGCGCCTTCGCCCCCTCCCACACCTACGCCGCCAACCCCATGGCGTCGGCGGCGGGCCTGGCCGCGGTGACCCTGTTCAACGACGGCGACTACCTCACCAAGGTGCGCGAGTTGGCGCAGTACATCGAGCCCCGACTGCGGCAACTGGTCGCGGGCCGCGGCACCCTGCGCGCCATCGGCCTGCTGTACGGCGCCAAGCTCGCCGATGCCGACGACGGCGGGCAGGGCCCGATCGGCGAGCGGGTCGCCCGCGCCTGTCTGCGGCGGGGCCTGATCCTGCGCGGTCAGGACGACTGGTTCGTGCTGGCCCCGGCGTTCGTGACCACCCGCGCCGAGGCGGACGAGGCACTGGGGATCCTCGGCGAGGCCCTGGACGAGGTATGCGGGGCGGCCCGATGAGCGCCCTGCACGCCCTCGTGCAGGGCCCGGCCACGGCCGCGGCGCCCCGCCTCACCGGGCCGGAGCGGGCCGTGGTCGAGCGCGAACTCGACGAGCTCGCCCGCGGCGGCTACACCGGCCCACTGCTGGAGAGCCTGCGCAAACTGGCCGCCGCCGTGCCCGAGCGGCTCTACGACGACAGCGCGCGGGTGCTGTTGCGGATGCACGAGATCGCCGGGTCCGGCAACTACCAGAGCAACCTGTCGTCGCTGCCGCTCGTACGGGCCTGCTTCGACCTCGGCCTGGTGCCCGAAGACGGGCCGGGACCGGCCGAACTCATCGTCGGGCGCGGGCACATCGCGCCGGCGTTCTACGCCGAGCACTACGTCCGCGGCACCTTCCCGTTCGCCCCGTTGGCCACGCTCCACCAGGGCGGTCTGACCGGCGTCGTCCACCAGGACCTGGGCTTCACCAACACCATGCGCTACAGCCTGGGGGTGGGCGTGGCCCAGGCCGTCAGCCTCGCCTGGGAGCTGACCCGCCGCGGCGAGGACCGCAAAGTGGTCTGCCTGGCCGGCGACGGCGAGTTGCAGGAGGGCGTGGTCTTCGAGTGCCTGCGCTTCGCCCACGAAGCGGACCTGAAGAACCTGGTCCTCGTCGTCGACACCAACGACAAGGGCATCGAGCCGCTCCTCAAGCCGCTCAGCCGCGGCTACCTGGCCAGCTACCTGGACCGGGTCGAGGAGGTCGACGGCCTGGACACCGCCACCGTCCGCGACTCCCTCGGCGCGCTGCTGGCCGCGCCGACCTCCGCCGCGCTGGTGTGCCGCACCCGCAAGGGCGACCACAGCTTCAAGCCCGCCACCACCGCGCCGGCCACCGCATCCCGCCCGGCCAAGGTCTCCTTCGCCAACACCTCCGGCGCGGCGCTGGCCGCCTACCGGGAGCGCACCGGACGCGAACTGGCCGTCTTCACCGCCGACATGGCCGCCCGCTTCGGGCTGCGCGACAAGGTCCCCTACACCAACACCGGGCTCGCGGAGACGCTGAGCCTGGGACTGACCCTGTCCCTGCCGGAGGAGACCGTCAAGGTCGTCGCGACGGACGCGATGTACTACATGGACTCCCTGAGCATGCTCACCGAGGCCACCACCAGCGTCCGCAACCTGCTCGTGCTGGCCGGGCGCAGCTGGGGTGCCTGGGGCGGCGCCCACAACGCCACCAACCTGCTGGGGCAGTTGCTGCACACCCGGGTCTACGAGCCGGTCACCGCGGCCGAGTTCGCCGCCTGCCTGGACCGGCTCGACCGGCACCCGGACACCACCCACGTGATCAGCACCGTCGACGCCAAGTTCGACCCGCCCCCGGCGGACTGCGCCGGCGACGTGGACGGGGGGACCTGGCTCACCCCGCCCGGCGACGGACCGCCGCGTGCGGCCGTGGTCACCTTCGGCTACGCCGGAGTGCTCGTCGCCGAGGCCAACCGCGACCTGGGCGTGCCGCACCTGCACTGCGCGGCCCTGGACCCCGACCTGGACGCCCGCACGCTCGCCCAACTCGGCGCCTGCGAGGACCTGTTGACCGTCGAGTACAACGGCGTGCACGGCGGCTTCGGCGAGCGGCTGCGCACCACGTACCTGCTGCCCGCCCGGGTGCACGGCGTCCGCCAGGACATCGCCAACCGCGTGCACGACCGGCAGTTGCGGTTGCACGGCATGGGCCCCGAGCAGCTCGACGCGTTGCTGCGCGGCCTCACCGGCCGGCCCGACGCCACCGCGACGACGGCCGACGGCTTCGAGGAGGGCGCCCGTGCGACTGCACACGCATGACTACCGCGCCCCGGAGACCGACGGCATCGTCGACGGCGCCATCCTGATGCACCGCGAGATGGCCGAGCTGCTGACCCGGCGTCAGTCGGTGGCCTGGCACGACCTGACCGGCGGGCCCGGGTGCGTCGCCGCGGCCGGACCCGGCGACGTGGTGTACGCCGGATCGGGACCGTACGCCTTCCTCTACCACCACTGGCGGCAGCGCACCGGCGGCCGCTTCCGGATCGTCCGCGAGGTGCACACCGCCCTGTGGTCGGGCTACTGGGCGCAGGAGGAGCTGTGCGCGCCGCTGGTGCGCCCCGGTGACCTGGTGCTCTTCCCCACGGAGTACACCCGGCGCCTGTTCGTCCGGCACTTCCCCGCCGTCACCGAGGAGAACTCGGCGGTGGCCTACCCCATGCTGGACCGGCTGCCCCGCAACGGGCCCGTGCCCGCGCCGGGGCCGGGAGAGGCGCTGCGCATCGGCTACCTCGGTGCGCTGTCGCTGGCCAAGAACTTCGACCAGGTGGTGGACGTCTTCGCCCGCTGCCACCGCGAGAGCGGCGGGCGGGCGAGCCTGGTGTGCGCGGGCAAGCCCAACCACCCCCGCTGGGAGGCGGACGCCGTCCGCACGGCCCTGGCCGGGCAGGGCGTCCCGCCCGGCGCCGTCGACCTGCTCGGCGTCCTCGGACAGCACCAGCTCGCCGACTTCTTCGCCCGGATCGACGTGCTGCTCTTCCCCAGCACGGCCTCCCGGGAGACCCTCGGCCGGGTCGTGCTGGAGGCACTGGCCCACGGCGTACCCGTGGTGGCCGCCGACGTCGGCCCCGCCGTGGAACTGCTGCCCGCCCGCAACCTGGTGCCCACCGTCCTCGACACAACCAGTGAGTTCACCATGAGCCGGGTCGGTCCGCTGGGCCGGATCGACGAGGACGTCCTGACCCGCAAGCTCCTGCACCGCGACTACGCACCGGCCGCCATCCGCAGCGCCGCCCCCTTCCAGGACGAAACGTTCCTGCACGCCCTGGCCGGCGCACCGGACGCGCACGCCCTGGAGCACGACACCACGCTGCCGGAGGCGCTGCGCGTGCCCGCCCGCGCCGACTTCGACCCGCAACGCGCCGTGGCGCAGGCCGAGCGGCTGTTCACCGACTTCTTCGGGCACCGCGACCGGGCCGTGCACGACGCGCTGGACGCCCACGCCGCCGAGCACGGCTCCGACGGCACGGCCCCCGGTGAGTGGGCCGCACTGCACGAGCTGGTCGACCGGCCGGGCCGCAACCTCGCCGACTACCGGGCGTTCCCCCGGCTCCTGGACGCCCTGGTGCTACCGCCGCTGACCTATCGCCTCGCGCCGCAGCCGGTGCGCGCGAACGCCGGAAAGGAATGAGGAACATGGACTTCGCAACGGGATTCGCCGACAAGGTGGCGCTGGTCGTGGGGGGTGGCCGGGGCATCGGCTCGGCCGTGGTCGAGGAGCTCGCCCGGCGCGGGGCGCGCGTCGTGGTCGCCGACACCGACACCCTGCCCTCGCAGTACAACCACTACCAGTCCACGCAGGTCAGCGGGTACGCCGACGCCCAGAAGCTCGCCGCCCGGTTCACCGAGGAGGGGCTCCGGGTCACCGCGGCGCAGGCGGACGCCACCGACGAGGACCAGGTCAGTCGGCTGTACGCGGACCTCGCCGAGCAGGCCGGCCGCCTGGACGTGGTCGTCAACGCCTTCGGCGTCACCCACGTCTGCCCGGTGGAGAAGATGGAACTGGCCGAGTTCCAGCGCGTGGTGTCCGGCAACCTCGACGGCGTCTTCCTGTCGTCGAAGCACGCCGTGCCGCTGCTGCGCGACTCCGGCGGCGGTGCCATCATCAACTTCTCGTCGGTGTCGGGCCGTTCGGGGTTCGCCAAGGTCGCGCACTACTGCGCCGGGAAGTTCGGGGTGGTCGGCTTCACCGCGGCGCTGGCCCAGGAGGTCGCCCGCGACGGCATCCGCGTCAACGCCGTCTGCCCCGGCATCGTCCGCTCCAACATGTGGCGCTACCTGCTCTCGGAGTTCGTCCGGCCCGGCGAGACCGAGGACGAGTGCTGGGAGCGGATGCGGTCGATGATCCCCCAGCGCGAGTTCCAGACCCCCAAGGACCTCGCGGAGCTGGTGGTGTACCTGGCCGGGGCGACCAAGGTCACCGGTCAGGCGATCAGCGTCGACGGCGGGATGACGGCCCCGTGACGCTCGGTACCACAGCACCGTGGCCCGGCGTCGGAGTCGGCGACGCCTCCGACGCCGGGGCCGGGGCCGACGCCGGGACCGGCTGGCAGTGGCGGGGCCGGCCGCGGTCCTGGTCGCGCACCGGGGAGTCCTTGCACATCGAGGCCCCGGGCGGAGCGGACCTGTACGCCCTGCCCGGCTCGTACCAGGCCGACTCCCTGCCGTTGCTGCAACGGACCGTCACCGGCGACTTCACCGCCCGGACCCGGATCAGCGTCGAGGGTTCGGCGTTCGGGGACGCGGCGGGCCTGGCGCTGCACGGCGACGACGGCTGGCTGAAGGTGTGCGTGGAGCGCACCAAGGCCGGTGGCTGGGCGGTGGTCACCGTACTGTCCCGCCCGGCGTCCGACGAGGCCATGGGCCCCGCGTTGGACGGCCCCGCCGCCGAGCTGCTGGTGACCCGCGAGGGCCGTCGGCACGCGGTCCTCTTCCGCCAACGGCCGCAGGAGGACTGGCGGTTCGTCCGCACGTTCCACGGCTTCGCGGACCCGGAGCTGCGGCTCGGCGTGTTCGTCCAGGCGCCCTTCTCGCCGTCCGCGGCGGCCCTCTTCGGCCCGCTGCACCTGAGCCCCGTGCCGCTGGGCGACCGCCGGTGACCCGGCGCACCCCCCGGCCCGGGCGCGACCCGCTGATCGCGGCGGCGCTGGCGCTCTCCCTGCTCCTCGGTGTGGTCACCGGCGCGCTGGGAGCGGCGCTGCCGCTGCTGCGGTCGGCCTACGGGCTGGACGACGGCAGCGGCACGGAACTGGTCGTGCTCTACAACCTCGGCGCGCTGCTCGCCATCGTCCTCTGCGGGATCGGCCCCCGCCGCCTGCTGGGCCGGGCGCTGCCGCCCGCCCTGCTGCTGGCCTTCGCGGGCAGCAGCGCGGGCATGGCCCTGGCTCCGACCTGGGGCCTGCTGTGCGGCTTCGCCCTGGTCGCCGGTGCCGGCTACGGCGGGCTGATCCTGCACCTGAACAGCTACTTCGCCCACCCCTCCCGGCCCCGGCCGGCGTTGCTGCTCAACGTGCTGCACGCCTGCTTCGGCGCGGGGGCCACGGTGGGCCCGCTGCTGGTGGGCCAGTGGGGCGGGACGTCCGGACTGCTGCTGGTCGCCGGCGCCCTGTCCCTGCTGCTGTTCCGGGCCGCGGCGGCCACCGGGGAGCCCGTCGACCGTCCCGACGGGGCCGCCGCCCGGCGCCCGTCGGGCCCGCTGCTCGCCGTCCTCGCCCTCCTGGCGCTGCTGTACGCGGGCGTCGAGGCCGGGATCGGCGCGCTGGAGTCGACCCACCTGACCTCCTCCGGATACGCCCCGGCCGACGCGGCGCGGGCCACGGCACTGTTCTGGGCCGGGCTCACCGTCGGCCGGCTGGTCCTGCCGGTGGCGGCGCGCCGGCTCCACCACCCCCGGCTGATCGGCCTGTGCCTGCTCGCCGCCACCGGGGCGCTGGCCGCCACCCTGCTCGGCTCCCTGGCGCCGGTGGCGTACGGGCTGGCCGGGCTGGCCCTGGCCGCGGTCTTCCCCACCGCGCTGGCCTGGGCGAACGCCCTGCTGCCCGATCCCCATCGGGTCAACTCCGCACTGCTGGTGGCCAACCTCGTCGGCAGCACCGTCCTGCCCTACCTCATCGGCCTGGCGGCGGCCCCCGGCAGTCGGGCCACGATCCCCCTCGCGCTCGCCGGTCTGACGCTGCTGTGCGGTCTGACCATCGCCGTCGCCGCCCGCCTGGCCCGCAGGCCCGTGCCCCCGGCACCGCGACCGGCACCCCACAACGAACTGGAGACCTCCGCATGACGTCACCGCAGCCCGTCACCGACCTGATGTGGGCCCACTGGAAGACCAAGACGATGCTCAGCGCCGTCGAGGTCGGGGTCTTCACCGAACTGGCCAAGGAGCCGCTGCCCGGCCCCGTGCTCCGCGACCGACTGGGCCTGCACCCGCGGCCCGCCACCGACTTCTTCGACGCCCTGGTCGCCCTCGGGCTGCTGGTGCGCTCCGACGACCGGTACGCCAACGCGCCGGAGGCGGCGGAGTACTTGGACCGCCACCGGCCGGCGAGCTACCTCGGCGGCAGCTTCCTCACCCAGTGCGCCGGCCTGGCCGACGACCTCACCGAGGTGCTGCGCACCGGCCGGGCCGCCCGCCAGGCCCGGGACGGCCGGGACTTCTACCGGGCCATGTACGCCGCGTCGGACTCGGTGCGCGCCTTCCAGAAGGACATGACCGCGCTCAGCATGGGCCCGGCGCGGGCCATCGCGGAGAAGTTCCCCTGGGAGCGCTACCGTTCGCTGGCCGACATCGGGTGCGCCGAGGGCGCGTTGCCCGGCCACGTCCTGGCCCGTCACCCCCACCTGACCGCCGTGGGCTTCGACCTGCCCCCGGCGCGGGCGGGCTTCGCGGAGTACACCGAACGCCTCGGGGTCGCCGACCGCGTCACCTTCCAGGAGGGCGACTTCTTCCACGACCCGCTCCCCTCCGCCGACGTGCTGGTCTTCGGTCACGTCCTGCACAACTGGGGGCAGGAGGAGAAGCTGCGGCTGCTGCGCGCCGCCCACCGGGCGCTGCCGGACGGCGGGGCGGTACTGGTCTACGAGACGCTCATCGACGACGAGCGGCGCAGCAACGCCATCGGGCTGATCCTCAGCCTCATCATGCACGCCGAGGTCCCCGGCGGCTTCGACTACACCGGCGCCGATTGCCGGGCGTGGCTGCGCGAGGCGGGCTTCTCGCAGACGTACGTCGAGCACCTGGAAGGCCCCGAGTCCATGGTCGTGGGCATCAAATGAGCCACCCCGAAGAGCCGGGCCGGGACGCGGCCGGCGCCGACGACCTGGTGATGTTCTGGAACCTCTACGAAGCGGGCGTCGACCGCCACTACGGCCGCGACGAACGCTGGCACCTGCAACGGGACCTGGTGCGGGAGCACCGCCCCCGGGTGCTGATGACCACCGAGGGGTGGGCCTGGCAGTTCAACGACCGGGCCTTCTTCGAGGACGCCAAGTCCGCCCTCGACATGGACGGCGTGCTCTTCCCCGCCAAGACCGGCTGCAACCTGGCCGTGTTCTGGCAGCACGACGTGGACCTGGTCGCGGTGGAGGAGGTCGCGCCGGAACTCGCCCAATGGCACGGCCACGGCAGCGCCACCTTGCAGCTGCCCGGCCGGTCGGCGCCCGTGCGGTTCGTCGTGGCCCACCTCGACCCGTTCAGCGCGACGAACCGGCGCATCGAATCCGACCACCTGCGCCAGTACGCCGACCCCGAGGCGCCCCACCCCACGCTGCTGGCCATGGACGCCAACACGGTGCCGCCGGGGGACCCCGAGCCGGACTGGTCCACCGCGCCCCGCCACCGGCGCGCCGACCACACGGTGCCCGGCGAGGACCACGCGGACCGGGCCCCGCTGCGGCGCCTGCTCGGCACCGCGGAGGAACCGCTGTTCGTCGACGCGGGCGCCCACCGCGGCGACCGGTCACCGACCTTCGGCTTCCACCCGCCGGGCGAGGCGCCCCGACGCATCGACCTGTTCCTGCTGACCCCCTCCCTCGCCCCGGACCTGATCGCGTACCGGGCCCTGGACGACCCCCGGCTGCACCCGGAGGGCGAGCGGCCGGCGGCCTCCGACCACCGGCCGATCACCCTCCGGCTGCGCCGTCACTGAGCGGCCCGGACGCCCGCCCGCAGAAAGGCACCCCGCACCCGATGAAACCGACGCCCCCCGACACCCCGCCCGCCCCTGGCCTCCCCACACCAC
>LIQL01000491.1 GCA_001418405.1 Streptomyces diastatochromogenes | reverse complement strand
CCGCGGCCGGCACGGCGGCGGCGGCTGGGGCGGCGGAGGCTACGGAGGGTACGGAGGATACGGACGCGGTGGTTACGGACGCGGCGGCTACGGGCGCGGCGGTTACGGGCGCGGCGGCTTCTTCGTCATCGGTAGGTTCTGACCTGATCCGTTGTCATCATCTGTTGTCACCGATCACAGCAGGACAGTTGATCTGTTGTCACCGATTTCGTACGACAGTTGTTGACCACAGACAAGACATGTGAGTCGGGCCTNNCTCGCGCAACACCCGCGAGCCGGCCTCGTAGGCTGCCGTGCCACGGTTCACCAGGCCCGTCCGCACGCACCCAGTGACCATGCATCTACGCAGCTCACGCCGCATCCGCGGCGCCAAGGCCAACGGAGGCCGCGGGCCGGCGACGGCCACCGACCGCGAGGCGACGACGTCCCGCGGGCGCGGGACGAGGACGGCCACCCTCACCGACGCCCCACCGCCCGGCCCACCCGTCGACGCCCCGCCCTCCGGGGCGCACCGAGCCGCACCGCGGCCGGGCTCGCACCCGGCGGACGCCGAACTCCTCGCCCACCTCCCCACCGACGACGTGCCCATCGCGACCCGGCACGTCGGCCCCGTGGAGGCGTTCCGGCGCTTCTGGCCGCTGACCCAGGGCGATCGCCGCTGGCTCGTGCTGGTGATCATGTGTGCCGTCCTCGCGGCCCTCGCCGAGACCGTCACGATCCTGATCTTCGCCCAACTCACCGACCAGGCCCTGGCGAAGGGCTCGGTCAGCGCCTTCTGGCACCCGGCCGGCATCTGGCTGGGGGTCGCGGTCTTCGGCGCGATCGTGGGCTACCTCGGCAACTCCGTAGCGGCCTGGACCGCGGAACGCTTCCTGCTGCGCCTGCGCGCCCGCGTCTTCACCCACCTCCAGAAGCTGCCGCCGCACTTCTTCCAGCGCAACCGCCGCGGCGACCTGCTGGAGCGGCTGACCGGCGACGTCGACGCCATCGAACGCCTCGTGGTGACCGGCCTGGTCAGCGCCTGCGCGGCCGTCTTCAGCACGCTCTTCTACGGCGCCGCCGCCCTCTGGCTGCGCTGGGAACTGGCGCTCGCCACCTTCGTCGCCGCACCGATCTTCTTCGCCGCCACCCGCGGCTTCACCAACCGGCTGCGCGAGGTCTCCCGCCGCCAGCGGGCCGCCGACGGCGCCCTCACCTCCGTCGTCGAGGAGACCCTCGTCAACGTGGTGCTGACACAGGCGTACAACCGTCAGCACGACGAGGAGCAGCGCCTGGGACGGGCGGCCCGCCGCTGGCTGCGCGCCTCCGTCGCGAGCGCCCGCCTCAACGCCCTCTACACCCAGCTCATCGAGGTCCTGGAGACGCTCTGCGTGCTGGCCATCATCGGCCTCGGCGCCTGGGAGATCTCGGCCGGCCGGATGTCCCTGGGCGAGCTGCTGGCCTTCGCCGCCTTCATCGGCTACCTCTACCCGCCGATCCGCTCCCTGGGCCAGCTGGGCCTGACCGCCACCGCCGCCACCGCGGCCGGCGACCGCCTGCTGGAGGTCCTCGACGCCCGCCCCGCGGTCACCGACCCGGAACCGGCCCGCACCACCCCGTTCCCGCAGCGCGCCCACGGCGAGGTCACCGCGCAGGCCGTCACCTTCCGCTACCCGAGCTCCCCGCACCACAACGCCGTCAACGCCCTCACCTTCACCGCCCACCCAGGTCAGTTCCTGGTCGTCACCGGGCCCAGCGGCGCCGGCAAGTCCACCCTCGCGGCCCTGCTGTTGCGCTTCTACGACCCGGACGCCGGCACCGTCCGCCTCGACGGCATCGCGGTCGACCGCCTCCGGCTCGCCGACCTCCGCCGCAACATCACCCTGCTGCCCCAGGAGACGCTCGTCCTGCACGACACCATCGAGCACAACATCGCCTGCGGACGCGAGGACCCGACCCCGACCCACGAGGAAGTGGTCCAGGCGGCCCGGGCCGCCGACGCCCACGCCTTCGTCACCGCCCTCCCGGACGGCTACGACACGGTCATCGCCCCCGCCACCGCGGCCCTCTCCGGCGGCCAGCTGCAGCGCATCGCCATCGCCCGCGCCATGCTCCGCGACGCCCCGGTCCTCATCCTGGACGAGCCCACCACCGGCCTCGACACCCTCGCCGCGCAACGCATCCTCGGCCCCCTCCACCGCCTGGCCGCCGGCCGCACCACCGTCGTCATCACCCACGACCTGGACCTGGCCGCCACCGCCGACCACATCCTCGTCCTCGACGACGGCGACCTCGTCGAATCCGGCACCCACACCGAACTCCTGCTCCGCGGCGGGTTGTACGCGCAGCTCTTCGAAGGCAAGAAGTAGCCGCGCGGGCCGCCCCCCTCCATCGCAACGCCCTGGCGACTTCACGGCCGACGTGGCACCCTGCCGGCGCCCAGAACCCGGGCGCGACGGACGAGGAGACGGCCATGAGCGCACCCCGCGAGAGCGAGCCGCAGCACACCGCATCCCCCACGGGCACCACCCGCCTCGACGAAGCCCCACCGGAGCTGCGCAGGCGGCACCTCGCGCGCGGCCGGAGCGCGGTCGACCGCGCCGCGGCCATGTGCCGCTACGCCGGGATCGCCGAGGACGCCGCGCAGGTGGTGCCCAAGGACCCCGCCGCGAAGGCGGCCAACGCCGTCCGGCTGTCCGCGCAGGCCCTCGCGCGGTTGCCCGAGCAGCCGCTCGACCCCGCGGCCGACGCCCGCTGCGCGCGGAACGCCGCCGCGGCCGCGGCCGTCGTCGCCAAGGCCGCGCAGGACCGGGCGGGGACCGGCGACCTCGCGGAGCGCGCCCACCGCGCCGCGCTCACGGCGTCCATGGCCGGTGGCGCGGCCGCCGCCCGGACCGCGGGGGGCCGCGACGAGGCGCTGAACCGCACGGCGGACGCGGCCGAGGCGGCGGCGGTGGCGGCGGCAGAGGCGGCGGGCTGGATGTGAGCCCGGCCTCGCCGGCACCTCCCTCGGCGGGGTGCCGGCAGGTGCGCCCGGCGCCTCACGCGAACCACCCCAACACCCCGTCCAGCGACCAGCCCTGCCAGCACATCGCGAAGAAGCCGACGGCGGAGACCAGCGCCATCATCAGGTTCTGGCCCTGCTCCGCCCAGTCGTGGATCATCAGCACGAGGTAGACGAGGTTGAGCAGCAGCCCCGCGACCAGGGCGATCGGCGTCAGCAGGCCGACGATCAGGCCGAGTCCGAGGGCGAGTTCGGCGTAGGCGACGAGATACGCCATCAGGCGCGGCCGGGGTGCGACGACGCGGTCGAAGCCGGTCCGCACCACGCTCCAGCGGTGTTCGGCCGCGACCCCGGCCGCCCAGGTGATGCCGCCGCCGGCGAACCAGCTCTTCTTGTCCTTGTGGCGCCAGCTCTCCAGCCACCACAGCCCGAGACCGATGCGGAGGACGGCGAGCCATTCGGCGCCGGTGAGCCAGATCGTGTGCATGCGAGCTGCCCCTCTCAGTTCCCTGGTGTGTCCGCTGCCTGGTGTGTCCGCGGAGCCACGTTTCTGATGGTGCGTCAGTTCAGCGGAGGTCGCGCGATCGCGCAAGGGGTCGAGTTTCCGGCCCTCCCTTGTGGATGCGAGGGCGACCTCCTAACCTCCGAACTGATGGGTCGTCAGATTCCGGACCGGCGTGACTCACCGGCACGGCAGTTGGGGGTAAAGCGTGACCAGCGGCAACACCGGCACCAGCGGCACCGCGGAGCTTCCGAGGATCATCAGCGTCGACGATCACGTGATCGAGCCGGCCCACCTCTTCGAGACCTGGCTGCCGCGGAAGTACCGCGACCGCGGCCCCAAACCGTTCACCGCCGGCATCGGAGAGCTGGCCTACGTCGGCGGCAAGTACCGCTTCACCACCGACCCCGAAGGCCAGACCACGGACTGGTGGGAGTACGAGGGACTGCTCTTCCCGTACAAGCGCATCATCGCGGCCGTCGGCTTCTCCCGCGACGAGATGACGCTCGACGGCATCACCCGCGACCAGATGCGGCGCGGCTGCTGGGACCCCAAGGCCCGGCTGGCGGACATGGACGTCAACCACGTCGAGGCGTCGCTCTGCTTCCCGACCTTCCCGCGGTTCTGCGGCCAGACCTTCGCCGAGGCCGAGGACAAGGAGGTCGGCCTCGCCTGCGTCCGCGCCTACAACGACTGGATGGTGGAGGAGTGGTGCGGCGACAGCGGCGGCCGGCTGATCCCGCTGTGCCTGATCCCCCTGTGGGACATCGACCTCGCCGTCGCCGAGATCCGGCGCAACGCCGCGCGCGGCGTCCGCGCGGTCACCTTCAGCGAGATCCCCACCTACCTGGGCCTGCCGTCCATCCACTCCGGCTACTGGGACCCGTTCTTCGCGGCCTGCGAGGAGACCGGGACGGTGGTGAACATGCACATCGGGTCGTCGTCGCAGATGCCCGCGGCCTCACCGGACGCCCCGCCGGCCGTACAGGCATCGCTCTCCTTCAACAACGCGATGGCCTCGATGATGGACTTCCTCTTCAGCGGGGTGCTGGTGAAGTTCCCGCGACTCAAACTCGCCTACAGCGAAGGCCAGATGGGCTGGATCCCCTACGCCCTGGAACGGGCCGACGACGTCTGGGAGGAGCACCGGGCGTGGGGCGGCGTGAAGGACCTCATCCCGGAGCCGCCGTCGACCTACTACTACCGGCAGATCTTCTGCTGCTTCTTCCGCGACAAGCACGGGGTCGAGGCGATCGAGACCGTCGGGGTGGACAACGCGACCTTCGAGACCGACTACCCGCACGTCGACTCGACCTGGCCGCACACCAAGGAGGTGGCCGCCGACCACGTCGGCCACCTCCCCCAGGACGTGGCCTACAAGCTGCTCCGCGGCAACGCGATCCGGATGCTGGACCTGCCGTTCGACCGCGACCGGCGGCCGGCCGGGGCGACGTCCTGACGCCCTGACGTCCTGACGCCCTGACGTCCGGCGGCGCCGGACCGGGCCGGTCAGGCGAGGGCGTCGGCGTCCACCCGGGACAGGACCAGGTCCATCTGCTCGGTCACCGGGCCGCGCACCCGCACCGGTGGCCGCGGCCGTCGCAACATCACCGGATAGTCCTCCGGCATGTAGGAGTTGACCAGGCGGTACGGGTGCAGGCCGTGGGCGAGGAAGGGCGCCAGGACCTCGTCCGCGGTCGTCCCGCAGGCCGCCAGCCGGTCCGGACTGACCTCCACCACGATCTCGCAGTCCGCCGGCAGGTCGTCGAGCAGCGGCACCAGGCTGGCCAGCACCGTCCCCTCGGCCCCCTCGACGTCGATCTTGATGATCCGGGCCCGCCGGAGCTCCTCCTCGGTCACCGCCTCGGTCATCGGCAGGCCCGGCACCCGCAGCTCCGCCGTGTGCCGCTCGGGCTCGATCACGCTCGTGGCGCCCAGGTTCCCCGCGTGCGGCACGAACAGCCGCACCTCGCCGGGCTCCGCCGTGACGGCGCACCGCACCGTCCGCACCTGGGAGAAGCCGTTCAGATCGAGGTTGGCCCGCAGCGCGGCGTGGGTGTCGGGGGCGGGCTCGACCGCGACCACCCGGCCCTGTGGACCCACCAACTGCGCGGCGAGCAGCGAGTAGTACCCCACGTTCGCCCCGACGTCCACCAGCCCCGAACCCGGCGTCAACCGCCCCGCGATGAACGCGCTGACGTGCGGCTCCCAGCACCCGTGCACCAGGATCGAGCGCTGGATCAGGTCCTCGGTCGTGCCGACCCGCACGCGGAAGCCGTAGCGGGTGCGCACCACCCGGTCGCGGCGCGGGTTCTGCTGCAACCCCACGTCGAGCCACTCGCGCAGCATCAACCGCTTCAGCCCCAGGCCCCACCCGTGGCGGACCCACCAGCGGGACGCCAGCAGCAGCGGCGTCCACGGCGGCGGCACGAGGTGCGTCTCGGACGGCGGGGGGCGGAGCCGGACGGAAGACATGACCATGACGCTACGAGAGCGCCCGATGAACGGCAAGTGCCCCTCGACCACCCCGCAAACCGGCCCCTGGCCAGCACGGACACCCCCCGACCGGATCCGATCGAACCCGGCCGAAACCCGTCAGCGACCGTCCGGATAGCGCCAGTCCAAACCGGCCAACTGGCGGGCCCGGGCCTCCACCACGGCCATCCGGGCGTCCCGCTCGCCCGCGTCGGTGTGCGACGCCTGACCGGTCACCTGCCCGGGCCACTTCCGGTAGAGCAGGCCCACCTCGGAGGAGAACCAGCCCCGGCTCACCGCGTTCAGCGCCAGCAGCAACCCGGTGTCCTCGGAAGCCGGCAGAGCCATCCAGCCCCCCAACGCGAGCAGCAGGTCCCGGCGCACGCACAGCGACGCGGGGTGGACCGGCGCCCGGTAGTCGTGGGCCTTCCAGAAGTCGAGGACCGCGCCCCGCTCGACCGGCCCGGGCGCCGGATCCCCGGCGAAACCGACCGTCGACCCGTCCGGGAGCAGGTCCAGGACGCGCGAGGTCGCCCAGCCGATACCGGGATCGCCCTCCAGGGCGGCCAGATCACGGGCGAGCGCGCCGGGCGTCAACTGGTCATCGGCGTCCAGCACCTTGACGTACTCGCCCTCCGCCCGCGCCAGCGCGATGGTGCGCGCGACCCCCGGCCCACCCGGGCGCCCCTGACGGAAGGTCACCCGCGGGTCGTCCGGGACGTACGGCGCGACCTCGGCACCCGTACCGTCCTCCTGGACGACCCAGCGCCACTCCCACCCGTCCGGGAGCTCCTGCTGCCGCAACGAGGCGTAGGCGTCCGGCAGGTACGTCGCGGAGGGAGCATGGACGGCCGTGACGATGATGATGCGCCGACGCACGGCTCACCACCTTTCCAGGGGAGTAGTGAAGAGCAGTTCCGTGCGGTCGCCGGGCAGGATGACGTCGGAGACGTCCACGACGCGCCGATCGGTGGCGTACGAGACCTTCCGGAGCACCAGCACCGACGTCCCCGGCGGCAGCTCCAGTTCATCGGCCTCCTCCGGCGTCGGCGGCCGGGCGGTGACGTGCTCCTCGACGCGGTCCACCTCGATCCCGACGGAGTACAGCTGGCTCTGCGAGCCGCCCGGCCACGGCTCCTCGCGCTCGTCCAGCAGAGCGGGATTACCCGCGATCATGTCGCGCACGAGGTACGAGGTGACCAGGCTGAACGGAGCGTGCTCGACGGCACACCGCGTGCGGTAACGGCGCTCCAGCAGCGCCGTGCCCTCGGGCACGCCCAGCACCTCCGCGACGCCCGCGGGCGCGGCCACCTCGCGGTACCGGGCCCGGAACACGAGGTCCTCGACGTGCAGGCCGGTGTCGTGTTCGGTCGCCCCGGTCTGCGCCCGCCGCTCCAAGGGGGCGCGCGCCCGGTCCTTCTCCCACTGGTGCCGCAGATTGGTGCGCCGCGCGAGGGTGCGCCGGCAGCGGACGAAGTTGCCCACCCCGTGCCGCTTCTCCAAGAGCCCCTCGTCCTGCAGCGCACGCAGCGCCTCCCGGACCGTCGGCACGCTGCGCCCGAACCGCTCCGCGAGCTTGGTCTCGGCCGGCAACCGCTCTCCCGGCCCCAGCCGACCCGCCCGGATGGCCGTGCGGAGCTCGTCCGCTATCCGCTCGTACGCCACTGCCATGGGTCACACCGTTCCGTCGCCCGACGCTCCGGCCCTGCGGCCCGGGCCGCCGACCGGTCGCCCCCGCCGGATCATCCGACTCCTTCCAGCCTACGACTCCTCAAGACCTCAGGACGACCCCGCCCACGCCCCCGCCGAACACCCACCACGCAGGCCGAAAACCCGCCCCGAA
>LIQL01000490.1:456-1521 GCA_001418405.1 Streptomyces diastatochromogenes | reverse complement strand
ATGAGTGCGGCGCCGCGGCGGGTCCGGTTGGCGAGCAGGCCGGACATGGTGAACCCGTCGGCGAGGGTGGCGATCCGGTGCAGGGCGCCGGGTCTGCCTCCGGTGCGCAGGGTGCCGCCGCCCATCCAGAGCGGGATCGGCCCCGGGCGGGGGGTGAGCGTGACGCCGGAGAACGCGATGTGCGCGCCGGCGAACTCCGCGTCCGGCCGCGTCCACAGCAGGCGCAGGGCCCGGACCTGCTCCTCGAACAGTGCCGCGCGGGTTCCCCGGGCGACGCCGAGCGCGGCGGACTCCGCGTCGTCGGCGCCGAGGGCGACACCCAACCGCAGTCGGTCGCCGCTGAGGTGGGCCAGTTGCGCGGCCTGCTTGGCGGCGAGCACCACCGGCCGGTGCGGCAGGATCGTCATCGCGGTGGCCAGTTCGATCCGGGTGGTCACGGCGGCCAGGAACGCCACCAGTGTCAGGCTCTCGTAGGCGGGGGTGCGGGAGACGAGGTGTTCCGGGACGGAGAGATGGTCGTATCCGAGGCGTTCCGCGGTCACGGCGAACGCGCGGAGCTCGCCGGGCGGAAGGCCCGTCGGGACGGTGCAGCCGAGGCGCAGGGTCATTTGCGGAAGGTCTCCGGGTCGGCGGTGGAGATGAAGACCGCACGGGGGCGTTCGGCGGGCAGGAGCTGGGAGTTGAGGAGGCGTCGTACCGCCTTCTCGCCGCCGGGCGGGGCGGCGGTGACCGACAGGTGGACGTCGAGCACGTGGGTGCCGTCCTCGTTCACCACTTCGGGCAGGCAGTGCACCACCCCCGGGATGGCGTGTGCGGCTTGGCGGACGGTGTTCAGGGAGACCTTCTCGCCGCGCAGCACCACGAAGTCGGACAGGCGTCCGTGGAAGGTCAGGTAGCCGTCGTCGAGGGAGAAGGCGTCGCCGGTGGCGATGGTCCGCGGCGCCAGCAGGACGCGCCCGCTGGGCCCCCCGATCCGGCGCAGCAGGACGGTGTCGGACTCGACCAGCAATTCGCCCACGCCGCCCTGCACCGCGCGCAGCGACGCGCGCACGCCGGGCAGCGTAC
>LIQL01000490.1:0-426 GCA_001418405.1 Streptomyces diastatochromogenes | reverse complement strand
CCACTTCCGCGGGCGCGAGCCGGTCCCCGCCGACCGCCAGCGTCCGCAGGCCGCGGGGCAGGACCGCGGGGTCGGCAAGGAGTTGGCGGGCGATCGTCGGGGTCACCGACGAATGGGTGACGCCGTGCGTGGTGATCGCGTCGCGGTAGGCGACCGGTGCGAACGGCGGTCCGTCGAGCACCAGCCGCGCCGACGTCACGTACGCGGCGAACGCCTGGGCCACCAGCGCGTAGGAGTAGTACAGCGGCAGGTTCACCAGCAGGGTGTCGGACGCGGTGATACCGGTGGCGGCGGCGTGCAGGCGGGCGTTGTGCAGCAGCGAGGAGACCCGGTGGACGCAGGCACTGAACATCCCCGAGGTGCCGGAGGTGGACAGCAGGATCTCGCCCGGCCGGTACGGGGTGGTCGGGTGTCCGGTCGGCACGG
>LIQL01000049.1 GCA_001418405.1 Streptomyces diastatochromogenes | reverse complement strand
GCACGCCTCGCCGACCTCGGCTTCGCCTACGGCCCCGCCTTCCAGGGCCTGCGAGCCGCCTGGCGCCGCGGCACCGAGGTGTACGCCGAGGTCGGCGAGGCGTGCGTAGGCGCCGGTGACGTCGACGGGTTCGGCGCCGGCGGGCGGCCAGGCGGTGGCGTCGAAGGCCGGGTCGGGGGCGCCGGCGCCGGTGGTCAGGGCGCCGGTGGCGTGCTGGGACCAGGGCAGGTCGAAGCCGTCCGCGGTCCGGGAGAAGATGCCGAGGGTGCGGCGGCCGGCGGGGTCGGGGGCGCCGACCCGGACCTGGAGTTGGACGCCGCCGTGCTCGGGGAGCACCAGGGGTGCGGCGAGGGTCAGTTCCTCGACGCGGTCGCAGCCGGCCTCGTCGCCGGCGCGGACGGCGAGTTCGACGAAGGCGGTGCCGGGGAGCAGGGCGCGGCCCTGGACCGCGTGGTCGGCGAGCCAGGGGTGGGTCCGCAGGGAGAGCCGGCTGGTGAACACGTGCCCGGCGCCGTCGGCGAGTTCGGCGGTGGCGCCGAGCAGTGGGTGGTCCGCGGCACCGAGCCCGGCGGCGGTGAGGTCCTGGGCGGTGCGGGCCGGCGTCGGCCAGAACCGCTGGTGCTGGAAGGGGTAGGTGGGCAGGTCGGTGCGGTGGGCGCCGGTGCCGTCGAAGAGGCGGGCCCAGCGGACGGTGACGCCGCGGACGTGGGCGCGGGCCAGGCCGGTGACGGCGGCGAGTTCCTCGGGGCGGTCCTTGCGGAGCAGCGGGACGGCGCTGGCGCCGTCGGGCAGGGATTCCTGCGCCATGGCGGACAGCACGCCGTCCGGGCCGAGTTCGACGAGGGTGGTGACGCCGCGGGTGGTGAGGGCGTGGATGCCGTCGGCGAAGCGGACCGCCTCGCGGACGTGCCGGACCCAGTAGTCGGCGGTGCGCAGGTCGTTGCCGGTGGCGATGGTGCCGGTGAGGTTGGAGACGACCGGGATGCGTGGCTCGTGGTAGGTGAGCTGCTCGGCGACGGTGCGGAAGTCCGCCAGCATCGGGTCCATGAGCGGCGAGTGGAAGGCGTGGCTGACCCGTAGGCGGGTGGTCTTGCGGCCCTGGGCGGCGAAGTGCGCGGCGAGCGTGGTGACGGCGTCCTCGGTGCCGGCGACGACGACGGCGGTGGGTCCGTTGACGGCGGCGATCGAGACGTCGTCGGTGAGGTGCGGGGTGACCTCGTCCTCGGTGGCGCGGAGCGCGAGCATGGCGCCGCCGCGCGGGAGCGCCTGCATGAGGCGGGCGCGGGCGGCGACGAGGGTGCAGGCGTCCGGCAGGGAGAGGACCCCGGCGACGTGCGCGGCGGCGAGTTCGCCGATGGAGTGGCCGCCGACGAAGTCGGGGGTGACGCCGAGGGAGGCCAGCAGGCGGTACAGCGCGACCTCGACGGCGAACAGCGCCGGTTGGGCGTGCCGGGTGTCGTCCAGGCGGGTGCGGTCCGTGCCCCAGACGACATCGCGCAGCGAGGTGCCGAGTCGGGCGTCGAGCAGTGCCACGGTCTCGTCGAAGGCGGCGGCGAACGCCGGGAAGCGGGCGTGGAGTTCGCGTCCCATGCCCAGGCGCTGGGAGCCCTGGCCGGAGAA
>LIQL01000489.1 GCA_001418405.1 Streptomyces diastatochromogenes | reverse complement strand
TCGTGGGGCCGTCCGGCTGCGGGAAGTCGACCCTGCTGCGGATCGCCGCGGGGCTCCTGCGGCCCAGCGCCGGCGAGTTGGAGCTGCGGACCGGCTCCGACCGCCCGGCCGCGATGATCTTCCAGGACTACGGCATCTACGACTGGAAGACCGTCCTTGCCAACGTCCGCTTCGGGCTCGACGTCCAGCGCGTGCCCCGCAAGGAGGCCGACCGCCGGGCCCGGTCCTGGCTGGCCCGGATGGGGCTCGCCGACTTCGCGACCGCCTATCCGGCCGCCCTCTCCGGCGGAATGCGCCAGCGCGTGGCCATCGCCCGGGCGCTCGCCGTGGAACCGGAGATCCTTCTGATGGACGAGCCGTTCGCGGCCCTGGACGCCCAGTTGCGGACCATCCTCCAGGACGAGTTGCTCGCCCTCACCCAGACCACCCGCACCACCACCCTCTTCATCACCCACAGCCTCGAAGAGGCCCTGGTCCTCGGCGACCGGGTCCTGGTGATGTCCGCCCGGCCCGGCCGGATCATCGCCGAACGCCGGCCGCCGTTCGCCCGACCGCGCACCGGAGAGGTCCGCGCCGCCCCCGAATTCGCCGCCCTGAAGGCCGAGTTGTGGGAGCTGCTGCGCGGCGAGGTGGCCGGCCGGACCACCACCGGACCCGAGGGGGCGGTCCCCGCATGACTACCGCCCCCGCCAAGGACGGCCCCGGCGCCGACCGCCTCCTGGTCCGCCGCCCCGGCCCCCGGGAGCTCAGGCCGGAACGCGCCCACCGCCGCCGGCGCACCCTCGAACTCACCCTCGCGGTCGCCGTTCCGGTGCTGCTGGTCCTCGTGTGGCAGCTGGCCGCCGCCCGGTCCTGGATCGACGCCCGCGTCTACCCCGCGCCCACCACGATCCTGGCCGACGGCTGGCACCGGGCCCTGGCCGGCGAGCTGTGGCCGGACGTCCGCGCAACGCTCCAGCGCGTCCTGGCCGGCTACGCCGCCGGCACCGTCAGCGGCTACCTGCTGGGCCTGTTGATGGGCTCGCTGTCGCTGGTGCGCGCCGCCCTGGAGCCGCTCCTGGACGCCCTCTACGTGGTCCCCAAGTTGGCGCTGCTGCCGATCTTCCTCAACATGTTCGGGCTCGGCGAGGGCCCGCAGATCGCCCTGGTGGCGGCCACCGTCTTCTTCTTCGTCTGGATCTCCACGATGGCCGCGGTGCTCGCGGTGCCGGCCGGCCACCGGGACGCCGGCCGGGTCTTCGGCGCCGGCCGCTGGCAGATGTTCCGGCACGTGCTGCTGCCCGCGTCGCTGCCCGCCGTCCTCGTGGGCGCGCGGATCGCCGCCGGCGTGGCCGTCCTGGTGATCGTCGCCTCGGAGCAGATCGCCGCGGCCGACGGGCTCGGCCACTTGATCTTCGACTCCCGGGCGCTGTTCCAGAACGACGTGATGTTCGTCGGCATCGTCTGCGTGGCCGTGCTCGGCGTGGTCTTCTCCGAACTGGTGCGGCTGGCCGGGCGGTTCCTCACCCCGTGGGCGCCCCGCGACCGCGGCCGGACGCAGAACTGAAGCCGCCCCGCACCCCGCCCCCGCAC
>LIQL01000488.1 GCA_001418405.1 Streptomyces diastatochromogenes | reverse complement strand
GGGGAAGGTGAAGCCCCACCAGGTGAGGTTGAAGGGCAGCCCGGTGGTACGGGCGGTACGGATGGTCACGGCCGCGGCGAGGGCCAGCCACAGCATCGCGAAGCCCCAGGTCACCACGCCGAACACCGCGGCGAACACGGCGAGCCCGTGAGCGTATTGGGCCGGGAGGGCGACTGGCGCGGCGTTGGCGAGCAGACCAGCTGCGGTGACTGCCTGGCCGAGCGGGCCGAGCACGATCCAGAGGGTGGGGACGGTGCCGGCCGCGGGCATGTCCTGGTGCACCAGGCGGGAGAAGATCATGTTGATGACGAGGAACGCGGCGAACAGGCTGATCCCGAACATCGCCAGGCAGGCCAGGATCATGGTCAACCGCGGCTGCCCTGCGGGGGTGTGGGGGATCAGCAGGGCGCCCATGGCGGCTGACACCATCGGGGGCACGACCGGCATCAGCCAGCCTCCGAAGGCCGCGTCGGGGGCCGCCTTGTGCCGGGTGATCATCCGGAAGGGGATGGTGCAGGCGGCGAGCAGCCCGAGGACGGTCCCCGCCAGCCACAGGGTCCAGTCAACGGCGACGGCGGCGTCCATGCCGATCCAGTCCTTGCCGAGCAACAGGGCCCCGGCGCCGACGGTCATCAAGGCCATCGGGGGAGCACCGTAGAACTGGGACATCACCGGGTTGTTGCCGTGGGCGAGGGCGATGTCCCGGTGGCGTATCCAGTGCACGGTCCAGGCAGCGGCCAACACCAGCAGGAGCAGTGCGGCACCTGCCCACACCACCGTGGCAGCGGTCCGCAGGCCGGGGAACTGGAGCGGGAGGGTGGCGGCCGCGTTGGCGACGATGCCGGTGCCCATCACGGAGGCGAACCAGTTGGGGCCGAGGTGCCGGACGACCTCGCGGGGCCGTTCGAGGTCGCGAGGCACGGGGTGCTGCGCGGTGGAGGCGGGAACGGTCGTGGTGCTCATGCCTCCACACTGCGGCGACCCGCCATAGCGTGGTAGCGGGATCAGGTCAATGGGTCCATAGAATGGTTCTATGCGCTTGTCCCCGCACGTCCCCGACCTCCCCGCCCTTGACCTGCTGCTCAGCGTCATCGAGCTGGGCAGTCTCGGCCGGGCGGCCGAAGCCCACGGCATCACCCAGCCCTCGGCCAGCTCCCGCATCCGCTACCTGGAGCGCTTGGTGGGCGTACCCGTGCTGGAACGTACGACACTGGGCTCCCGCCCCACCCAGGCCGGCTCCCTGATCGCCGAATGGGCCCGGAGCGTCATCGACGCGGCGCAGCAACTGGACGCCGGGATCGAGACGTTGCGCACCAAGCGCGACTCCCGACTGCACGTGGCCGCCAGCCAGACCGTGGCCGAGTACCTCTTCCCCCGGTGGCTGATGGCGCTGCGCGCGCACAACCCCGCAACAACCGTAGCCCTCGAATCCGGCAACTCCGCCGAGGTGGCCGCAGCCGTCCTGGAAAGCCGGGCCGAGATCGGATTCATCGAAAGCCCGCGTGCACCCAGGGGACTGCACAGCCAAGCCGTGGCGAAGGACCAGCTCGTCGTGGTGATCGCACCCGACCACCCCTGGGCGCGGCGGCCCACGATCCCGCTCCGCGAGCTGGCCGACACCCCCCTGATCCTGCGCGAGTCCGGATCCGGCACGCGCACCGCCTTCGAACGCGCCATGGTCACCCGTCTCCCCGCCTGGCAACCCACCACGGGCATGGAACTGTCCTCCACCACCGCCATCAAGGCCGCGGTGGCCGGCGGGGCGGGGCCCGCAGTCCTCAGTTCACTGGCGGTCGCCGCCGAACTGGCCGCAGGCGTCCTGAAGTCGACGGCCGTGGAAGACCTCGACCTGAGCCGGGTACTGCGCGCCGTCTGGCCCACCGGTCAACGGCCCGCCGGCCCGGCCCGCGACCTGGTCGCCATCGCCCGCCAGCAGCCCGTAGCAGCCGGGCAGGGAAGGCAAGGGCGTTCCGCAAAGAGCTCCCGCACATAGAACCGCTCTATGGATGCATCGGGCCGTTGCCGCTACCGGCGCCGAACTCCCCGGCGGAGGGTGAAGGGGACAAGGACGTCGGCGACGAAGCCGGCCCCACCGATGAAGCTGGGACACGATGTACACCCTCCTCTTCCTCCTGATCGCCCTGTGCGTGCTCGCGACATTCCGCGACTGGTCACGCCGGGCCCGGCTGCTGATGTGGTCCGCGACCCTGGTCCTCTCGGTCCTCGCGTTCGTCCCCCACATCCTCGCCCACACCTTCCACCTGGCCCTGTGACCGGCCGAGCTTCCGAGGAGGAGCCCACGATGACCACCACCACCTTCCCCGTGGCCGCAGCCCCCGCCGCCCGCACCGGCAACAAGCTCGGCCTGCTCTTCGCCAACCTGTACGTACTCGGAATGTGCGGCACCATCGGCGGCGCCTACCTCTTCCAGTTCGGACTGTGGGAGTACCCCTGCCCCATGTGCCTGCTGCAGCGCATGTTCATGCTGCTCAGCGCACTCGGCCCCGCCCTGATCATCCACCGCTCCCGCAAGGGCACCGTCACCACCCGGGACACCGCCTCCGGCTGGGGCTGGGCCATCGTGTGCGCCCTGCTCGGCTCCACCGTCTCGATCACCCAGGTCCTCATGCACATCGTGCCCCCGGACCCCGGCTACGCCGGCGCCCTCTTCGGCCTCCACCTCTACACCTGGGCCGCCATCACCTTCGCCGCCGCCGTCCTCGCCGCCGGCATCGCCCTGGTCCTGACCCACGAGAGCGAGCCCCTCGACGCCGCCACCGCCACCCCGGCCCTGCGCGGCCTCGGCACCGTGAGCCTCTATCTCCTGGCCTTCTTCGCCGTCTCCAACCTCGTCGCCTGCTTCTTCCTCCAGGGCTTCCACTGGCAGATGCCAGGCGACCCCACCGGCTACGCTTTCTTCACCGACCTCTTCTAGCGCCAGGTCCAGCCCCCTGCCGTCGCGCATCCGTCGAAGAACTCCCACACATCGGTGTTGCGCCCGCGTTCGGTTGATCCCGGAGCCACTGGGATCAACCGAACGCGGGCGTGCGGGTCGTGACCCGGGCCAGGCCGTCCAGGTCGACGTGATGGAACAACGCCAGCAGGATCAAGCGGTCGGCGGCGCTTACGTCAGCGGCCAGGCGCGTGGCGCGCCTGGCAGACGAGGCGGGGGACGCAAGAATCGTCATGCCAGGCGCAGAACATCGAGTCGACCAGCAGCAACGTGCCCGTCGCCGTGCCCGCCAGCATGACGAGAGCGAGCGGGGCGATGACGAACACAGCCCGCAGTGGGAATCAGTGTGCGGCAGTGGGCCACATGGAGCCTGTGCGGAGCAGTACCCCGCCGTCATCAACGACTGTCGGCGATCATTCGCAGGTGGCCGGCCGCGGAGCCCAGTTCGCCAAGCAGACCCGCTGGGACGGCTTGCCCGATGGAAAGGGCCGTCGGGTCGACACCGGAGATGATCCAGTTGGTCTCGGCTCGAACGGTTGCTGGGTGAGGAAGCCGGACTGCGGAGGGGCCTGCTGAACCAGGCCGCAGCCATCCAGGTACGGTCGACCTTCGTTCGCTGTCGGCCTATGACGAGCCTCCCACAATCGCTGGTGCCTCCAACGTCCACACTTTGGTGGCTTCCCGGACAGGAAGGGAATCCCACGGGCCCCTCCTCAGTCCTGGAGCGTCGGCGCAGCGGAAAGGCTCGCTGCGTGGGAGTCACCGCGGTCCAGGGGAGACCACCAGTTCCAGCGGCCGGCGAGGGACATGGCGGCGGGTACGAGCAGGCAGCGGACGACAGTGGCATCCACGACGATGCTGATGATCAGTACGGTGCCGACGAGTTGCATGACGGCCAGGGATGACAGGGTGAGCGGCGCGACGGCGGCGATGAGGGCCAGGCAGGACGCGGTGATCAGGCGGCCGGTGCGTTGCAGGCCGGTGGTGATGGCGGCGCGATTGTCGCCGGTACGCAGGTACTCCTCGCGGATGCGGGCGACCATGAAGACTTCGTAGTCCATGCTGAGGCCGAAGACGATGCAGAACATCAGCGGTGGCAGCAGGGGGTCGGTGAACGTGGTGGCGGTTCCGCCCAGCCACTGGGCCAGGTGGCCTTCCTGGAAGAGGAAGACCATGGCACCGAAACCGGCGGTCATGCTGAGCAGGTTGGTGGCCAGTGCCTTGACCGGGATGAAGACGCTGCGCAAGTACACGAACAACATGAGCCCGGTCACCGCGGCGATCGTTCCTGCGGCGCGGAAGGCCACCTTGCCCAGCAGGTGCTCGGTGTCCACGAGTAGGGCGGTTTCACCCGCCACCCTGGCTCCGCCGGGTACCTGAAGGCCACGCAGGTCGTGGACGAGGTTCTTGGCCTGCCCACTCGCCGGGTCGGCCAGGCGGCTGGTGATCTCGAACCAGGTGCCGGCCGGGCGAGAGGCACCCTCGGGTGCCTGTGCGCTGGAGGGGCCGGCGAGGCGCCGACCGTCGGTGAAGACCCCTGTGGGGCCGGACACGGACACGACCCGGGGGTCTTTCGAGAGTGCAGCCGCGAAGCGCACCGCTGCGGTGGATCCGGCCGGTGCCCGGTCCAGCAGCACGAGTGGCACGACTCCCGCCGCGAGAGGGAACTCGGCCCGGACGCGTGCTGCCGCTGCGCGCTGTGGACTTCCTGAGGGCAGCCAGCGCTCATCGATGAAGCCCCACTCGGCCCGGGCGAAGGGGAGTGCCAGCAACACCAGGATGGCGGTGGCGGCGCCCAGCGCCAGTACGGGGCGGCGCGGTACCCACCGGGTGAACGCCGCCCAGGCGCCGCGGCGTTGCGCGGACTCCTGCCCTGTGAGGTGCTTCAACCCGGGAACCGGCCCACGCTCCAGGTGTTCGCCCACGGCGGTGAGCATGAGAGGCACCAGGACGAGGGCGGTGATCGCCGCCAGTACCGCGACGGAGACGGTGGCTGCGCCCAGGGATCGCAGGAACGGGATCGGGAAGAGGAGCAGGACGGACAGCGACAGGCTCACCACGGCGGCGGAGCACAAGACGGTCCGGCCCGCCGTACGCAGGGTGGCCCCGACAGCCCGCTGCACGTCGAGCCCGGCCGCGCGTTCCTCGCGGAAGCGGCTGACGAGGATCATGGCGTAGTCGACCGAGAGCCCGAGGGCCAGGGCGACCGCGATGTTGGGGGCGAAGACGGACACCTCCATGACCTTGGTGAGGCCGTACAGCACGATCTGCGTGCCGGCGATGCTCGTGACCCCGATGGCCAGTGGAACGGCTGCGGCGACGACGGTCCGAAAGGCGAACAGGAGCACCAGGGCGACCAGCGGCACGCTGATCTGCTCGGCGTGGAGGAGTTCTTGGCGGCTGCGTTCGGCCAGGTCACGATTGACCGGTCCCCGGCCCGTGACCGTGATGTCGAAGGGAAAGCGCTGCCCGCCGAACCGGTCGGCCAGCCGGGCCGCAGTGGCCTCAACCCGCGCGTTGTCACCGGTCAGTCGGGCCACCAGGAGCACGGCCCGGCCGTCGCCGGAACGCAGCCTCTTGTCCTTGACGGTCCACCAGGACAGGGCGCGGGCCACCCCTGGAGAGTGTGCGACCTGGTCGGTCAGTCTTCGGCCCACGGCTGTCGCCTCGGCACTGTCGACCGGTACGGACGGCCGCAGCTCCATCTGCACCTGCGGGGAGCCCCAGCCGTAGCCTTCCTCCAGCGCGCGGTCCGCTCG
Source organism: Streptomyces diastatochromogenes (assembly GCA_001418405.1). Classification (GTDB taxonomy): domain Bacteria; phylum Actinomycetota; class Actinomycetes; order Streptomycetales; family Streptomycetaceae; genus Streptomyces; species Streptomyces albulus_C. The sequence continues at coordinate 18,523 of LIQL01000488.1, read as the reverse complement.
GTACGACTCGCTGCTCTCGTCCGCGTAGCCCGCGCTGCTCGTCCGCGCGCCGGTGACCGCAGTCAGCGGTAGGCAGGCGAACGCCGCCAGGAGGACGACGACCAGAGCCGCTCCCCGCGTGATGGATTGCTTCATACCGCGTCCCATGGGCTCCCTCATGTCGACCGACAGCGCCAGGGGTTGTCGAGCTGACGGGCGAAAGCGATTGCGAGGGGCCCGGATGGTCGTCCCCACAAGCGCCGCACAACACGCCGAATATGCCCCATACGGGTAGCTGGCGCATATTACCGCTAAGCGCGGTAAACCCTTTCTATCGCCCACAAGGGAAGTTGTGTCGATTGATCGGCTGTGTCGGTGCTGGCGATTCGGCCTAGGGAGCTTCGCGTGCAGATGAGCCAGAACCCTTCCACGGGTTCGTGCATCGCCGTGGTGGGCGCGGGGTGTGCCGGCTGCCGGGGGCGTCGAGTCGCTCGACGACCTGGCGGCGTTGCTGTTCGCGGGCAAGGACGTCGTCACCGACGTGCCGCAGGACCGTTCTGACGCCGCGTCATTCCTCGACGACGGCATGGACGCCGGACGGCTTGCCGGCACGGACGGCGCCGTATTCGTCGGCTGTTCCAGCAAGGACTACGGGACGCTCCAGGGGGCGCGGCCCGAGAGCGGAAACGCCTACACGATCTCCGGCATGGCCGGTGGCGACGCCGCGAACCGGATCTCGCACCTGCTGGACTGGGACGGTCAGAGCGTCACGGTCGACAGAGCCTGCTCCTCGGCACTTCCGAACTCGTATCCCACGACTCAGCATCCGCGTCTCACAGCTCGTTTGCGGCTTTCGTTTCGTGCCTATTGATCGCCTCAGGGTTGTGCCAGCCAGTGCTTGAGGCGAGTGCGATGGCGCGGATGATGGTGCGTCTGCGGAAACCCAACCGCTCGATGACGGGACGGAACAGTTCCGGGGCTTTCGCGACGATCGTGATTTTCCTGGGAACGACGATGTGGTTTGCGCGGCACTCGATTCCGGTCACGATGCGGTTGATGACCTTGGACAGGGAGGTCACTTTCCAGATGCCTTTCGCGTTGCCTCCCCACAGCTCTTGTCCAGCGGGGTCAGAAAGCACGTCGTCCAGCATGGGAGTGTGGAAGAAGGTCGGGTGGGCGCTTGCAACGCCGACGCCAAGATGGCGCAGTTCCAGGCGGAGGCTGTCGCACATGGCCCACACACCGGCTTTGCTCGCGGTATAGGAGGCTTGGAGCGGGGAGTGGACGAAGGCGGCCATTGAGGAGATGGCGAGCAGGTAGCCCCGCTGTTCCTGTACGTGAGGCAGTCCCGCGCGGAAGGTGCGCCAGACGCCGTTGAGGTTGATATCGATGACGCGTTCGTGAGCGGCGGGGGTGATGGTCGCCATGGGTGCCATGGTGGTGATGCCGGCGCCTGCGATGACGACGTCGACGCGTCCGAAGTGCGCCGCGGCCTCGTCCATCGTTGCCTGGAGACTCCTCAGATTGCGCACATCGGCGCGCCAGCCACGGGCGACATTCTCTCCTCCCAATGTCCGGGCCTGAGCATGGACGGCTTCGGGGTGGAGATCGAGCAGAGCCAGGTTGGCCCCCCGGTCCCGCAACCCCTGCGCGAGGGCGGTACCGAGACCACCGGTGGAGCCGGTGACGACGACGGTGCGTCCTGCCAGGTCATAACGGGGCATGGTCGTTCTCCTGGCTGTTGTGTCGTGCACGTGTGAGGCCATGTCTGGCCGGTCTGCCCGAGGGCGTGGGGGACGAAGGTACGCACCGTGAACGGCATCACCAAGCGTCGGCATATTGAAGGCACCGGACCCAGACGGACTTGGGCTATTCACCCGCAGGGCGTCACAGGAGAGCAGGGTTGGGCCAAGTCATGTGTGGGGGCAGAAGGATGTCGCGGATGAGAGCTGAGATCCCTCGGTAGGTTGCCAACGTGCCCCAGGCGGCGCACGAGTGCGAGTCTGCACGCGACGATGCCTTCCTGTGGCGTCAATGAGCAACCACTTCGAGTGACTCCACCGACGCGGAATTCCGCGCGCCTGATCGATCTGCTACACCCGGACCGTGCGCCAGCAGCCTTACCCGGGCAGCGTTTCGCCGCTCCCTGGGACCCGGACTCAAGGCAGGTCCGAGAAGGCACCTTCTGGAATATCGAAAGCTAGCCACCTGGAGTCTCGGAGTCGGAGAAGTACGCAGCTGGCTTGAGCCGGGAAATAGTGTCCTCAGACTTCTGTCGTGACAGTGAAGAGGCAATACATGCCCAGATACGTCTTGCGCAACAAGACCGTCCTGATTACTGGTGCTGCCGGGGGCATCGGGGCTGCCAGTGCACGGGCACTGCATGCTCGTGGAGCGAATACCGTCCTGGTGGGCCGCAACGCGGACTCCGTCGCGACGCTGGCGCGCGAAATCGGTGGCGAGCGTGTTCTGCACATGAGCGTGGACGTCACCGACAGGGAGGCTCTCGACGATGCCGTGGCCCGAACCGTCGAACGGTTCGGTGCACTCGATATCGTCTTCGCCAACGCAGGGATTGCCCCTGATCGAGTTGCCACGATCGCCACCATCGACCCCGAGGTGTTCGAGCGCATCGTGGAGGTCGACCTGCTCGGCGTCTGGCGCACGGTTCGCGCAGCACTGCCACAGATCATCGCCGCTCGCGGGCACGTGCTGGTCACTTCCTCCACATACGCCTTCATCAACGGCGTGGTCAACGCCCCATACGCCGCATCCAAGGCCGCGGTCGAGCAGTTCGCCCGGGCTCTCCGTGTTGAACTGCGACTTCACGACGCCACCGCTGGTGTTCTCTATCCCGGCTGGGTCGATACCAAGATGATCTGCAGTGCCTTCGGCGGTGACGACATCGTGACCAGGATGCGCGAGGTCGCCTTCCCCACCCCGCTGGCCGGTGCCATTCCTGCGCACGCCGTCGCCAGGCGAGTAGTCACCGGCATCGAGCGCCGCTCAGCGAGAATCACAGTTCCCCGACGCTGGCAGCCGATCTCGGCCCTTCGCGGCATCATTAATCCGCTTACCGATGCCCGTCTTCGCCGGGACCGTCTGTTCCTGGCACTCCTGAGGGAATGTGAAACCACGGCTACAAGAAACTCCGCACCGCGCGGTGTGTGTGATAGCCGCAGTCGGCCCCACCGTGACGGCCAGGTCGGGCCGAGTTAGGTGACAGGGCCTGGCAGTACGCGAGCGAGCCCAACCTCCGGCAGCGACGCTGGTCAGCAGGTGGGTCGCCTTTGACATGCCGCCAGAGGGGCAAGGTTCGGGATCCGTCAAGATTTCCCTGAAGCGAATAATGGAAACGGTAGAGGCGTGACCCTGTGTGGTGGACGATCGGCGTCCACCAGCAGGACGTGTTTTCGCGGCATGGAGATGTGCTGCCCGTCCGGTCATCTGCCTCTTGAGGAGCTTGATGTCTATCGCTCTGCTCTCGATGCAGTATGAGCTCCATTCGGCGCTCAGTCCGGGAGCGCCCCGTGGTCCATGCGGGTTGATAGCGCATATTGGCGCGAATGGCGGTTAATCCTCTGTTCGTCTATGAGGGAAGTTGTGTCGATTGATCCGCTGTGCCGGTGCTGGCGATTCGACCTAGGGAGCTTCGCGTGCAGATGGTCCAGAACCCTTCCATGGGTTCGTGCATCGCCGTGGTGGGCGTGGGGTGCCGGCTGCCGGGGGGCGTCGAGTCGCTCGACGACTTGGCGGCACTGCTGCTCGCAGGCAAGGACGTCGTCACCGACGTGCCGCAGGACCGTTTTGACGCCGTGTCGTTCCTCGACGGCGGGCGGCGGCGCTCCGGGCGGACGTACACCGTGGCGGGCGGGTTTCTCGACGACATCGTGGGATTCGACTGCGAGTACTTCTCGTGGATCTCGCCGCGTGAGGCGTCTCGTATGGACCCGCAGCAGCGGCTGCTCCTGGAGCTGGCGGTCGAGGCCCTGGACGACGGTGGCATGGACGCCGGACGGCTTGCCGGCACGGACGGCGCTGTGTTCATCGGCTGTTCCAGCAAGGACTACGGGACGCTCCAGGGGGCGCGGCCCGAGAGCGGAAACGCCTACACGATCTCCGGCATGGCCGGCGGCAACGCCGCGAACCGGATCTCGCATCTGCTGGACTGGCACGGTCAGAGTGTCACGGTCGACACGGCCTGCTCATCGGCGCTGACCGCGGTCCACCAGGCGTGCGAACACCTGCGTACCCGACGGTCGGGAACGGCTCTGGCCGGCGGCATCAACATCCTGCTCGACCCGCACGTCTACAGCGGCTTCTCCGGCGCCGCCATGCTGTCGCCGTCCGGACGTTGCAGGCCGTTCTCCGCCGATGCCGACGGTTACGTACGGGCCGAGGGCGGCGGGCTGCTGCTGCTCAAGCCGCTGGCGGCGGCACGTGCCGACGGCGACCGGGTACACGCGGTGATCGTGGCCAGCGGCACCAACAACGACGGGCGCACGGCGGGCCTCGCCCTGCCCAACGGCGAAGCCCAAAGCGCCCTGCTGCGCAGCGTGTACGGCGACGCCGGGATCGAGGCGGACCGGGTCGTGTACCTGGAGGCGCACGGGACCGGCACGGCGGTGGGGGATCCCATCGAGTGCACCGCGATCGGCGAGGCACTGGCACAGCGTCGGACGACCGGCCCCCTGCCGATCGGCTCGGTGAAGTCCAACATCGGTCACATGGAGGCCGGTTCAGGCGTCGCGGGCCTCCTCAAGGCCGTGGTGACCCTGCGCGACCGAATCATGCCGGCCACCCTGCACGCCGCACCGCTGAATCCTGAGATCGACTTCGCCGGTCTCGGACTGCGACCCGTGACCAGCGCCGAATCCGTGGAGGTGGGGCCTCAGTCCGTGGTCGGGGTGAACTCCTTCGGATTCGGCGGCGCCAACGCACACGTGGTTGTCGGCCCCGCACCGCAGCAGGACCCGGGCCACGGGACCGATACCAGCAGACCGCTGCCGATGGTGGTGTCCGCCCGGTCCCCGGAGACGCTCGCCGAGGCGTGCGGGCGCATGGCCGAGCGGCTTGAGACCTGCGACGAGGGGGAGTTCTACGACCTCGCCTTCACCTCCGCGCAGCGCCGCACCCTGCATGAGCACCGCACCGTGGTCCTCGCTACCGCCGCCGACGAGGCGGCGCGCGCCCTGCGTGGCGCGGCCCACGGCGAGCGTCCGGCGTCCGGACTGGCCACCGCTTCGGCGGTCGAGGACGGCACGGTCGGCTTCGCGTTCGCCGGCAACGGCTCGCAGTGGGCGGGCATGGGTGCGGACCTGCTTGCCGCCGAGCCGGTGTTCCGTGAGGCGGTTGAAGAGGTGGACGCGGCGCTCGGCCGGCACCTGGACTGGTCTGTCGTCGAGGAGATGTGCGCAGGGGCGGAGAGTTCCCGGATCCACGCCACCGAGGTGGCGCAGCCGCTGCTGTTCGCCTTCCAGGTCGGGCTGGTGGAACTGCTCGCGGCCCGCGGCCTGCGCCCGGCGGCGGTCACCGGGCACAGCGTCGGGGAGATCGCCGCCGCGTACACCGCAGGGGCACTCGACCTGGACGCCGCCGCGCTGGTCGTCGCCTGCCGCAGCCGGGCTCAGGCGCTCACCGCGGGCGAGGGAAGCATGGCGGCGGTCGGTCTGTCCGAGGAGGACATCCTCAAGGCATTGACCCCGTACGGAAACCGACTGGAACTCGCCGGGATCAACAGTTCCACGGACACCACCATCGCCGGGGACACCGCGGCGCTGACCGTGTTGGGCGAAGAACTCACGGCCCGCGGTGTCTTCTTCCGCCCCCTCGACCTCGACCACGCCTTCCACAGCAGTGCCATGGACCCGGTCGAGGAGCCGTTGCGCGCGTCACTGGCGCCGCTGCGTCCCCGGCGGCCGAGCCTGCCGTTCATTTCCACAGTCACCGGCGCCCTGCTGGCGGAGGACGGGTGCCTGGACGCGGCGTACTGGTGGCACAACGTGCGGCGCCCCGTGCTGTTCGGCGCTGCGACGGGCGCCCTGCTGGACCTGGGAGCCGATGTCCTGGTCGACGTGGGTCCGCACGCGGTCCTCAGCCCCTACCTCCGGCGTCTCGCACAGGCACGCCGCGACCGCAGTGTGGCCGTGGTCCGCACCTGCACCCGCCGTGGCGACGGCCCGGCCGGCGTCCGGTCCGCCGTGGCGCACGCCGTGGCGGTCGGCGCACGCTACGACGCCCACGCTTACTTCCCGCACCCGGGGCGCGTCGTGGCATTGCCCGCCTACCCGTGGCAGCGGGAACGGCACTGGAACGGCGCACCGAACTGGTGGGGCAGGGTCACCAGCGACGGGGCGGTGGAGCGCCCGCTGCTCGGGCAGCGGGCGGCGGTGGCCGATCCCGTCTGGCACGGCCCCCTGTCCTCGGCACGTGCCCCGTGGTTGGACGACCACCACGTGGGAACCGCCCGTGTGCTGCCGGGCAGTGCCTACCTGGAGGCCGCGTTCGAGGCAGGCCGCGAAGCCCTCGATGCGGCAGCGCTGGAGGTCACGGACCTGTTGATCACGGCGGCCTGCGTCCTGCCCGGCGAGGACAGCACCGATGAGGTGCTGCTGCAGACCGCCCTTGAACCGCAGACGGGCACAGTCAGCGTCGCAAGCCGCACCGGCGGGACGGGCAGCTGGCAGCAGCACGCCCGGGGGCGGGTGCGGCGGCTGCACCGGGCCGCGCCCGAGCAGGTCGACCTCGTCGCGCTCACGGCCCGGCTGGGGCCGCCCGAAGCGGTGGCTGACCACTACGCGTCACTGTGCCGGGCCGGGGTGCGTCACGGCCCGGCCTTGCAGGTGCTGACCGATCTGCGTACGGGGGACAGCGAGGTGCTGTCCGCCTACCACCTCCAGGCGGACACCGCCGGCTACCTCGCCCATCCCGCCCTGGTGGACGGGGCCCTGCAGACCGGGTGCCGGTTGCTCTCCGGACCCGGTGACGTGCCACTGTTCCTGCCCGTAGGGGTCGAAGGCGCCAGTCTGTGGCGTGAGCCCGCCGCCCGCGGCTTCGTCCACGCCAGGGCCGTGACGGTCGGTGACCGGGAAGCGGTGTGGGATCTGCGGGTGTTGGACCCGGACGGCCGGGTGAGCCTGGAACTGGCCGGATGCAGGCTGCGCCGCTTCGACCACGAGGGCACCAGGTCCCCGGCCCGCTATGAGGTTGCGCTGCGCGCCCTGCCTGTGCCGGGCGAGCTCGTGCCTGGTCCTGTGCTGCCCGACCTCGCGCAGCTGCTGGCGGCCACCCGTGAGGATCGCCGTCGGCTCACCGCGGCCGCGGACGACCGCTACCCGAGGTTCGCGGAGCTGAACTGGCGCGTGCTGGGCCACTATGTCGGCCTCGCCTTCCGTGAACTCCTCCCCGATACGGACGAGTTCGAAATCGGCGACCTCGAAGGCGCCGGTGTGCGCACGCAGTACGGCCCGCTGGTGGAACTTTTGACCCGGGCTGCCTGTGACAGCGGCCTGCTCGCCCTCCGTGAGATGCCTGGTACCGGCCCCGCCCGCTGGCGATTCACCGACACCCCGCCCGATCCGGAGGCACAGGTCCGCGCTCAACTGGGGGAGCTGCTGGACTGGGGGGCCGCGAGCGTAGTGCTCAACCGGTGCCGCCCGCACCTGGCCGACATCCTGCGCGGTGCCGCGGACCCGCGCGAGATGCTCTACACCGACGCCGACCGGCACCTGATGTCCCAGCTGTACGGCGATGCGCCGCACCGCAGGCTCCACAACCTCTACGCTCGCGGCCTGATCCGCGAGATCGTCCGCCACGGGCCCGACGGCCGGCAGCTGCGCGTGCTCGAAATCGGCGCCGGCACGGGCGCTTTGACCGCCGCCGTCCTGCCGGAACTGCCCGCCGATCGCACGCGCTACACCTTCACCGATGTCAGCGCCGCGTTCTTCGCCCGCGCCGAGGCGCGTTTCCGCGAACACGACATCATCGAGTACCGAACCCTCGATCTCGACCAGGACCCCGCGGACCAAGGCTTCACCGAGGCCAGCTTCGACCTGATCCTCGCCGCCAACGTGGTGCATGTCGCCACCGACGTGCACCAGGCCGCCCATCGCATCGCCGGTCTGCTCGCCGAGGGCGGGCTCCTCCTCGGCCTGGAGAGCCTGGACACCGACCTCGACAGTTCGTTGTTCGGGCTGCTCGACGAGTACTGGGACTGCGCGGACGACCGGCGCGGTGGGCCGCCTCTGCTGTCGCGCGAAGCGTGGACACGTTGCTTCACCGACGCCGGCTTCGACGACGTGCAGCACACGGGCGTCGCACCCGACGTCCCCCGCCCGGACACCACCGTGTTCCTTGCCCGCCGCGCCGGAAGAAAGACCGTACCGGCGCCCGCGCCGCCGTCCCCGGTGACGGGTTGCTGGGCGGTTGTCGCCGAACCCGCCGCCGAGGAACTGGGCGAGGCGGTCGCCGCGCGGCTGGCGGCTCCGCTGATCCGCCTGGGCGACACCGGCCCGCTGCCCGTGCTCGCCGAGGCAGCCCCCGACGCTCCGCCCCGCGTGGCGGTGATCCTCGACGCGGGCGCGAATCCTGCCGGCGGCGTCGAGGAGCTGACGGCCTGCCGCGCCCGCGCGCTGCGGGATCTGGCTGAGCAACTGACCGCCGTTCACGGTCAGTTGTGTCTCATCACGCCGCCCACTGGCCTCTTCCCCGCTCCGGAACGCCCGCTCAGCCCGGCGGATGCGCCGATGTGGGGTCTGGGTCGGGTTCTGGCCACGGAGTATCCGGCGGTACCCGTCCGCTGCGTCTCGCTGGAGTCCGGCGGTGACCCTGGGCGCGATGCCGAGCGTCTGGTCAGCGACCTGATCGGCCAGGACGACACCTCGGAGACCGTCCTGACGCCCGACGGACGCTTCCGGCCTCGCCTGGTCTCCTCCACCGCTTCGTCCCGACGCCCGGTCCCGGGCGACCACTTCCGGCTGCGGCTGCGCGAACCCGGCCTTCGACACCGGCTCAACTGGACCCCCGAGCCCCCGCGGAAGCCCGCTGCGGGAGAGATCCTGATCGAGGTGAGGGCCGCCGCCCTCAACTACCGGGACGTCATGGTCGCCACCGGACTGATGCCGGACGAGAACGCACCCCCCGAGGGCGGCCCCCGCCTCGGCCTGGAGTGCGCCGGCGTCGTGACCGCGACCGGACCCGACGTCACCGCCTTCGCTCCCGGCGACCGGGTCTACGCGTCCGGCTACGGCTGTCTGGCCTCCCACGTCATCGTGCGGACCGACCAGAGCGGACGCATGCCCGACGGCATGCGCTTCGGCGAGGCGGCCACCTTGCCCGCCGTGTTCCTCACGGTGCAGTACGCGCTGGAAGAGGAAGCCCGCCTGCGTCCGGGGGAAACCGTCCTCGTCCACGGCGGCGCGGGCGGCATCGGCCTGGCCACCCTCCAATACGCCCACGCCCTGGGCGCCGACGTCATCGCCACCGCCGGCACCCCGGCCAAGCGGGAACTGCTACGCGCTCTCGGCGTGCGCCACGTCTTCGACTCCCGTGACCTGTCCTTCGCAGAGGACGTGCGCACCGCCACCGCGGGCCGCGGTGTGGACGTCGTCCTCAACTCCCTCGCCGGGGAGGCCATCGCCCGTAGCCTGGAGTGCCTGCGCCCCGGCGGCCGCTTCGTCGAACTCGGCAAGCGTGACCTGTACGCCAACACACCTTTGTTGCTCGGCCCGTTCCGCAACAACATCGCCTACTTCGGCGTGGACGTCGGCAGTCTGGCGGTACAGGCTCCCGAGACGACCGTCGCGCAGTTCGCCGAGTTGTCCCGGCGCGTCACCGACCAGCGCTACCGGCCGCTGCCGCACCAGGTCTACGCAGCCGACCGCATCGGGGAGGCGTTCCAGACCCTGCTGCATTCCCAGCACATCGGGAAGGTCGTCATCGATCTCGCCCAGGCCCCGCCCGTCGAACACCCAGCCGACGGCCTGCGCCTGGACCCCGACGCCAGTTACCTGGTCACAGGCGGCTTCTCGGGGCTGGGTGCCGCCTTCGCGGAGCACCTGGCCGAGGAGGGCGCCCGCCATCTGATCCTCGTGGGTCGCCGCGGTGCCGGCACACCAGAGGGAGGCGCCCTGGTCGAGCGGCTCTCGGCACAGGGAGTCGACGTCCGCGTCCACGCGGCAGACATCGCCGATCCTGATGCCGTCGACCGCATCCTCGCCGACGCATTCGACGGCGGCCACCCGGTCAAGGGCGTCATCCACGCGGCCATGCACATCGACGATGCCCCGCTCCGCGAGCTCACGCCCGAGCGCTTCACCGCGGTCCTGCATCCGAAGGTGACCGGCACCCTCGTCCTGGACCGTGCCACCCGCACCCAGGGCGTGGAATTCTTCGTGGTCTGCTCCTCCGTCAGCGCCACGATCGGCAACCGCCACCAGGGCCCGTACGGCGCCGCCAACGCCTTCGCCGAGGCCCTGGTACGAGAGCGGCGCCGGGCCGGGCTACCAGGACTGGCCGTGGAGTGGGGCACCATCCGCAATACGGGCTACGCGGAACGGACCGGCCTGGTGGACACCCTCGCACGAAGCGGCCTGGCAGGAATCGATCCGCACGAGGCGTGGTCCATCCTGAGGGAACTCATCGACGGTGAGACGCAGACCGCGCTCGTCGGGCGCTTCGACTGGCACCGACTCGGACAGCTCTTCCCGGCCCTCCAGGCCCGGCTGCTTCACGGCATCGACGACACCGGCTCCGAGGTTGTCACCGAGAGCCCGCAGGACGTAAGGGTCCGGCTGGAAGCCCTGCCACCCGACGATGCCGTCGAGGCGGTCGCCGAGATCCTGACCGAGCTGATCGCCAGGGTCCTGCAGACCTCGGCCGAGCGCGTCGACCGCACCTGCCGGCTGGACCGCCTGGGCGTGGACTCCCTCATGCTCGTCGAGTTGTCCGCCCTGGTGCGCAAGCGGCTCGGCTGCGACATCTCCGTACTCGAACTCACCTCGCTCAGTTGCCTCGACGACCTCGCCTGCCGCGTTCTACCGCTGATCCGGAGAGAGCAGTGACCGACACCAGCCTCAGCCCCGCGGCCTCGGCGCCGCCGCACGACCTGTCCGCACTGCCCTGGTGGCGTCCCCTCCTCGTCCAAGCCGTGGGCCTCGACGAGGAAGCCGGCCCCACCCTTGCCGCCTTCGGCCGGCAGCTCCTGACAGCCTTCGAGGAACAGGGACACACCGTGGTGCGGCAGTCGCACGGCGACATCGACCTCCTCCTGGTCGCCGCCCGCATCCCCGACGGCCCGACCCCACTGCGCGACCGACTGCCCGAACAGATGCCGCCCCTGGCCGTCACAGCCTGCCAGGAACACGGCATGCGGGTCGGCTCGCGCCAAGTCGTGCTCCTCGCCGAGATCCCCGAAGCGCTGAGCCTGCTGCCGCATGCGGAGGTGGTGGAGACCGCCCGCACCGCCATGGCCCGCGCAGCCGCACCCAAGGTCCTCTTCGTCACCAGAGGCGAGCGCCCAGGACAGGCCAGGGAGGTCACCTTCTGCACCATGGAGGGCGGGCACCCCACCGAAACGGCGCCGCAGGCCGCGGACCGCATGCGCGACCGCCTGGTGGCCGCCGCCTGCGCCCGCGACATCTCCGACAGCCACCAGACGGTGCCGAACGCCGTACCGGCTCGGGTGTGGGACGCCAGCCCCGCCCCCGCCCAGCTGGCACGCGCCGGCCGCACCATGGGCGAACTGGGACTGCTGCCACCACCCACCGACATCAGCCGATACGTTTCGGTCGAACTGGCCCGTCTGTACGAGCAGTACATGGGGTGGAAACGGCTGAGCGAAGGGATGCTCTTCCTCGTCGACCCCGACCTCGACGCCCTGGTGGTCAGCGCCTCCGGCAGCTGGGACGTCGACAAGCGGAGCCTCGGCCGCGACGACGTCACCCTCGTTGCACTCGACCCACCTCTTAGCCCCCTGCGCGTCCTCGCCCCCGAGGGCCGGAACCCGCTCGGGCCATCGGTGGAGGCATGGGAGGTACGCGCCTTCCTCCACGCCACCCCCAAGGTCCGTGTCACCCGTACGACCTCCGGCGCCTGGGAGCCGCACCCGGACGGCGAACGCGAAGTCCCCCTCATCCGGGCCGGAATCCACGCCCATGTCGGCGTGGAACGAACCGACCACACGCACATCGAGACCGTGCCACCGAACCGGGAACGCTACCCCTACGGCTTCGGCTGCGGCAGCGATCTGACAGCCGACGTCGCCGCCGACACCGTCCGGCGCTCCCGCGCCGTCCACGACCCCGACGACCCGAGGCACTACGTACGCTGGCCGATGCTCTACCACGGCGAGATGGCCGTGGAGCTGTGGAAACCCGGACTGCCCGCCGAACCACTGAGCGGACTGCTCGACGTCTTCGCCACATCCGTCAACTTCCGCACCGACCACATCGAACAGCCGGTGTGACCGTGCCCACCGCACTGATCACCGGCGCATCCTCCGGCATCGGCCGGGCCTTCGCGGAACAACTGGCCCGACGCGGAATTGACCCTGCGTTCTCTGCTGGTGGGGCTGCAAATGGCCAGGGCAATGGCTATTTTCGTGGTGGTTCAGTGTTGTGCGTGTTCGGCCAGGTGGAACCGGTTCTGGCAGGGTTGACGCTGGCTGAATGCTGAGTCTTCTGATGATGCGTCAGATTTCGTGCCGCGGTTCAGTTCCTGCTCGCGGTGTCCGCGTTCGCTGTCGGGGCGGTTGCGTGCCGAGGTCACCCATGGCACCAGTGCCGGCGATCTCGACGGCCTACACCAGTGAGACAGCCGGCACCGGTCCGCGCAGCCAGGCTGTTGGCTCGCTGACCACCTGAACGAAAAGCGGCGCCCTGGGCCGGACTGCCAAACTGCTGGACAATCCTGAGAACTGTCCGTGGCAGTCCGGCGTGTTGGCGTAGAGGCTGCAAGATCGTCCCGCCCCGGCCACGCTGACCCGTCTCCACAGCCGCGGCCAAGGGGCACCCCTCACCCGCTCTCCCCAGAGGTTAGCCCGGCGCCGATCCGGACTTCTTCAGGGGCAAGTAGCCAGGGCATGCCGATGGGTTCCAGCGGGTTGCGGCCGGGGCCGTACGCCAGGTGCGTCCGTCAACGAGCTGCGCGGGGACCCGGTGGGATGGCTGAAAGGCTCTGGTGATCTTGTGGGTGCCGTGTGCGCCCTGGATCATGTCGCGGCCGCTGCTGCGTACGCAGTCGGCAGAGAGGAGCGGCTGTGGCCGCCGACGGATTCCAAGGCGAAAAGCCTGAGTTGACGATCGCGTCTTTGGGGGCTGCCGGGCATGGCAAGACCATGATGGCCAGTGCGTTGGTCAGGGCGTTCTCGAAGACTTCGGGCGGTCGGGCGGGTGAGGGGGAGGCGATTCCTGGCAGCGGCTTCCGTCGTTTCGCGTATGAGACGTCCCGGCGTCGTTACCGGCATCTCGACTGCCCCGCCGGCGACGTCCCCGGCCTCCTGAAGACCCAGCCCCTGGACGGTGCGATTCTGGTCGTCTCCGCGCCGGACAGCGTCATGCCCCAGACGCGCGAGCATATGCGTCAGGCCCGCGCGGCCGGCGTACCGCTCGTTGTTTTCCTGAACAAATGCGATCGGGCCGATGATTACGAACTGCAGGATCTGGTCGAGATGGAGATCCGCGAGCACCTGAAGATGCACGGCTACGACGGCGACGACATGCGCATTGTTCGTGGCTCCGCCCAGGAAGCCGCGTTCGGCGACGGGATCTGGCGCGGCGAGTTCAACGTCATGGCCGAGGTGCTGGACGAATGCCTTCCCCAGGGACGGGCGCGGACCGGTATTCCCGCTCGGGCTCGCCTGGTTGCCAAGCACAGCGGCAAGGTCCTGGATGTCGACGGCGGCGCCGCGAAGAACGACAACGGCGCACGCGTCCAGCAGTGGGATTGGGTGGGCTGGGACAACCAGAAGTGGAGCATTGAGGGAGCGGGCGACGGCTACTACCGCCTGGTGGCCAAGCACAGCGGCAAGGTGCTGGACGTCAGCGGGGGGCCGGGCGAAACCCGCAACGGTGCACGTGTTCACCAGTGAAGCTGGGTGGACGGCGACAACCAGAAGTGGCACATCGAGCCGGTAGGCGACGGCTACTACCGCCTGGTCGCCAAGCACAGTGGCAAGGTCCTGGATGTCGACGGCGGCGCCGCGAAGAACGACAACGGCACGATCGTCCAGCAGTGGGACTGGGTGGGCTGGGACAACCAGATGTGGCGTCTGGAGCCCATCCAGGACAGCGACTGGTAGACCCTCCAGCCTCACCCTGACGTGATGCCGCCCCATCACGGGACGGTGAGAGCGGCGGCCGACGTGCCGGCCACAGCCGTCGGCCGCTGCGGCACAGTGAGCCGCGAGACCAGCCCGTCGGGCTTGACCTGACCAGCAGATGACCCAGGCGCCTTCCTGCCCGGACCACCCCATAGCGGCACATCCCCGCCGGTGCGACGATGGCGGCTTGACTGACGTCAGCCCCGTTTCCGAGGTTCAGCAGCCCAGCAGAGTGACAGCTAAGCGATCTGGCTTTGGCCTCGCTGTTCCGGTTGAGTCCGGCGAGGTGTAGTTGATCGTCAACTGAGAGATGGCTGGGGCGGTTTCGGCTTGCAGACAGGACGGAGTTCCGGCGCGATGTCCGGGGTCTCCGATTCCTTGAGTTGGTGGGCGGACAGGGGCTCGATGGTCAGCCGGCTGGGCGGTGCCGCCACCTGCAGGGGGTGTCAGTGAGGAAGACCTGGTGGCGCAGGTCCTCGTCTTGGTCGAACAGGGACAGTTGAGCACCAAGGTGCGGTCGTTCGCGGCGGACGATGATCCGGGTTCCAGGTAGCCGTTCAGGTCGCTCACACCGGTCAGCTCGGCGGCCTCGGTCCCCTCGTGCAAGGTGCAGTCCTGGTTGAGGGCCGGGTGTCACAGCCGGTCGGGGCCCGTTCGGATTGCCCGGCAGATGGGCTCGGTGACGGCGTATCCGACCGAGAGGAAGGTGTGGATCCCGCGCTCGCGCAGAGTGCGGATGTGGGCGAGGAACGCATTCACGGAGCCTGTGCTATCGGTGCGCATGAGGACATCGGTGCCGCGGCGGTGGGCGTCGGGGAGCTGGGCGAGCGCGTCGTCGAGTACCTGTATGTGATCGCTTGCGGTGTTCACTCCGGCATTGCCCGGACACAGCCGTCCCGACAGTACCTCGCCGATGTTAGCCAGGAAGCACAGCAAGGGGTGGTAGCCGAAGCCGCCTTTGTGTCGGCGCGGCCGCCTCCCTCTCCGCGTGGCAGGCGATGAGTGTGACGTCCGCATCCAGGACCGGGCCGGATATCTCGCGCCCGCCGGCATCGACGGTGGTGATGGTCTGCCCGCCGTCGGCGAGCATCAAATCAAGATCCACAACGATCCGGCGCGGCGCGTGACCTGTCCTGCGGGGCCGCAGCGGCCTCAGCACACTCGAGTACGAGGCCGTCAGCCCCGTCGCGTCGGCGAGATCAGTCAGCAATCGGGCTCCGGCATGCCTGACCACCCCCGAACCGTCAGTGTTCACAAAGACCTTGGGGCGCGAGTCGATAGCCGTCACGCAGAAAGTGCATTCCGCTTGGACCGACAGAACCCCTCGAAATGGTTCATGACCCCAGCTCAGAAGGCACTTCTGCATTTTACGGCCCATCGACTGCCCTCATCCCAACTGAGACGTCGAGGCTAAAGAGCACCCGCTGTGGTGCGGTACAGGCGCCCTTCTACGGAATCGTCGTCGGCACGTACGCTGCGATCATGGATGACCCCGTGATTACCGCCCGCGAACTGGTGCAGGACCGGTTTCCTACCGCCCGGGCGGCCTTCCTTGCCGGCAGCGTGCTGACCGACCGCCGCACGCCCACCTCCGATCTGGACATCGTGGTCCTCTTGGACGGGCCGCCCGCACCCAGCCGAGAGAGCCTGATGTACCGCGGCTGGCCGGTGGAGCTCTTCGTACAGACGGAAACCGTCTGGCACAGCTACGCCGACCAGGAGACCGCGAAGCGGAGTTCACCACTGCTGTCTATGTGTGCTGACGGCAGGCTCCTGGTCGACGCGGATGGGCTGGGCGCTTCACTCCAGGACGAGGCGCGAAAGCGCCTGGCCGCGGGCCCGCCACCGCTCTCGGACAGTGAGCGCGAGTACCAGCGGTTTTCCCTGACCGACCTGCTCGATGACCTGCGAGGCTGCACGGACCCTGCAGAGCGGGTGTACTTGGTTTCGCACATGCTGCAGCGTGCCTCCGAGTTCGTTCTCCTCGTCGGCGGGCACTGGCTTGGCGGAGGCAAGTGGCTGTCGCGGCGGCTGGCAGCGGCCGACCCAGGAGTGCACCGCGCGTTGTCCGAAGCTGCCATGCAGGCGATCGCCGGGGACACGGAGGACTTCGCCGCGGTCGTGACAGAGGTATTGGACCTGGCCGGCGGCCCGCTGTGGGACGGGTATGCAGTCCGGTGAGCCGATAGCGGGCGGGTGAGATCAACCTCCAGGCGGCAGAACCTGGTTGACGACCTGACCCCGGCCATGCCCGACGCGCCAGCAGCGCGTTGGACGCCACCGGACGGCCACCGCCGTGCGATCGGAGGCGCACCGGCGGGCTGTCCGGCCGTCCCTGGCGGACCTGGGCACCGCGAAGGCGGTGGAGCGGCAGACCGCCGCGATGCGGGAGCTGACCCGCCGGGCCTTCCCCGAGCTCGACGTCGTCGCGGACGACGCGCTGGCCCCGATCGAGCAGGCGCGCCCCCAGCGCCGCCGCCAGGCCGCGGCCACCGAGGCCCTGACCCTATTGGAAACGGTTCGCTGGGGGGAGTCCCTCTTTGCGACGTGACGAAGCCGTCGCCTGCGCTGACGCCTCCGGCCCGGGTGTCCACGGCTCACGACGGACGCCGCGCTGCTCACGGACGTGGGCACGTTCAGGTGCCTCTTCCAACCCGGGAGCTCCGGATGCCCGGCTTACGAGCGGTGTGGGGGATCCAGGGCCGGCCGGATGCGCTTCCAGGCCGCCCCGTCGGCGTTCAGCACGGGGCGACGGCCTGGATAGGTGTGTCTTGCGGTCTCCAGCTCACGCTCATCGAAGTCGCCGGTGAAGACCAGTACGCCGTGGACGAGCTCCGCCTTGGTCCTGGGGCTGCTGGCGAGGGCAGGTCCAATCCAGGCATGCGCGGTTCCTCTCGTTCGGTGACCGGCGTTCCGCTACCGCGGGTGCCCTGCCTGATGGCGCTGGTCGTGGTGCTGGACCGCTTGGCGAGGGAAGGCGCGGGCCATCCAGTCCTCTGGGGCGCCGGCCTGGCGCAGTGTTGCGATCTGCGGGTCGTAGTCGTGTCCTTCGGGGCTGTCGTGGAAGCGCAGGTAGAGGGGGGTCATCGTTGCCGGTCGCGTGGCCGTCGAAGTAGAAGTCGCAGGTGTGTTCCCACTGGTTGTTATGGGGCCGGGGGGCTGGCGACGTGGTCACGGTCTGAGGGTTTGCCGTCGTGGGGGTGGGTGAGTGAGGTGGTGTAGTCGGTGTCGTCGCCTGCTACGACGCGGCTGTGTTCTCCCTGTACCGAGACGGGGACGTCTCCGGCGAGGGTGATGCGCTGCATCCGTCGGGGGTGCGGGTCGTAGTCGCGGACGGCGTAGTGCTCGGTGGAGCGGTTGTCCCAGAAGGCCACGTCTCCTTGGGCCCAGCGCCACCGTACGGCGTGTTCGGGGAGGGGGATGTAGGTCCGGAGCAGTTTGAGCAGGGGCTGGGAGTTTTCGGGTGTCCAGCCGACGAATCGGCGGATGAACTTGCTGAGCAGCAGCAGTCGTTCGCCTGTCTCGGGGTGGACGCGGACGACGGGGTGTTCGGTGATGAAGCTGCGTGCTGTGAACGTCTCGCGCATCGTGCGGGCCTGCGCGCTGTCGTCGGAACTCCGTGTCGGTGCGTTGTCGGGGGTGTTGGCGTGGACGGCCCACAGGTTGTCTGCGAGGGTTCGCAGTTCCTTGGGCAGTGCGGTGTAGGCGGTGGCGGTGTTGGCCCATACGGTGTCGCCGCCGTAGGGCGGGAGGGATACCGCGCGGAGGATGGAGCCGAGCGGCGGGCGTTGGATGAAGGTGACGTCGGC
Source organism: Streptomyces diastatochromogenes (assembly GCA_001418405.1). GTDB lineage: Bacteria > Actinomycetota > Actinomycetes > Streptomycetales > Streptomycetaceae > Streptomyces > Streptomyces albulus_C. The sequence goes on along the minus strand of LIQL01000488.1, from coordinate 418 downwards.
ATGCCAGAAGTCGGCGCGGAGCGGGGAGTTCTGGTAGTCGAGGTCGAGGATGGCGGGGGCGCCGTCGAGGGACGGCAGGGTGGGGTACGCGGTGGTGGGGGTGCCGAAGCGCCGGGCCAGGCGCTCTTGGGTCGGGCCGTCCAGGGCATGTTGGCCTCGGAAGAAGACGACCTTGTGTGCGACGAGGGCGGTGCGGATCGCGGTGATGGTGTCCTGTGGTAGGTCCGAGGCGAGGTCGATGCCGCGGATCTCGGCGCCGATGTTGCCGGTGATCCTGACGATGTCCAGATCCTTGGCAGAGAGTGTGGTCATGGCGGGCTTTTCCCTCCGATGGGGTGCCGTCAGGCGGGGGTGGTTCGTGGGATGAGTCGCACGGGGAGCTCGGTGGGGTAGTGGAAGGGGCCCGCTCGGAAGCGGC
>LIQL01000487.1 GCA_001418405.1 Streptomyces diastatochromogenes | reverse complement strand
CCTCGGGTGGGCGTCCGGCGAGTCTCCGCACCCGGGCCCTCGGCGGGGCGCCCACTGACGGCGCAATGGCCCGGCGTCGCCCCCACGGGTGCGGAGACTGGCCGGACGCCGACCCGAGGTGCCCGGTGGAAGGAGCCGCATCCGTGGAGCCGCCCAGCGGAGCCGCCCTGACGGTGGTCATGGCGTGCCTGACCGTGGTGACCGGAGTGCTAGACGCCGCGAGCTTCCTGACCCTCGGTCACGTCTTCACCGCCACCCAGACCGGCAACCTGCTCTTCCTCGGCTTCGGCATCGCCGGGCAGGGCGGGCTGCCGGTGGTCGCCACGGTGGTCTCGCTCGGCGCGTTCCTGGCCGGGGCGGTGGCCGGGGCNNGCGCTGCTGGTCGGCGCGGCGGTGGCGAGCTGGGGCACCGGTCCGGCCCGGGAGCTGACGGCCGACCAGCGCTACACGGCCATCGCCCTGATGGCGGCGGCGATGGGCATGCGCAACGTCACCGCGCTGCGGGTGGCCGCCCCGGACTTCAGCACGACGGTGGAGACCCGCGCGATGACGGCCCTGGTGAGCGGCTCGGTGTTGGGCGGCGACCGGCGGCTGGGCTACGGCACCCGTGCCGTGCCCCGCCGGCTGACGTCGGTGGGCGCGATGCTGCTGGGCGGGCTGTTGGGGGCGTGGCTGATCGGGCTGGGCACCCGCACCTCGCTGGTGGTGCTGCTGGCGGCGGTGACGGTCGCGGCCACCGCCCTCCTCGTCCCGGGCCTCGCGCACGGGCGCACCGCCGACGGCTGACCGGTCAGCCGTCGGCGGTGCGCACCGACCGGCCCCCGCGGGAGGCGCCCGTCACCGGGCGTCCCGCGCGGGGCCGCCGTGCCTTACGGGACGAGCTTCAGCAGCTTGTTGGGCGAGCCGCTGCCGGGGCTGGTCACGACCCCGGAGGTGGCGCCGTTCACGAGGGCCGTGGCGACCTGGGCCGGTGTGGCCGTCGGGTGCCCGGCGAGGTAGACCGCGGCGGCGCCCGCGACGTGCGGGGTGGCCATCGAGGTCCCGGAGATGGTGTTGGTGGCGGTGTCGCTGGTGTTCCAGGCGCTGGTGATGCTGCTGCCGGGTGCGAACAGGTCGACCCGGGAGCCGTAGTTGGAGTACGAGGCGCGGGCGTCGGTCGAGGTCGTCGCGCCGACGGTGATGGCCTCGGGGACCCGCGCGGGGGAGTAGTTCTGCGCGTTGTCTCCCGAATTGCCGGCGGCGATCGCGTAGGTCACGCCGCTCTTGATGGAGTTCTGCACCGCGGCGTCCAGCGCGGCGTCCGGGCCGCCGCCGAGCGACACGTTCGCCGCCGAGGGGCCCTTGTGGTTCTTGGTGACCCAGTCGATGCCGGCGACGACCTGGGCGGTGGTGCCGGAGCCGGAGTTGTTCAGCACCCGCACGGCGACGATCTTCGCCTTCTTGGCGACGCCGTACGAGGCACCGGCGATGTTGGCCGCGACGTGGGTGCCGTGGCCGTTGCCGTCCTGCGCGACGTTGTCGTTGTCGATCGCGTCGTAGCCGTTCGACGCCCGGCCGCCGAACTCCTGGTGGGAGATCCGGACGCCGGTGTCGATGACGTACACGGTGGCGCCGGAGCCGGCGGTGGTGGGGTAGGTGTACTTCTTGTCCAGCGGCAGCTTCGCCTGGTCGATCCGGTCCAGGCCCCAGGACGGCGGGTTGTCCTGGGTGTCCAGGGCGTGCACGGTGCGGTCCTGGTAGACGCGGTCGACGGCGGGGTCGGCCGCCAGCCGTCTGGCCTGGGCCTCGGACAGGGCGACGGCGTAGCCGTTGAGCGCGGCGGTGTAGGTGCGCTTGACGGTGCCGCCGTAGGCGGATATCACGCCGCGGCCGTCCGCCGAGGCGGCCTTGAGGCCCGCGGTCGGCTTGAGCGTGACGAGGTAGCTGCCGTGCACGGCGTCCGCGGCGCCGGCGCCGACGACGGTGCCCTGGGCGGGCGCCGCCTGGGCGGGCAGCACCAGGGCGCCGAGCGTGGCGGCGGCCGTGGCGGTGGCGACCGCCGCGGCGATCCGGAGGGTGCGGGAGCGCCGGCGGTCAGCGCGGGGGGTGGTGGAACGCATCACTGCCATCGCGAGGGAGTCCTCCTCATCGGTGGCGCGCCGTGGTGCGCGCGCAGGTGGGGCGTACGGGGTCGTACGCAATCGGTCGATCTGGGAAAGTCCGTGACCGACCGTCAAAAGGTTCGATGAGTCGCACCCAGGTATCAAGAGTCCCAACGGGATGTCATATGCACGTCATGGAAAGGCAATGGCGCCGCAGTGATGAACCTGACACATCGGCAGATTGTTCGTGAACTCTGTACGACTTTTGGCATGGACACTACCGGCGGCGCGGGACTCTTGGTACGACGGATCACGCAGAGATCCTGCTATGGGAGGTTCCATGAGAGTGTCCCGTTTCGCGGCATTGACATCCGCCTTCTTCGTTGCCTCGTCGCTCGCGCTGACTGGCGCCGGCGCCGCCGAGGCAGCCCAACTCACCGCCGCCGGGGGCTATGTGGCCCTCGGTGACTCCTACTCGGCCGGCGTCGGCGCCGGCAGCTACGACAGCGGCAGCGGTGCGTGCAAGCGCAGCACCAGGGCCTACCCGGCCCTCTGGGCGGCCGCGCACTCCCCCTCGTCGTTCTCGTTCGCCGCATGTTCGGGGGCCCGTACGGGTGATGTCGTCAGCGGCCAGCTCGGTGCGCTCGGCTCCGCCACGAGCCTGGTCAGCATCACCATCGGCGGCAACGACGCCGGATTCGCCGACACCATGACGACCTGTGCCCTCCAGGGCGAGAGTGCCTGCCTCGCCCGGATCGACCAGGCCCGCACCTACATCAAGAACACCCTCCCCGGCAAGCTCGACACCGTGTACGCGGCGATCACCAACAAGGCCCCGTCCGCCCGCGTCGTCGCCCTGGGGTACCCGCACTTCTACAAGCTCAACGGCGTCTGCGTCGGCGGCCTCACCGAAAAGTCCCGGACCGCCATAAACGCCGCGGCCGACGACATCAACGGCGTCATCGCCAAGCGGGCTGCCGACCACGGCTTCGCCTTCGCCGATGTCAACTCGACCTTCGCCGGCCACGAGCTGTGCTCCGGCAGCCCGTGGTTGCACAGCGTGACCTATCCCGTCGACGAGTCCTACCACCCCACCGCCGCCGGCCAAGCCAGCGGCTACCTCCCGGTGTTCGGCTCCGCTGCGTGACCTTCCGTGCACAGGGCGCGGAGGAGGGGCTCCCCGCCTCCGCGCCACGCCCCGTCGGGCACCCTGTGCGCTCCGTCAACTCGCCCTGGCACGCGTGCTGTACGTGACATTCCGTATGGTGTTCGTCAACGTCAAGGCAAGGCAGGTGAATCCGTTGACCGGTCTGCACGCGTGTCCTCCAAGAGAGATAGGGTTACCCTGCCCGTTGGCCGGGTGCCCTCGTACGGGTGGGGAGAGTCATGGAACAGATAACAGTGCGCAGCAGGGCGAGGGTCCCTGCCATCACGTGCGGGAGCAGCGCGACCAGTGCGCGGCTCGACCGCCATCTCGCGGTGCTCGGCGGTCCCGCCATCCCGCAGCGTGAGGTGGAGGGTGCCGCGTCGCTGATGCAGGAGCTCACCGCGCGTGACCACGCGCGCACCGTCAAGAGCCGCGGCCATCGCGTGTCGCTGTTCGCGCCGTTGCGCAGGTTGCGCCGTTCGCTCTTCGGCGGCCACGGCTGAGCCGCCCCTGAAGCGGCACCACCGGCTCAGGCGACCCACCGTCCCGGCCCGGCGCAACGCCGCCGCCAGGTGCCTCCTTCTCACCACCCGTCACCCCGTGGCGGGTGGTTCCTTGTGTGCCCGCACACCGGCCGCGGTGCGGCGCGCGGCTCACAGCAGGGCGAACTGGCCGTCCGGCCCTTCCTCTTGGTGGTCCAGCACGGACGCCGGCCGCATCGCCGCGGCCGGTACCGGCGCCACCCCGGCGGCCCGCAACTCCGCCACCCCGAGCCGTGGCCCCGCCGCCACCGCCCGCCCCAACTCGGCCGCCCGTGGCGCCAGTTCGGCCCGCAGCGCCAGGACGGTCACCAGCTCCAGCAGCTCCGAGGTCCACTCCTGCGGCCAGTCTGTGGGCCGCAGCGCCGCCAGGGAACCGGGCTCGGGGGGCTCGCCGCCCGCGGTCGCACTCCCGGTGCGTTGCGCGAACCACTCCGCCACCACCCGTACGCCCCCGGTGTGGAACTCCCAGGCGCCCGCCGGCACCGGTGAGATCCGGCCGTCGCCCAGCAGCAGCGCCTCGTCGGCGGGGTCGTAGTCGAGGGTCTGCGGCAGCCCGCGGGCCGGCAGGGCGGCCCGTACGTAGGGCCGTCGGCCGCCCGGGAGCCGTGGCCGCCCGGCCGGCCCGTCGGCGCCGCCCCGGTGCGCGCCCCAGGTGCCCAGCCAGAGCAGTCGGGCGCCGAGCGCCACCCCGCGGTCCCAGAGGTGCGGGTCGGTGGTGAGCGGCACCGCGGTGCCGTCGGGGGAGTGTGTGGCGGTGGCGGTGATCCAGGCGAGCAGGTCGGTGGGCCCCACCGGGCGGTCCAGGTGGTGGGCGAGGAGCGCGGTCAGGCCGGGGGCGAGGTTGGGTTCGACGCCGCCGGGCCGGCGGTAGAGCGGGTGGATCCGGCCGGGCCGCCCGGCGGGGGAGCGGCCGTCCGGCAGCAGCGCCGAGCAGACCACGGCGGGGCCGGCGGCCTGCGGGACGTGACCCAACTCCACCAGGAACAGCTGGTGTTCGTCGGCGACCCGCCACAGCTCCGGACGGGCCGCGTCGAGCAGCCGGTGGTCGGGCAGCAGCCACTGCCGGTCGAACGGGCCGTGCAGGATCCGCACCGGTTCCGGGCAGCGGCCGACCGCCCGGGCCAGCCGGGCGGTCCCGGTGTCCTGTCCGGGGAGCTGGCCGACCGCGGAGTGCAGGGTGCGCGCCCGGGACGGCCGGAACAGCCGCTCGCGGACGGCGGGGTCCGCGGCGTCGGCGAGCGCCTGCCAACGGACCCGCAGGGTGGCCGGATCCGGTCCCATCACCCAGGAGCGGCCGGGGCGCAGCGGCGCCACGGACCACGGCATCAGGTCCGACAGCCGTGGCGCGGCCGCCTCTGGCGCGCCCTGCTTCGCCGTCACGCGGAGCCCCTCCCGGACCGTTGGTTGCGCCTGGTTGCCCCCGGCATGGTAGCGGCGGGCGCGGTCCCCGTTCACCGCACCCGCCCCTGCCGGCCGGCGCAGGCGCCCTTCCGTCTGCTGATCTTGGCGGAGTACGGTCCTGGCCGTACGTCTGCCGAGGGAGGGCCGCCATGACGGAGACGTCCCCCGCGCCGGAACGGCGCGGGACCGCCGACGGGACGCGGGTCGCCGCGCGGTTGGACCGGCTGCCGCCGTCCCGGTGGCACCGCAAGGTCACCCTCCTCGTCGGGATCGGGGCCTTCTTCGACCTCTACGAGATCTTCCTGGGCGGGGTGCTCGCCGCGGTCCTCGCCGAGCAGTGGGGCCTGGGACCCACCGCGAAGTCGGCGGTGATCGCCGCCGGGTTCCTGGGGATGTTCGTCGGCGCCAACGTGCTGTCGGTGCTCGCCGACCGGCTGGGGCGGCGCCGGATGTTCCTGGTCAACCTGGGCGGTTACGCGTTCTTCTCGCTGGCCGCGGCGGCCGCGCCGGACCTGGGCTGGCTGCTGGCGCTGCGCTTCCTGGCCGGCCTCGGACTCGGTGCCGAACTCGTCCTGGTGGACACCTATTTGGCGGAGTTCCTGCCGCGGGCGGTCCGCGGCCGCTACCTCGCCCACGCGTACACCCTCGGGTTCGTCGGCGTTCCGGTGGCGGCGCTGCTCGGCGCCCGGCTGGTGGCCGGGCATCCGGTGCTGGGCGTGGACGGCTGGCGCTGGCTGCTGGTCGTGGGCGCGCTGGGGGCCGCCTTCATCCAGCTGATGCGCCGGCACCTGCCGGAGTCGCCGAGGTGGTTGAGCGTGCACGGGCGCTCCGAGGAGGCCGACCGCATCGTCACGGACATCGAGCGGCGGGTGGTGGCGGAGACCGGCATCAGCCTGCCGTCCGTGCCGGACACCACGGACGTCCCGGAGCGCAGGGTGCCGTTGGGCGCGATGTTCCGCGGCGAGCAGCGGCGCCGGACCGTGATGTGGTGGATCTTCCAGGTGCTCCAGACCGTGGGCTACTACGGCTTCGGCTCGTTGGCGCCCGTGGTGCTCACCGCCAAGGGGCACACCGTCACCGACTCGCTGCTGTACGCGGCGCTGAGCTACTGCGGCTATCCGCTCGGCTCCGCGCTGTCCGTCCCGCTGATCGACCGGATCGAGCGCCGGACGCTGATCGTCGCCGCCGCGCTCGGCATCGCCGGCTGCGGGCTGGCCTTCGGCTTCGCCACCGCCACCTGGGCGATCGTCACCTTCGGCGTCCTGCTGACGATGTGCAGCAACGTCTTCTCCAACGCCTTCCACGTCTACCAGACCGAGATCTTCCCGACCGGTCTGCGCAGCAGCGCGATCGGGATCGCCTATTCGCTGTCCCGACTCACCTCGGTCGTGCTGCCGTTCGTCGCGCTGGGCGTGCTGGCCGACCTCGGCGCGCCCGCGGTCTTCGCCGGTTCCGCGGTGCTGATGGTGCTGCTCTGCCTGGACGTGGTGCTGCTGGGGCCGCGCAGCACGGGGCGGAGCCTGGAGCGGATCTGAGGCCCGTGCCCGTCCGGCCGCGGGTCCGGCACCCGTGTGCTCAGTGCGCGTCCAGCGTCACCGTGAAGGAGAACCGGTCGCCGCGGTAGTGAATCTGGGCGATGTCGAGCACCTGTCCGGACTCGTCGTGCGTGATGCCGGTGTAGTGCAGGATCGGGCTGAGCAGCGGCACGTTCAGCAGGCGGGCGGTCTCGGGGTCGGCCAGCCGCGCCTCGACGGTGTCGGTGATCCGCCCGATGCGGATGCCGACCGCGTCGCGCAGCACCTTCGTCATCGGCCACCGCTCCAGGTCCGCGAGGTCGATCCGGGCGGCGATGTCGGGGCGCACGAAGTTGCGGGCGTGGTTGGTCGGTTCCCCCGTCGCCTCGTCGCTGCGCAGTCGCCGAAATCCGGCCACCTCCGTCATGTCGGGAAAATATTCGGCCAGTTCGGTGGGAACCGGTACCGGCCCGTGTCCCAGCACGACGGTGCTCATCCCGGACTGCTGGGCCACGATCGCGTCCACCGAGCCGAGCAGGCGCACCGGCGCGGCCCGCCGCGCGTGCGGCTCGATGAACGTGCCCCGCCGCCGGTGCCGGCTGATCAGGCCCTCCTCCTCCAGCTCCTTGAGCGCCTGACGCATCGTCAGCACGCTGACGCCGTAGTGCGCGGCGAGCGCGTCCTCCGTGGGCAGCCGCAGCGGCGCCTCGGGGGAGCGGCCCAGTATGGAGGCGCGCAGGGACTGCGAGACCTGGTACCACAGCGGCAGCTTGCGGTTCAGGGCGAGCGAGTCGGGAGCGAAGGTCGTCAAGGGCGTTCCCCGGTCTGCGGTGCTGGTCCCGGTGTCACGGGCGGAAGTGGCGCTGGAGACCCTGCCACACGTCGTCGTAGGCGCGCTGGCGGTGTCCGGCGTCCCGGGCCTGCTCGGTGAGGGTCAGCGGCCAGCGGGTCTCGAACATGAAGGCCAGCCCGTCGTCGATCTTCTGCGGGGCCAGTTCGGCGGCGCTGGCCCGGTCGAAGGTCTCCTGGTCCGGGCCGTGCGCCGACATCATGTTGTGCAGCGAGCCGCCGCCCGGCACGAAACCGCCCGGCCCGGCCGTCTTCGCGTCGTAGGCGCCCTCGATGAGGCCCATGTACTCGGTCATCACGTTGCGGTGGAAGTACGGCGGCCGGAAGGTGTCCTCGCCGACCAGCCAGCGCGGCGCGAAGACCACGAAGTCCACCCCGGCCAGCCCCGGGGTGTCCGAGGGCGAGGTCAGCACGGTGAAGATCGACGGGTCCGGGTGGTCGTAGCTGATGGAGCCGATGACGTTGAAGCGGCGCAGGTCGTAGACGTACGGAACGTGGTTGCCGTGCCAGGCGACGACGTCCAGCGGCGAGTGGTCGTAGGTCGCGGTCCACAGCTGGCCGCAGAACTTGTTGACCACCTCGACCGGGCCCTCGACGTCCTCGTAGGCGGCGGTCGGGGCGAGGAAGTCCCGGGGGTTGGCCAGCCCGTTGGCGCCGATCGGGCCGAGGGCGGGCAGTTCGAAGGGGCGGCCGTAGTTCTCGCAGACGTACCCGCGGGCCGTCGGGCGTCCCCCGTCGGGGGCGTCGTCCAGCAGCTCGACCCGGAAGCGGACCCCGCGCGGGATCAGCGCCACGTGGCCCGGCTCGACGCGCAGCAGCCCGAACTCGGTGCGCAGCAGCAGCCCGCCGCGCTCCGGCACGATCAGCAGCTCGCCGTCCGCGTTGCCGAACACCCGCCGCTCCATGGAGGCGTTGACGTGGTAGAGGTGCACCGCCATGCCGGTGCGCTGGGTGGCGTCGCCGTTGCCGCCCAGCGTCCACAGGCCGTCGACGAAGTCCGTCGGGTCGGCGGGCGCGGGGAGCGGGTCCCAGCGCAGCCGGTTGGGGTCGGGCAGGCACTCGGTGAACGGCGCGGAGCGGATCTCGCCGCGGTTGGCGCGGGCGAACGGCGGGTGCGCGGCCGACGGCCGGATGCGGTACAGCCAGGAGCGGCGGTTGTGGCTCCGCGGCTCGGTGAACGCGGAGCCGCTGAGCTGCTCGGCGTAGAGCCCGAGGGGCGCCCGCTGGGGGGAGTTGCGGCCCACCGGCAGCGCGCCGGGCACCGCCTCCGAACTGTGCTCGTTGCCGAAGCCGGAGGAGTAGGCGAGCCCCTCGGCCGCCTTCCTCGCCCGCTCGTTCTCCGTACCCGCCATCACACGCTCCCGCCGCTCGCCGAACAAGACGTCCACGCACTTCGAGGCACCACAGGACCCGAGGAGGGCCGCAGGCAATCCTATGGAAGACATTAGGAATGAGGCGGGGGTACGTCAACGACGGGCGCGCCTCCTGTCCGAGCGAAGCCGAAAGTCGGGGTAATCCCGGCCGTCGTGGCCGGATCGCCCCGCCCGGTGATCCCCGGCCCGTGCGCCGGGCAAGATGACCACGTGCAGCCTTCGACGCCCCCGCCCGCCTCGCAGCCCACCCCGC
>LIQL01000486.1 GCA_001418405.1 Streptomyces diastatochromogenes | reverse complement strand
ACCCCTCGACGACGCCAGCCGCCCCCGACTGCCGCGCCGCGTCAAGCAGGCACACATCGCCCCCCAACTGCGCGACGTGCCGGTCCGCCCGCCCCAGCGCACCGGCCCCGAACGCCTCCACGACCCGAACCTGATGGCCGCCTACCAGCGCGGTTTCAGCCGTGGCGACCCCAGCTACGCGGCCGGCCTCACCGCCGCCGGCCACCCCACCACCGCGCCTGCCACCACCCCGGGCCAGGACCGCGCACCCGGCAGCCGGCAAGACCCCGAACTGCTCCTTGCCCCCGATCACGACGCCCCGATGGCCCGCCCCCAAGGAGACGACCCCGACCATGGTGAGTGATGTGCGCGCGCAGACGACCGCGGAGTTCAGCGGCACCCAGCACACCGACCTTTCCTGGCTGCTGACCGGACTCGTCCAGCGAGTGCCGCACACCCGCAGCGCCGTCCTGCTCTCCGCCGACGGCCTCGTCAAGGCCGCGCACGGCTTCGAACCGGACGTCGCCGACCACATGGCGGCGCTCTCCTCCGGCCTGTACTCCCTGGCCCGCAGCGCCGGTTCCCGCTTCGGGGAGGGCAGCGACATCCTCCAGGTCGTCGTCGAGATGGAGCAGACCTTCCTCTTCGTCGCCGCCGCCGGTTCCGGCGCCTGCCTGGCGGTGCTGGCCGGCCGGGAGGCCGACGCGGGGGTGCTCGGCTACGAGATGGGGATGCTGGTCAAGAGCGTCCGGCCGTACCTGTCGACGCCTGCGCGCCAGCACGTCCCGGCGGGTGGCCGTTGACCGTGGTCCTGCCGCGCCGGCAGCGGTCGTGCGGGCCGGACGCGCCGTGGATCGACGAGGTGGCGGGCCGGCTGGTCCGCCCCTTCACCGTCAGCAGGGGCCGTACCCGGCCCACGGCCGACTTCGACCTGATGACCATGGTGCGGGCGACCGGCCGGCGACCCGCCGGCCTCCAAGGCCCCGACTACGACCGGGTCCTGGAGCTGTGCGGCGGGCCCGTCCCGGTCGCCGAGGTCGCCGCGCACCTCAGGCAGCCCGCCGCGGTGACCAAGGTGCTCCTCGCCGACCTCGTCGACTGCGGGGCGCTCACCGCGCGGACCCCTCCGGCCCTCACGGCCGGGCCCGCACCCCGTACCGACCGTGCCCTGCTGGAGGCCGTGCTGCATGGACTTCGTCAACGACTCTGACGCCCGGCTCCCGGAGCGTCCCGCGCCCGACTCCTTCCCGATCGCGCTGAAGGTCCTGGTCGCGGGCGGCTTCGGCGTCGGCAAGACGACCTTCGTCGGTGCGGTCAGCGAGATCGCACCGCTCAGCACCGAGGAGCTCATCACCCAGCTCAGTGCCGGCACCGACGACCTGGCCGGTGTGGAGGACAAGACCACCACGACCGTCGCCCTGGACTTCGGCCGGATCACGCTCGGTCCGGAACACGTCCTCTACCTCTTCGGGACGCCCGGGCAGCACCGCTTCTGGTTCCTGTGGGACGAGTTGTCCCGCGGCGCGCTGGGCGCGGTGGTGCTCGCCGACACCCGGCGGCTGGACCAGTGCTTCGCCGCGGTCGACTTCTTCGAGGGGCGGGGCATCCAGTTCGTCGTCGCGGTCAACGAGTTCGACGGCGGACACCGATACGCGGCCGCGGAGGTCCGCGCCGCCCTGGATCTCGCCCCGCGGGTCCCGGTGGTGCTCTGTGACGCCCGCCAGTGCGCCTCCGGCACCCACGTCCTGGTGTCCCTCGTCGAACACCTGCTCAGCCCCGTCCGCACCGCCTCCCCGGAGCCGTCATGAACGTCCCCTCCGTCCGCTTCCCGTTCCCTTCCCGCCATCCGTCCTGGCGCTATCCGCAGTCCGAACTCCCGCACCTGACCGACGCCTTGACGCGTCGCCTGGTGATCACTCCGGAGGACCACGAGGCGCCGGCGCGGGTGGCCCGACTGCGCGAGCTGGGCATCGGCAAGAACCCGCTGCCCGCGTTCGACGACTTCGCCCGCAAGCTCGCCCGGACCACCAACACCCCTTTCGCGATGGTGAACTTCATCGACGAGCACGAGCAGTACTTCGCCGGCCTCTACGCCCCCGACCTCGACACCTCCCTCGAACTGGGCCCGGCGCCGCCCAGCGGCCGCCCGGAGCGCGTCATGGCCCGGGACCACGGCTACTGCCCGTACGTCGTGGTGCGGCGCAAGGCCCTGGTGCTGGAGGACGTCTGCGACTATCCGCGGTTCGCCGGGAACCCCGTCGTCGACGGACTCGGCATCCGCACCTACCTCGGCGCTCCGCTGATCGACCGCACCGGCACGACCCTGGGCACCGTCTGCGTCGTCGACCGCGAGCCCCGGCCCTGGGGGCGCGAGGGGCTGCACACCATCAAGGCGTTCGCCGCCGAACTCGTCGAGCAGGTACACGAGATGGAACGGCGGCAGCAGGAGGCCGACGCATCCTGACGGGCACGCCCGTCCATGGTGGAGCCCCGTGCGGCCCGCGCGGCCGAGCGGGGCTCCCCTGCGGACGGGTGCGCACGCCGGCGGCGCGGGCGGCGACCGCTCAGGACACCCGGGCCAGTGCCTCGCGCCCGCCCGGCAGCGCCGCCGCCTCCTCCGGCCGTTCCACCGGGGCGGGGCGCAACAGCGCCGCCAACCGCTCCGACCACTCGCCCTTGCCCTGCCCCAGCGCGAGTTCGCCCAGCCGCAGCAGTTGCACGTCGGAGGTGCCGGCCGGCGCGAAGACGTGGTGCGCGTCGCGCAGGAAGCGCTCCACCGGACGGTCGGTGAACAACCCGCAGGCGGCGTGGACGTCCATCGCGTCCTGCGCGGACTCCAGTGCCGACTCCACGTTCACCAGCTTGGCGTTCATCAGCTCCGCGTCGCACGGCAGCCCCTGGTCCAGCAGCTGCACCGCGTGGTACGCGGACAGCCGGGCGAGCAGCAGCCGGGACTGGATCCGACCCAACTTGAGTTTGACCGTGGGGAGTTCCGCGAGCGGCTCGCCGTAGCGCCGCCGCTCGGTGCAGAACGCCGTGGTCTCGTCCAGGACCGCCTGGTGGATGCCGAGCGAGACCGCGGTCAGGTTGGGCCGGCCGTAGAGCACGCTGGAGGAGTACGCCACGGACAGCCCGTCGCCCTCGCGGCCCAGCAGGTGCGTCGCCGGCACCCTGCAGTCGTCGAAGAACAGCTCGCCGAAGCCGAAGCCGTGCAGGCCCATCGCGGGCCGCTGCGGACCGACCCGGAGGCCGGGCGTGCCGGACTCGACGAGGAAGGCCGACAGGCCCCCCGAGCCCTCGCCGGTGCGGACCACCACCCCGTGCAGGTCGCCGATGTGGCTGTTGCCGACGTAGGTCTTGCGGCCGTTGAGGACGTAGTCGTCGCCGTCGCGCACGGCGGTGGAGGTCATGCCGAGCACGTGGCCGCCGGACTGCGGCTCGGTGACCGCGATGGTCGGGAGGCAGTCGCCCGAGGCGATCGCCGGCAGCCAGGTCTTCTTCTGCTCCTCGCTGCCGAAGTGGACGATCTTCGCGACGCCGAGCTGGGACGCCTGCACCATGGCGCCCATCGCGGCGCTGACCCGGGACAGTTCCTCGATGATGACGGTCTTGGCGACGTGGCCGGCGCCCATCCCGCCGTGCGCGCGGTCCACCGTCGCGCCGATCCACCCCTGCCGGGCGATCAGCCGGGAGAGGTCGGGGCGGACGGTGCGGCTCGCCTCCATCTCGGCGATCCGGGGGCGGACCTCGTGCTCGGCGAAGTCCCGCACCCGACGCCGGAGTGCTTCATGCCGCTGGTCGATGAAGTAGCGATGCAAGACGGGCCCTCCTCCGGGAACCCCCGCGTGCCGACCGCTCCTTGCCTCGGGGCGACACGGGCGGTGCCGCCGAGATCGTATCGGAAATGATCTTGAAACTACCGCGTGCAATACCCGTTGGCATACCAGGTGCGGGTCGCGCAAAACGTCGACCGGGCGCATCCATACGCGCACTTGGAGTGCGTGAACGCGCCGCACAACCCCCGCTCGCGGCATGCCGGAACGCGCGGTTCCGGAGCGTCCCGGAACCGCGCCACCCCGCGCCTCCCGTCCCTCAGTGCCCGGTGTCGCAGCAGGACTCGCGGCGCTGCTGCCGGCCCACCGCCAACCAGTCGGTGCCGGCGGCCGCGCGCAGCGCCGGCCCGCCGGGTGCCGGGAACGACTCCACCAGCGCCCGCTGTTCGAACAGCCGCCCGCCCTTGAGCACCGCCGACGTCCGCACCAGCGCACCGAGGTCGTGGAACGGATCGCCGTCCACCAGCACCATGTCGGCGAGCTTGCCCGCCTCCAGCGTTCCGAGGTCCCGCTCGGCACCGAACACCCGGGCCGGCAGCACGGTCGCGGTGCGCAGCGCCTCGACGACGCTCAACCCGCCCCGGTGCAGCGCCCGCAGCGACAGGTGGAGCGACAGGCCGACCGGCACCAGCGGCTGGTCGGTGCCCAGAGCCACCCATCCGCCGCCGTCCAGGATCCTTCGGTACACCCCCACCTCGGTGGCGATGTCCGCCAACTGCGCGGGCGTCGGCCGGCGCGCGGCACCCTCCCGCACCACCGCACCGTCCCACGGCGGCATCAGCCGGCTCACCCGCACGTCCTCGGCCAGCGCCGGATCCTCGCCGATCAGCGGCGCCGACGAGAACGGCGTGGCCAGCATGTGCATCCCACCGGCCGTGTAGACGTCCTCGACGTCCTGGTACGCGTGCCCCGACGCCGACACCGCGTGCCCGAACTCCAGCCGCTGGGTGGCCTGGAGGTGGGTGGTCAGGTCCTGTCCCAACTGGACGCCGGGGCTGAGCAGATGGCTCCCCGAGCGCACCCCCAGCTCGCCGTGGGCGAAGCGGGCCGCCTCCGCCATCACCCAACCCGGCGCCCGGACATAGGTCTTGACGAAGTCCCAGTCCAACGCCGCGCCCCGGGCCAGCGACCGGCGCAGCCCCGCCGCGGTGCGGTGCGCCCGACCCATGCTGTACGCCACCCGTCCGCCGTCCAGCAGCTCGCCGCAGGTCAGCAGCCGCGGACCGGCCAGCGCCCCGGCGGCCAGCGCCTCCCGCAGCCGCGCCTGCTCGTACGAGAAGCCGCCGCAGGACACCGTGGTGGTGATGCCGTACGCCAGCTGCAACGCGGTCTGCCGCCCGCCGTACGTCGTCTGCCAGGGGTGGGTGTGCGCGTCCCACAGCCCCGGCAGAACGGTCCGTTCCGCGGCGTCCACCCGGCGGGCGGTGCCGGCGCGGGACGCCCGGTGCGGCTCGACGGCCGTGATCCGCCCGTCGCGGACCACCACGTCGACGTCCTCCCGCACGGTGTCGCCGGTGCCGTCCCAGAACCGGCCGGCGTGCACCACGGTGTCCCGGGCGCGTGCCGGCCGCCGTTCCAGGGCGACCGGCACGGTCCGGGCCGGACCCCCGGACACCGGGACCAGCCGCAGCGTGCCCGCCGAGAGGTACAGCAGCGTCGTGGCGTCCCCGGACCACGACGGGTGGTCCGCGGCCTCCTCGGTCAACTGCCGCGCCGCACCGTCCGGCGTACCGTCTGGCCGCACCGGCAGCACCCACAGCGCCGACTCGGCGATCAGCGCCAGCCACTTCCCGTCCGGCGACCACACCGGCCCCGAGTCGTAGCGGTCCGCGATCGAGACGTGCTCGGCCACCTGGTGGAGCCGGTCCTTCCCGGTCTCCGCGTCGACGATCCGGATGACGTTGTAGCCCTCGCGGAACCGGCGGTTGAGCCGGTTGCGGTCGCACAACGCCAGGTACCTGCCGTCCGGCGACCAACTGGGCCGCCCCGGCAGGCCGCCCGCCCCCATCGGCGCGGCCAGCGCCTTCTCCGCGCCGTCCGCGAGGTTCCGCACGACGAGGTTGCCCATCATGTCCAGCGCCGCCAGCCGCGAGCCGTCCGGCGACAGCGCCGGCTGCACCCGCCCGCCGGAGGCCAGCACCGTCTCCGCGCCCGAGTCCAGCTCCCGCCGGCGCACCGCGAACAGCCCGTCCCGGTCGTCGGCGTACACCAGGGCCCGGCCGTCCCGCGACCAACTCGGCGCGAGGACGTAGCGGGTGGGTGCTGCCGCGGTGATCCGACGCGGTGCGCCGCCACCGGAAGTGGGCGCCAGCCACAGGGAGTTGAGCGCCGCGAAGGCGACCCGGCGGCCGTCCGGGGAGAGCGCCGGCAGGTGGATGCCGCGCACCGGCCCGCCGGCGGTCCGCTCGAAGCCGTAGTCCTTGACGCGGTACCGCGGACGGTCCAGGGGCAGCCGCGCGGTGAACGGGATGGTCTCGACCCGCTGCGGAGCGTCGGGCCGGACGATCCGGAACTGGCCCCCGACCGTCACCAGCAGCGCGTCCCGCGACACCCAGCGCGGCGGCACCGGCTCCACGTCCCCGTCCACCGCCACCGCCGCGCCGTCCACCACCAGCGTGCAGGCCGGCCCCGGCGCCTCGGTGGTCCGCAGGTACGCCAACCGCCCCGCGGGGGACAGCGCGGGCACCATCACCTGCGCCACGGCGGTCTCGGTGTGCTCGGTGCGCACCGAGCCCCGCCCGTCGGCCGGCACCGACGCCACCGTCCGCGAGACCAGCGCCGTGCCGTCCAGCCGGCCGCGCACGAACACGATCCGGGCGCCGTCCGGCGACCAGCAGGGGTCGAAGTCCTCCCAGGCGCCGGTCTGGTGGGGGCCGTCCTGGCCGGGGAGCCCGGTCACCCGGGTCAGCCGCCCGGACGCCACCTCCAGGACCCATAACCGGTACGGGCTGCCGCCCACCGGGTCGCCGCCGCGCTCCGAGGCGAACGCGAGCCGGGTCCCGTCGGGCGACCAGGCCGGCCCCCGGTCGTCCCATGGGCCGTCGGTCACCTGCGTCAGGCCCGAGCCGTCCGGGGCCAGCGTCCACAGGTGGAAGTTCCCGCCCCGGTAGGCGCAGACCGCGATCCGGCGGCCGTCGGGGGAGTGCACCGGACGGGTGGGCTCCAGGTCGGGCGGGGTCAGCGCCCGCGCGTCGCCACCGGCCCGGGGCAGCGACCACAGGACGTTCTGCACCTCGGCGACCAGCCGGTCGCCGGACGGTGCGAGGGAGGCGGCGCCGTTGGTGGCGGCGGTGAAGGACAGCGCCGCGGGCGTACCGGCCGCGACGCCCGGCAGGGGCGCCGTGGCGGGCGATGCGGCCACGCCCGCCAGGCCGGCCGCGGCGGCGGCCGACGCGGTGCCCTGGAGGAACCTGCGGCGGGAGAGCGGCGAACGGGGGGACGGAACGTGCTCGGGGCGGTCTGCGGTGTCCAACGATCCTCCTGTGAAGGGGGGTTGCGGCACAGTGCCGGCACAGAACCGACCGATCGTGTCACGCCGGGCCGGCCGCGGACCATATCCGCCACGCGCGCCCCGTGGCCAACCACTGCCCCACGGGCCAGAGTGGGCGCGACCGACGACCCGTCAGCCCCGGGAGAGCACCATGCAGCAGGACGTCCACCAGGCCCCCGACGGCGCCCGCGTCGCCACCTACACCTGGCTACCGGAGAGCGGCACCCCGCGCGCCCTGGTCCAGATCGCCCACGGGGCCGCCGAACACGCCCGCCGCTACGACCGCTTCGCCCGCTTCCTGACCGGTCACGGCTACGCCGTCGTCGCCTCCGACCACCGTGGCCACGGCGCCACCGCCGCCTCCACCGGCGGCCGCGGGGTCACCGGCGAGGACGCCTGGCGGGCCACCGTCGGCGACCTCAAGGGCATCGGCGACCGCGCGGCCGCCGCCCACCCGGGCCTGCCCCTCGTCCTCCTCGGCCACAGCATGGGGGCGATGCTGGCCCGGGACTACGCCCAGGAGTACGGCGCCGACCTCGCCGGACTCCTTCTCACCGGCGTCTTCCGCACCCTGCCCGGCCTCGACGTCGACACCGCCGCGGCCGCACTGGAGGCGGAGATCGCCGCGGACGGCCGGGCGCACCCCTCCCCGTTCCTGCCGCGCGTCTTCGGCTCCTTCAACGACGCGTTCACGCAGCGCACCGGCTACGAATGGCTCTCCCGCGACACCGCCGAGGTCGACCGCTACGTCGCCGACGCGGACTGCGGCTTCCCGTTCTGCGCCGGCCTGGCCCTGGACTGGGTCCGCGCCGTCCGCAAGGTCAACGACCCGGCCCACCTGGCCCGCATCCCCCGCGGCCTGCCGATCCACGTCGCGGTCGGCGACCAGGACCCCTGCCACCAACGGATGACCCTGGTCCACGAACTCCTGGAGGACTTCCGCTACCTCGGCATCCGCGACCTGACCTGGCGCGGCTACCCGGGCGCCCGCCACGAGATCCTCAACGAGACCAACCGCGACGAGGTCCAGGGCGACCTGCTGGCCTGGCTCGACGCGCACCTCTGACCCGCCGGGCGCACACCGGCCGCGGGAAGGCGGCGCCGGTCCGGGCCCGCAGGCCGCCGCGGGCCCGGACCGGCGATCCGGGCCCGCGGCGGCCGGACCTCAGACCTGGCCCGGCTTGAAGACGTCCTGCTCGATGAGGAGCTTGTCGATCCGGGCCTTGTCCACCCGGTTGGTCACCTCCGTGGCCTCCTGCTTGTCGCGGACGCACTTGGCCAGGGTGAACGCCGACGAGACCACGAAAACCAGCCCCAGCCCGAGGAACCCGCGCTCCCAGGCGCCCACCGGGAGCTTGATGATCCCGATCACCAGGGCCACCAGCGACAGGCCGAACGAGAGCGCGGCCTGCACGAAGAAAGCCGTGGTCGTCGGCCGCTGAATCGTTGGAGTACTCATGCGCGTAGCGTGGCGGCACGGTGACGCCGCCGCATGAGTACGGGTACTCATCCCGGCCACGTCCGCCGCCCGCCCCCGTCGCCCACCCCGGCCGGAAATGGCGACGCGCACCCTCTGACTTGGGGTATTGTTCTCGTGCACGACCACCCGGGGAGATCCCCGGAGGATCGGGCAACGGGACGTGGCGCAGCTTGGTAGCGCACTTGACTGGGGGTCAAGGGGTCGCAGGTTCAAATCCTGTCGTCCCGACTTACGGAAACGTGAGTCAGAGGCCGTGTCGGACTTCACCGACACGGCCTCTTCTCGTTGTTCCGCGCCCTTCGCGGCAGCCCTGGCAGCCCTGGGCATCCCTGGCGTTCGCGGGTCGTTCCCCGTGCTCCAGGGTGCCTCCGGAGTGCGCCCTCTGTGCGTCCGCTCCCTCCCGCCTCCGCCTGCTGCCCCTCTCGCCCCAGACGCCCCGACCGTTGCACGCACAGTTGTTTTCTCCTCACTCAACTCGCGGTTAAGTTCGACCTTCCTCACTGTCCGTATGTGGACTGGTGCGGCCTGTTCCCGACGTGTCAGGATGGGGACGTAGCTTCGACGGCCTTAACTGCGCGTTGGGCCGGCCTGACGGACGGGGGAATGGCAGTGGGGGGCGACAGCCGACCCAAGGGGGAGGGCAGCGTGCTCGCGGAGCGGCTCAACCACCTCTTCGCACACATGCACCCACCGGGCGCTCCGTACACCAACGCCCACGTCGCGGACGAGATCAGCCGCGGGGTGGCGGAGTACGGCGGCGTCAAGGTCACCGAGCAGTACCTGTCGATGCTGCGCAACGGGCGGCGGACCAACCCGGGTCCCGAACTCCTGCGCGCACTGGCGAAGTTCTTCGCCGTACCGGTCGGGTACTTACTGGGGGACCTCTCCCAGCCGCAGGCCGCGCGGGTGGAGGAGGAGGTCCGGTTCCTCGCCGCCATGCGGGACCAGCGGGTGCGCGCCATCGCGCTGCGCTCGGTCGGGCTGCCCCCGGAAGTGCAGGACAGCCTGACGACGATCATCTCCCAGTTCCGCCGGCAGATGAACCTGCCGGACGGCCCGCCGGAGCAGGGTGGTGATCGGCATGGCACACGGCCCGATACGGACCGCTGAGCGCGACCGGATCTTCACTACCTGGCGGCGGGCCGGACACGAGGACGGGACGAGCATGCGAGTGGGGCAGATGCGCAGGCGGTGCAAGCAGCTCATCAAGGAGTTGCAGCTGCCCGCCTCGACCGATCTGCGGGGGATCTGCGACGTCGTCGCGGCGCGGGTGGCACGGCCCGTCCACCTCGTGCCGATGAGCCTGGGCGGCGTGGTCTCCGGAATGACCGCCACCACCGACGACGGCTACTGGGTCTTCTACGAACTCAAGACCTCCCCCTGGCACCAGACCCACATCGTGCTGCACGAACTCAGCCACCTCCTCCTCGGGCACGCCCAGGACCCGGCCGTCACCGAGGACGCGCTGCGGATGTGGACCCCCTCCGTCGACGTCGCCACCGCCATGCAGCGGATGGGACTGACCATGGGCTTCGCCCGCCACCACGGCTACGACAACCTCGCCGAGCGGGAGACCGAGGTGCTCGGGACGCTCCTGATGGAGCACGTGGTGCCCGCCACCGCGGAACGGGAACTCCCGCTGGAGGGACCCGCCGCCGAGGTCGCGGCCGCGCTGGGCCCCGCGCTCCAGCACATCCGCCGCCAACAGGAGGCGGCCGGACCCGCAGGAGGCCCCGGTGTTTGACGTCGTCTACCTCTGCTTCGCGGCCGCCGCCTGGGCGTTGGTGGCCTACAAGGCGGTCGCGTGGTTCCGGGACCGCCGCAACACCGACCTGGGTCTCGCCTGCCTGATGACCGGCGGCGTGGCCACCGTCTTCCTCTTCTCCGCGCCCAGCCTCTACCGGGGATTCGACCGGCTGGTCGGCGTCGCCAACCTCGCCATGGTCTTCCTCTACTCCTCCGTCGTGGTCTTCGCCGCCGGGGCGCTGGTGCTGCTGCTCCGCTGGACGACCGGTGAGGGCGAGGCGGCCCGGGCCAGGGCGC
The DNA here is from genome assembly GCA_001418405.1 of Streptomyces diastatochromogenes. Taxonomy (GTDB): domain Bacteria; phylum Actinomycetota; class Actinomycetes; order Streptomycetales; family Streptomycetaceae; genus Streptomyces; species Streptomyces albulus_C. Next base: position 1,090 of record LIQL01000486.1, on the reverse strand, counting down.
GGAGCAGGGCGCGGGCCGTGGTCGCCGCGGTGGCGTTCCTGTGGGCGGTGGCCGTCACCGGCTTCGCCGTCGGCCGCCCGGACGCCGTCGAGCACCCCCGCGACTTCAGCACCGCCTACGCCGACGCCCCCGGCGTGATGGTCTTCCTGGTGCTGTATCTGGCCATCTTCGGGGCGAGCCTGGCGGGGTTGGGGACGCTCTGTCCGCGTTACGCCGCCCGGGTCGGCGCCTCGTGGCTGGCCCGCGGGCTGCGGGTGCTGGCCGCGGGCTGTTGGCTCGGCCTGCTCTACTGCGCCTGCAAGGTCATCGGCTTCGTGCTGTCGTGGACCGGGCACCCCGCGCCCTGGCTCTCCAACGGCGTCGCCCCGCTCAGCGCCTCGGTCGCCGCGATCCTGGTGCTCGTCGGCTTCAGCCTGCCCGCGGCCGGCCCGCGCGCCGCGGCCTGGCGCCGTCTGCGCCGCCTGACGCCGCTCTGGCGGACCGTCACCGCACAGGCCCCGGAGGTCACCATGGACGGTTCGCGGTGGACCGGCCGCTGGCCCTTCGCCGACCTGGAATGGCGCGCCAACCGCCAGATGGCCGAGATCCGCGACGTGCAGCGCGGCCTGCGCCGGCACGTCGAGTCCGACGCCATCGACATCGTCCTCGAACGCGCCCGGGCCGTCTCGCTGGACGACCGGCAACTGGCCGCGGTCGCCGAGGCGGCGGCCCTGCGGCGCGGCCTGGAGAACCGCGCGGTCGGTCACGTCCCGGATCACGGCGCCGACAGCGTGGTGGTCGCCGAAGGCCGAGAGGCCGCCCGACTCTCCTCCGAATACGAGCACTTGGCGCTGGTCGCGGACGTCTACCGCTCGCCGCTGATCGAGACCGTGCTCACCGAGTTGCGCCAGCGCAGCGCCACCGCGCACAGCTGACCGCAACACCACAGACGGGGTGGCCCGGTACGGGGGTCCGGGCCTCCCGCACCGCGCACGGCGGCACCGGCCCACGTGGCCGGTGCCGCCCGGCGCCCCGCCCCCGGTGATCTAGGCTCGGGCGCCATGCAGAACACCGCCGAGACCGGCCCCGCAGCCCCCCCTTATACACCTCT
>LIQL01000485.1 GCA_001418405.1 Streptomyces diastatochromogenes | reverse complement strand
CCAAGTGGATTGCCGCACTCGCATCACGCGACAGGCGATCGATGGGGGGCAGCTCACGAGCCCACTCAGGCGGTCGGCGCTCCCGTACGGCGCGGATCGCGCCAGGACGCTTACGCGGCATGGGCCTTTCTGGTGATCATCACGGAACTCATCCTGCCATCGGCAAGCCGCGATGCGCCAGAACATCTGCTCGCCCGCAACGGCTTCCGCCCCTCCCCCCTCCCCCCGGGCGCCGGGACGCTGCACCCACTGACCGTGATCGTCCTCAGCTCCAACGGCTGTACCGATGTTCCCCGACACCGGCGAGGCCCGCGGGTTCGGTAGGAACGCGGGGGTGGGCTGGGTGGCTGCGCAGACCTATCCCTGGGCGGTGGGGCGAACGACGATGTCGCCCACATCGACACCGTCCGGCTGCTCGATGGCGAAGGCGATGGCGCGGGCCACCGCGTCCGGCGAAAGAGCGGTCTCCATCATCTTGTCGATCTGGGCCTTCGCAGCCGGATCCATGCGTTCTGCGAAGTCCGTGCGGACGGCGCCGGGTGAAACGACGGTCACCCGCAGGCTGTCGCCGGCCTCTTGACGCAGGCCCTCGGAGATGGTGCGCACGGCGTTCTTCGTGCCGGCGTATACCGACTGGAGCGGCACGATGCGCAGTCCGGCGGTGGACACGGTGTTGACGAAATGCCCGAAACCCTGCTCCCGGAAGACGGGAAGGGCTGCGGCGATCCCATACAGGACGCCTTTGAGGTTGACGTCGATCATCTCTTCCCAGTCCTCGACGCGCAGGTCGTCCAGACGGGAGATCAAGCCGATCCCGGCATTGCTGACGAGGACGTCGAGCTTGCCGTACCGATCGCGTGCCAGTTTGACGAGGCCGGCGAGGTCCTCGCGTCGTGTCACGTCCGTGCGGGCCCAGGTGGCATCACCGCCGGCCTTTTCGATGCGTGCGGCCAGGGCCTCAAGGCGCTCGGGACGGCGTGCCCCGAGGACGATCTTCGCGCCACGCTCGGCAAGCAGAAGCGCGGTCGCCTCTCCTATGCCGCTGCTGGCGCCCGTGATCGCCACGACTTTGCCTTCAATTCCCGACACGATTGGCAGTCCTTCCAGAAGAGGAGTGCGGGCAGGCCGAGTCCATGGTCAGGCCCATGCCCTAAAGTGAAAGTGGAGGCGCCTCCACTTCATCGACACTAAGTGGTGACACCTCCGCTTAGCAAGTGGAGACAGGGGCTGAGGCCCTACGTGCGTGGACTCGCCGCTTCATCGACTACGCCACCGCCAAACTCGGCATGCCCGAAGCTCTGCGCGCCGTCGTCGATTCGGGAACCAACCCCTACGCCGACAGTCACGAGATGATCCAGGCCGCCCTCTCCTCCCTCATGGACGCCAGTGCCGCTGCCGGAACGATCCGGTCTGACATCAGTCCGACCGGCATGTTCGCCGCCCTCGCCGGCATCGCCCTCACCTCGGCCAAGCCCGAGCAGCGAGAGCAGGCCGAACGCCTCCTCGACCTCACCCTGGACGGACTGGAATCTGTGCCGCCGCGGCTCCCCGAAAACTGACGGCAGAACCCAGACGTGCGGCGTCGGTGGCCGAGCCAGTCCGCCAAGAGTCTCAGGGTGAGGTCGTCGAGCGGGCTGGCACGTCCGGCGATGGTCAACCGGCCGTTGCCGAGATCGACGTCATCGAGCATGAGGGTGCCGATCCGGGCGGCCCGGGCGGCGTGGACCGCCGCGAGTGCGACGACGAGCCGCGCCGCCGGGGTGATCGCAGCCACAACGGAGCGCTCAACTGCTCGGGGTGATGAGAACCCTTCAGAAATCCCGAAGTCACGTCAGCCCGTGAGCCGCTGCCGGGGAGAGAACGAACCCCTGGTCACGAAGTTGGGTACACCGCGGGTCGGACTTGAAGGAGCCGCTCACAGTCGGCTGAACTCAGCCAAAGGCCGTAGCACATGCTGGACGGATACGTACCGCTGACGGTCTACTCTCCGCCATGGGTATACAACGGCATGCGGTGACCCCGCGCGAAGACTTCTGTCGCCTCTACTCGGCTGCCCAGGTGGATGCAGTCGCCGATTCGCTCAGCCTCCACGCCGAGTTCCCCTACCAACTGACCTACCTCAGCGAGGGAAGCGAAATGTGGCGGGCCGGCGAAGTACCGTCCAACCCCGACCTCGTGCCGATGCTGCGTGACATCAACAGCCTGCTCACCCGGCACGCCGAGCAACTCCTCACCCTTGCCCCGCCATCGTCCCCCATACAGCTCGTCGATCTCGGGCCGGGCACCACACGTCCCGTACGCGGTCTGATCCGCCACCTGCTGGAGCGCACCCGCCTGGCCGGCTATCGCGCCGTCGACATCAGCGCCGAAATCCTCGAACTGGCCAGGGAGAACCTGCAATCCGAATTCCCGGACCACGCGGAGAACTTCGAGCTGTGGCACGGCGACTTCACCGGCCCGGATCTCAAGCGGGTCCTGGCACCCGAACGCACCTCCGGGCACTCCGGTGCCGAGCCGTTCCGCTTCATCATCCTGGCCGGCGGGACGCTGTACAACTTCGCCGAACCGAACCAGGTGCTACGCCACGTGCGCAGCGCCATGAGTGACCAGGACGTGCTGCTACTGACGCTGCGCATCGACATCGGCGCCGACAGGCCCGCGTTCATGAAGCAGGTCAGCGTCGGTGGCCCGCACAAGCCGCAGCAGCTGGCGGGACTGGACCTGCTTGCCATCGACCGCTCCTGGTACGTCACCGAAACCGGGTTCGACCGGACGCGCAGCGAAATCTTCGTCCGCGCACGGTTCCTGGAGCCGGTCACCGTGACCTTCGACGCCGCGGGAGGCAGCCGAACGGTGTCGTTCGAGCCGGACGACACCGTGGTGGTCTGGCGCTACCTCTACCAGGACAGTGCGGCGGTGGCCGACCAGCTGACCGACTGCGGGCTCCAGGTACGCGTACTCGAACACGCCCAGAACAGCCAGGTGGTCCTCGTCGCAGCGACCCCGACACCCTGAACGTCCCTTTCTGTGAACGAACTTGAGGCACGAACTCGATCTGGAGGAATTCCTCCCAGTAGGGCCCGGCATCGGCCGGATTCGGCGAGAATCCGGTCCAGCACCAACCAACGTGAGCGCCACCACAACCGTCGGCAACGCCGAGAGCGGGATGGCACGCAACCTGTCGGGGGGGGCGGAGCACTTGCCAGCCCCGTCCTCTCCCCCCGACGACATCTGGCGCCCGGTTCTCCCGCAAACGGTCCGGCAGTCGATGCACTGCGTCGTCGACCGTAGCCTTGGAAACGATCACTCGACGGCGATCGCGAGCGGGCCGCCGCGGGCAGCCCCAGGGACCGGTCCCCACCCGCGGCCAGGAGGCGGGCGGCTCGGCGAAGGACAACGAGGCCCAACGCGGCCACCTTTGATCACGTATCCGTCCCCCACTGTTGACAACGTTCGTGGTCAATACGCCTCTGTGGGCGGCGAGTAGGGCCGGGGCGTGTGTACGCCCCACTGGATCTATTCGGCCCAGGCGCGCTCCAGTTGGGTGCGGAAGGTGGTGGGCTCTCGCCCGATCAGTTCGGCCAGTGTCGAGTCGACGGCGGTGAACTCGCCGTTGCGTGCGGCGGTGAAGATGCTCAGCATCAGGTCGGCGATCGAGGCCGGGGCACCGTGTGCCAGGGCCTGCTCGCGGAAGGTGTCGTCGGGGAGGACGGTGCGGGTGAAGGGTCGTCCGGTGGTCTGGGTGGCGATCTCGGCGACGGTGTCGAAGTCGAGCGCCGCCGGGCCGGTGAGCGGCGGGGTGGGCCCCTCGAAGCGGGCCTCGCCGGCGAGGATCACCGCGGTGGCTTCGGCGAGGTCGTCGTGGCCGGTCCAGGCGACGGGGCCGTCGGCGGGGAGGGCGATGTCGCCGGTGTGGCGGGTGGGCTCCAGGAACTGCAGGGCGCTGGAGGCGTAGAAGCCGTTGCGCAGCGCGGTCCAGGGCAGGCCGGTGGCGCGCAGCAGGTCCTCGGTCTGTGCGTGGTCGCGGCATGCCTGGAAGCGGGCGTCGTGGGCGGCGCCCATCTGGCTGGTGTAGAGGATGCGGCCGACGCCGGCCCGCACGGCGGCGTCGATGGCGGCGCGATGGCCGCTGACGCACTCGCGGCCCGTGCGGTCGAGGGAGACGAGGAGCAGTTGCTCGGCGCCTTCGAAGGAGTGCACGAGCGAGGCGGGGTCGTCGAAGTTGCCCTGTCGGACGCGGACGCCGCGGTCGGCGAGGTCCTGGGCCTTGCGAGGGTCGCGGACGCTGACGCCGACACGGTCGGCGGGGACGCGCTGCAGGAGGCGCTCGACGGTGCGGCGACCGAGCTTTCCGGTGGCTCCGGTAACGATGATCATGGATTCTCCCGACGCTGTTTCCGATGGAATCACGCAAACGATAACACTGGAAATTCCGATGGAAGCAGATTCTCGGTACCATCGATTCATGGTTACGCGCGACTCAACCGACAGCTCTCGGCGCCGGATCGTCGAGGCAGCCGTCGAGCTGCTGGAGAACGGCGGCCCTGACGCGGTGAGCACCCGCGCGGTCGCCGCCGCGGCCGGCATGCAGCCGCCGGCGATCTACCGCCTCTTCGGAGACAAGGAGGGGCTCCTCGAAGCCGTCGCCGAGCACGGCTACGCGCAGTTCCTGGAGAGAAAACGCGCGCAGCTCGACCCTGCCCCGCAGGACCCGGTGCAGGAGCTGCGCCGCGGCTGGGACATCGTGGTCGAGTTCGGGGTCTCCCGCCCCGAGTTGTTCGCTGTGATGAACCGGGCCACCGGCCGGGAATCGGACGCAGCACACCGCGCGGGCCTGGAGATCCTGCACGGCCGGGTGCGTCGGCTGGCGGCCGGGGGCTGGCTGCGGGTCGACGAGGAGCTGGCCGCCCAGATCATCCAGGCGACCGGCCAGGGCGCCGTCACCACCTGGCACGCCACCCCCGCGGACCGCCGCAACCCGGCGCTGTTGGCCGTCCTGCGCGAGTCCATGGTCGCGGCCGTCACCCGCGCCGAACCGACGGTCCCCGCCGCGGAGTCCGGTCCCGCCGCGGCGGCCCGTGCACTGCGCGCCGCCCTGCCCGACGACGCCGACGTCCTGAGCGACGCCGAACAGCACCTACTGCGGGAATGGCTCACACGCCTGGCAGCAGACAGTGGCGCGCCGCATTCCTGATCGTGCGTCAGGCGTCCTCGCGCAGGTTGGCTTCCCGAGGAGAGATCGTGCGATCCAGCGGTGTGGTGTGCACGAGACGCGGCACGGGCGACCACACGGCTCCGGCTGGCTTCGCCTTGCCGATGACGCGCCGCCAACCAGGGTGTATCCGGCCAGGGTCAGCTGCATCGCGCCGGGCCCGCGCCCAAGCCGGACTGGGTGGCCGGAGCGGCGATCGGCGCGATTGACATTGAGCAGCTGCGCGAAAGGCGCACTCAGCACCACCGGCAGCAGCAACCGACCGCCGATTACCGGACCAGGGCCTCGGCGAGTTCCCGCGGCCGGGCGGCAAACGGGCTGTGGCTGCTCGGCAGGGTGTGGACGGTGAACGGCTCGCCCGGCATCGCCCGGTCGGCCTCGGCGATCATCAGGTCCTGTGCGGCGGGCGCCAGCGCCCGGTCCTGCGCGCAACGCAGGAAGGTGCGTGGGATGCGGCCCCACCGCGCCGCGGTCAGGGTGATCGGGGTTGTCGGGATGGCCAGTGGCAGGTCGGGGCTGAGCGCGGAGCGCCAGCGGTCGAAGCGGTCGACGGGCGTGTCGTGGTAGTGGGTCTGCCGTAGCTCCTCGACGTAAGCGGGGTCCGGCGAGAGCGGGTTGATGCGTACGGCGCCCAGTGCCTCGGGATCACCGAGGTTGAGGCCCTGTCCCCGTGCGGTGGCGTTCTCGGAGGTGCTGAGGTAGTCGAAGAACCGGGGGCGGCCGGCGGGGACGAACGCGGAGAGATAGACGATGCGGTCGACCAGCTCGGGTGCGCGCTCTGCGGCCAGCGACGCAGGTCCGCCGCCCGCGCTGTGGGAGACGAGCACGACACGGCCGTAGCGGCGAACGCGGCGCAGCGTGTCCAGGACGGCATCGGCGCAGTCGTCCATCGTCACGGCGGCGAGCTGCGACTTCTCGGTCAGCAGAGCGGGCTGACCAGGCAGGAGATACCCGCTGGGCAGGGGGACGTCGAAGCCGTGCCCGGGCATGTCGACAGCCAGGCTCGCGGCACCGAGACCGGTGAGTGCGCGCTGCGTCGCCGCCCACTGCCACGAGCCGTGCCAGGCACCATGGACGAGGACGAAGACGGTGTCGTTCACATCGGAGTTGGGGGTGGTCGTCATGGGTGCCATCACAGTCGGCGACGGCCCCGTCATCCAGTAGAAGATATGGCACGCTGGGTGGCGATACTTTCTGTGTATGAAGGGGTGGTCATGGAGGCGCGGCATCTGCGGTACGCGCTCACGCTCGCCGAGCACGGACACTTCGGCCGGGCGGCCCACGCGCTGGGCATCGCGCAGCCCCCGCTCTCGAAACAGGTCGCCGACTTGGAGCGCGAGATAGGAGCCCGGCTGTTCGATCGCACGCGCCAGGGCGTGTTCCCGACCGCGGCGGGCCAGGCGTTCCTCGCCCGGGCGCGGCGGGCACTGGAGGAGATGACTGCGGCCACAGTGGACGCCGGCCGGGCGGCGCGCGGCGAGACGGGGCGGCTGCGCCTGGGGTTCATCGCCTCCGCATTGCTCGAACCGCTCCCGGACGTCCTGAGCCGGTTCGGCCGCGAACGTCCCGATGTACGGCTGGAGTTGCACGAGATGGCGTCCAGCCGCAGCGCCGCCACCCTCATCTCCGGCGAACTGGATGTGGCCGTCACCCTCGGACCGCCCCGGGGCGCCGGGGCCGAGCGCCTGGTGTCCGTCCCGGTCGGGCGCGACCGCCTGATCGCCGTCGTCAGCAGCACGCACCCCTACGCAGGCCAGGCATCGGTGAGCGTGGACCAGGTGCGGCGGCAACCGCTGATCGTGGCCGCCGGGGAGGACGAGCCCGCGGTCACCGCCGGGCTGCGCACCCTGTTGGGCGACGACGCGGTGGACGGCGCGTCCGTCGCCAGGGACGTGCACACGATCATCGGCCTGGCCGCCTGCGGGATCGGCGTGGGCCTCGGGCCCTCCCGCATGCTGTCGGCCCCGCGCACGGGCACCTGGTTCTGCGAGGTGACCCCGCGCACGGCACTGCCCGAACTCATCCTGTCCTTCAACGGCCAGGACCGCTCCCCCGTGCTGGGCGCCTTCCTCGACACCGTCCGCCGGAACTGCCCCGACGTCGGTGCCGCGCTCGACAGGCATTTGGGCCACGCAGGGGGATCGGGTTCGGTTCCGCCAGCCGCCCCCTGAAGGTTCGGACGCGGTCGGCACCCACCGCGCACCGTGCAGGCTCAGCGAAGGCCAGGCCGAGCCGACCGGACGCCAACCCGCCACCGTCCCATGAACGGGATGTCCCCCTCAGCGGGATCCAGCCCGGTGGAGGCGATGTAGCCCGGCCGGGAGACTGCCCGCTCATACCGCAAACGCCACCGTCAGCAGCACCGGTCGGAGTCCGCCGCGACGCGGCAACGCCCCGGGACTGGGCGGCCGAGGCGGCGGCCCCTGAGCTGTCCAGGGGCCGCCCTGCACGGGGGGAGAGAAGAGCGTGCCGGTCACCTCGGCGTCGGCGGATTCCGCACGGTGAGGACGGTCAACTGCCCTTCTGCGCCGCCTCCATGGCTGCCACCTGGGACACGAAGAACGGCCGGTACTCCTCCGACCAGGCCAGGAAATGCGTCGCCGTGGCCGGGCCGCCCGGCAGGGTCCGGGCCGCGTCGACCGCCGCCAGCAGGGCTTCCGTGGTCGTCTTGCGGTGGTACCGGTCGAGCAGCCACTGGCGCCCTTCGGCACGCAGGCCGTCCTCCGACCGCCGGACGAGTTCCAGGGCGCGGTCCGCCAGCAGGCCCGTACGCAGGTCGGGTACCCGCCAGGCCGAGGGCGCGTCGAAGAGCTCCTCGCCGCCGCCCAACGGATAGCCGGCGACCAGGCAGCCGCTCGCCAGCGCTTCGGCGACGGGCAGGCCGAACCCCTCTCCTTCCGGTGAGCCGAGCGCGACGAAGACCGACGTGTCGGCTAGGACTTGGGCGACCTGTTCGTGGCTCAATCCGCGGATGGGGCGCAACTCGACGCCTTCGCCGCGAGGATCGGCGCGGAGCAGCCGCTCCAGCAGCAGCGACTCGGCGGGGCGGTTGCGCGGCATCCACGCGATGCTCGGCACTCGCCGCTCGGCGGGGCGGAAGAGCTCGCCGTCGATGGGGTTCGGGATGAGCAGGGGCGTCGGCAGGTACGGATGCGCGCGGCTGAGGACGTCGACGCTCTCCCTGGAGATCGTCCAGATGCCGGGATCGGGGGTGAAGCCCGGGTACCGGCCCTCCGCGCCGCTGGTGAGGAAGGTGAGGAAGTGCCCCTGGTTGAAGACGACCTTGCGGGCGCCGGGCGCCGGGTCGTGTCCGGGCAGGACGGAGATCTCCGGGACGACGAGAAGGTCGTCGGCCGTCAGGTCGATCTCGATGCCCGACAGGGTCGGGACGCCGCTGTCGTCGAACCAGGCGTACCGGAAGCCCGGTGTCGGCGACCACCGGTAGGCGTCCACCCCCGCCTCCGCCAGCAGCTTCACATGCGCCGACAGAATGCGCGCGCCGCCCAGCGGGATGGGGTACTCGAAGTCGGCGTAAATGACACGTCCGTTCATGACACGCCACACCTTTCGTCAGAGGAGAAGGAGAAGGAGAAGAGTGAAGGAGGAGAAAGAAGGAGACGGGGAGGAGGAGGCAGGGAGGGAGGGAGGTTCGGCTCAGCCGAACCAGGGCGGCGCCTCGCCCATCAGGGCGGGCTGCACCGCCCCGGTCGCGAGGAACGCCAGGTACGCGGCGAACGCGGGCCCGCCGGCGGTGTGCCGCGCCTCCCCGCGCCTGCGGAAGCCGATCACACCCCACACCACGAGGGCGAGTGGTGCGGCCAACACCGCGAGCGTGGCGGGCCGTACCGCGCCCGCGTCTGCTTTCAAGGTCACCACCGCGCGCAAGAAGCAGGCGGTGACCATGAGGGCCGCGGCCACTCCGAGGCTCCACCGGGCGCCGCACGCCGTCGAGTAGAGCTTCTCTCCGGGCAAGGCGAATCGCGCCCGTACCGTCTTGCGTGCGATCTCCCAGTGCAGATACGCCAGGAGGAAGGACAGCACCACGAGCGCGGTCGGCAGCGGCGGCGTTCCGGTGCCGCCGGAGGCGGCCAGCAGCGCCAGGTAGCAGATCAGTCCGGTCTTGAGCTGGATCGTGATGGCGATGTTCCCCCAGATGCTCTCGCGGAAGCGCTCGGAGGTCCTCTCCAGCAGGAGCAGGAACACGCTGTAGGCCATGATCGCCACGCCCGTCACGACGGCCGCCGTTCCGACGACGGCGCTCAGTGCCACGGCGGCCACCGCCGCCCCCGCCAGGTAGAAACGGATCGTCGCGGCATCCGTCTCGCCGGTCACGAGGGGACGGTCGGGGTGGAACTCCCGGTCGTAGTCGAGGTCCTTGACCTCGTCGACCGCGCGCATGAAGAACAGGATCACGAACAGGGCCAACGCGGCGCACACCTGCTTCGCGACACCAGGTCCCACCGCCGCCCCGGCGGGACGCAACGGCGCCAACGCGCCCAGCACGCCCGCCGGCCACAGCACGACGTACGCCAGGTAGCGCAGGGCGGGGAAGCGCCGGGAGAAGAACCGCCAGAAGGCGCGCAGCGGCCTCACCGGGGGGCCTCGTCGAGGATCACGACGCTGCCGGTGCCCCCGTCGACCTCGATGAGGCTCCCCTCGGGGATCCTCCGGGTCGCGTCCGGCACCCCCACGATCGTCGGTATGCCGAACTTCCTGCCGGTGATGGCGGTGTGCGACAGCAGGCTGCCGCGTTCGACGACGATGCCCTTCGAGGCGAGCATGAGGTAGAGCCAGCCGGGATCGGTCTCCCGGGTGATGAGGATGCTGTCGGCGGGGAACTCCCCGTCCAGGGCCGGGTCCGACAGGACACGCGCGTATCCGCGGACCTTTCCCGGGCACGAGCCGAGGCCGCGCAGCCCCTCGACGCCCTCCGTGCCGTCCGGCGACACGTCCTCCTGCTGCGGCACCGACGTCGCCACCACGTCGCCGGTGGCGAACTCGCGCACCGGCCGCAGCGCCCGGGACTTCTCCAGATCGCGCCTCCTGACCGCGACCAGTCCCGCCAGGTCGCGGGTGGAGCCCGTGCCGTCCACGAAGCCGAAGAGCTCGTCGAGATCGAGGAAGAACACGTCCTCCGGGTCGCCGAGCACGTCGCGGCGGTGCAACTCCGCACCCAGGGCGCGGATGACCTGCTTGCTGTAACCGAACAGCTCACTGCGCATGTACCGGCCGACTTCCCGGTAGTACAGGGTGGTGCGCAGCCGGTCGAACAGACCGAGCAGCACCGCGCGCCGCAGCCGGGCCCGCGGGAGTTTGGAGCGCAGCAGTGCCTCGCCCGCCAGGCGCGTTTCGCGTTCCACCTCTTCCATGTCCGCGACGGTCAGGTCGCTCGCGGCGTACTGCTGGACGAGGCGGATCAGCTCCCACGGCGTGTCGCGGAGGTTGGACTTCTCCAGCTTCAGTTCCGCGATGCCGCGGTCGCCGTACCCCTCGATGTGCCGGCGCACTTCCTCGGTGAACTCGCGTGGAAGCTTCCCGGCCTCCAAGCGGTCCCAGATCGCGCGTGGTGGGTCGGCCAGGAACACATCGTGCAGTCCCGCGTCGGCGCGCACCCGCTCGGCCAGCCGTACGGCGCTCAGGGCGATTTCCGCGCCCTTGAGCTGCCGGCCGCCGCACAGCAACTGGCTGAAGAGGGTCTCCTGCTCGTCGACGCCCCAGCGGTCCATGGTCAGCTCGACGGCTTTGTGGAACAGGACCATGAACTGGTAGTTGACGAGGGTGATGCCCCAGAGCCGTCCCGCCGTGCGCCAGGTGTGCCGGTAGTCGGCGACGAGCTTGAGCGGATGTTCGCTCGCCGTCGCCCCGGTCCGCACCTCCCGCAGCAGCCCGCTCCACTGCTCCTGAAAATCCTTGAAGTCGCGGGGCAGGGTCTGGTACGCACGCGCCACCCGGCCCCATCCGGTGACCAGTCGGACCGCCCGGCGACCGCGGGCGCGAAAGCCCGTGGGCTTGTCGGACGTGTGGTGGTAGAACGTGTCGAGTTCGGCGACGAGGCGTTCCCAGTCGCGCCGGACGCTGTCGAACATCGGCACGGCGGACAGCATCGTGATGAAGGCGTTGATGCTGTGGTAGATGCGGTTGTCGAGGAACCCGAGCAGCCGGGTCATCGTCTCGTGCAGATCGTGCAGTTCGCTCTCGGGGACTCCGCTGCGGCGCAGGTAGTCGTGGTTCAGCAGCCAGTAGAAGCGGCGCGCCACCGAGTACGTCATCGGGGTCGTCGTGTCCGGGAAGCTCTCGGACACGTTGGCGCTGCTCCAGATGCGGTGCCGGTCGGCCTCGATGGTCACGGGTCGCGACTGCACCACGTGCACGAGACCGTCCTCGGTGAAGGTCGCCTCGATGTCCTGCGGCTCGCCGAAGATCTTCTCGATGTCGCGGCCGAGTGCGGCCAGCGACCTGGCCTCCTCGTCGCTCAGCACGGGAACGTCGACGCGTTCGCTCGCCACGGCGGTCTCGACGGTTCCGTGTCCCCGCTCGCGGTCGAGGGTCACCATGGTCGTCTTGCGGGCCACGACGCTCTCGACGTTCCCGGTGCGCGAGTGCACGAAGTAGTGGTCGACGGGGGCCTTCTCCTGGACGACGCCCTCTCCGATGCCCCAGCTCGCGCTGATCACCGTGTTGCGCGCGTAGCTGGTGGGGTCGCAGGTGAACAGGACGAGCGAGCGCTCACCGAAGACCATGCGCTGGACGCCGACGGCGACGGACAGCCCGGAGAAGGGCAGCCCCTGACGGTGCCGGTAGAGCAGTCCCTCCGGGCTGAACGCCGATGCCCAGCACTTGAGCACCGCCTCCTTCACCCCGGACGGCGGGACGTACAGGAAGCTGTCGCTCATGCCCGCGAACGGGTTCCGTGCCGAGTCCTCCCCCTGGCCCAGGGCACCGATGACCGAGGCCCGCACCGCCAGCAGCGGGCCGTCGGGGAAATCGGCGGCCAGCCGGCGTTCGAGGGCCGGCTCCACCTCGGGGCCGAGTCCGGCCTGGGCGATGACCTCACGGATCCGGGCGCTGGTGGCGCACAACTGGTCCCAGTCGTCCAGGTCGGTGTCGCGCACCAGGGAGTCGATGGCGTCCGCGACCGGTGCCACCGCCCGGTGGTAGGCCGCGCCGGTGAGGCAGAACAGTCCCGGGACCCGAACACCCCGTTCCTGGAGGGTCTTGAGCCGGGCGAACTTCCAGCCGACGCTGTCCGGGGTCATGCCGTCGTCGAGTGTCTCGATGAGAGTCTCGTTCACGAGTTTCCCTGTTCGGGTTGGGGTTGGTGCGCCCGGTAGGAGCGCACCACCGTTTCCGGTGATTTCGCGGTCAGTGCGGTTCCGATCTCGCTCTCCAGGAGGCCGACGTCGGCCCAGTGGGACCGGGTGACCAGGTCGAGTTGCTCCGCGAGCCGGGACGCCCCTTGCCCGGGGAGCACGGAACTCAGGGCCCGTACCGGAGCGGCCGGCAGCCAGCGGAGGGGGCCGGGGCTCGGCGGGGCCGCCAGGAGGTCGAACAGGGCGCGCAGGGTCACGGGTCTGCGGTAGGCGACGTTCACCGCCGTGCGGACGGGTGTGCCGGACGCGGCGCGTTCCAGCACCCGGCGCGCGAGCTGCGCGATCACCGAGCCGTAGTCGTCGACGTCGATCAGGCTGAAGTGGGTCCGGTCGGCGGGCACCCGCAGCGGCAGCCGCCGAAGCTTGCTGATGCCGGGCAGGAACGAGGTGTCGTCCCGGCCGGTGATGAACCGCGGCCGCAGCAGGTAGGCCGTTGCGTCGCGCTGCCGCATGGCCTCGGCGACCTCGCGCTCGGCGCCCAGCCGGGCGTGGGCCAGGGATGTCGACGGCCGGGCGGGCGCCGTTTCCGCCACCCGGATCTGAGCGCCCCTGCCGTAGACGGACAGGGAGCTGCCGAGCAGCACGCCCTTCAGGGAGTCGGGGGCTGCGCCGATCAGGGCGCGGGTGCCCGCCACGTTCACGGCGTGCAGGAGGTCCTGGTCGCGGCTGCGGTTCTCGTTGGCGAGGTGAATCAGCACGTCGGTGCCGGGCGGCGGGAAGCCGGCGGGCAGCCGCCCGGGGATCTCGCCCTGCACGTAGGTGACGAACGGCAGCCGCCGCGGCGGTGGTTGCCGGACCAGCGCCGTGACCGGCCAGGGCGAGGCCATTCCCGACAGGTGCCGCAGCAACGCGCGGCCCACGTAACCGGTGGCCCCGGTCAGGGCGACCCTGGGCAGTCGGCCGGTGCGCGGTCCTTCGGTCACCACAGGAACGGCACGAGCCGTTTGCGGCTCGCCATGAAGTCGCGGTAGCCGGCGACGGTCGACATCACCTTCTCCTCGACGGAGATCCTGCGCACGACCGCGGGGACGAACAGCAGCAGCAACAGCGCGACGCTCAACGGATTCAGGAAGTACGCCACCAGCCCGATGTGCGCGAGGATCATTCCCGCGTAGGCCGGGTGTCTGAGCAGCCGGTACGGTCCGGAGGTGGCGACGCGGTGCTGGGCGTCCGTGCGCACCCGGTGCGAGTAGAAGACGCCGAGCGTCCGGATCGAGAGGAGCCGCAGCGCGATTCCGGCCAACAGGACCAGCAGCGGGCCGGCCGCCAGGAGCGGCGTCGTGTCGGGCAGCGGGCCGTAGAGCGCGGCGAGGACGGTCGCGAACCGTGACAGCCCGTAGAGGATCTCCGTGCCGTGGTCGTCCTCGGTGTCCTGCATCCTGGCCGTGCGGAAGGTGATGCGCGCCTCCAGCAGGACCCAGCACAGGTAGACGCCGATCATCACCGCCGGCATCGGGAAGGCGGGGCTCCCGGTGTCCCGCGCCGCCCGGACGAGGGCGCCGACGCCGGCCAGGATCCCGGTGAAGAAGAAGAGTGCCGGGAACTTCTCGGTGATCCAGCGCCTCATGCCGTCGCCTCCGCCGTCTTCGCGCTGGCCTCGCGCATCCGTTGGTACGCGGCCGGAGGTACGGCGCGGGCCTTGAGGTGCATGTGGCCGACCTGTACCCCGTCGACCTGGACGGCGATGTCGATCCCGCCGCGGGCTCGGCCCTTCAACGGGCTGACGTGGCAGATGAGTTCGGGAGCGGCGGGCCAGGTCGCGGTGCCGGTGAGCGTCAGGTGGATCGACATCAGGATGTACTGCCAGTCCGTGGGGATGTCCCACGCGGTGTGGGAGGTGAGGGTCGCGGTCTGCCGGATCGCCTCCACCAGCACGGTCGTGGGATGCACGTCGGGCCATCGGTCGGCGGGCGGGGCGATCATGACGGTGGTGTAGCTGTGCTCGCCGGTCTGCCGCAGCGGCCCGATCAGGATGTTGTCCAGGGACCTCTTGTGGACCAGCTCCGCGGACGCGCGTCGCGGGCGGTCGTGTCCCGGTGCCTGTCCTGGCGGTTCGACGAAGAGTTCCCGCCGTGGAGCCGGCTCCAGCCGCAGCGATCCGGTGCAGACGCTCGTCCCGTCCTGGCGTACGTCCAGGTTGAACGTGCGGCTGCCTGGCTGGTTCTCCCTGAGGTGGACGAGGGCCTCGGAACCGTGCTCGCACAGGCCGTTGAACGTCAGATCGAGGTCCTGGACCCGCAGTGGACCCGTTGCGTGCCGGCCGGCGGCCTGCTCCGCCCGGTGCAGGGCGGTGTCCACGAGCAGCATGCCCGGTATGTGGTCGAGGGGGTGGTCGAAGAAGAACGTGTGGGTGTCGTCCGTGCTGATCTTGGCGGTTTCGCTGATCGGGCCGCGGGCCGTGTCGTGCGCCGGGTTCACCGTGTCGGTACTCATGGAGTGCTCCGGGGTGTGCTCGGGGTGCTCGGGACGGGGAGTCGAGGGTTCGGTGCGGTCACGGGGTCACCCGGTCCATCGCACCGGCAGCCGGCGCACGCCGCGGACGAGCATCCCCGGGATGTACACGAGGGGTTCGGAGGTGTCGAGGCGCAGATCGGGGCAGCGCTCCAGCAGGGCTCGGACCGCGACGCCGGCTTCGAGCCGGGCCAGCGGGGCGCCCAGGCAGTAGTGGATGCCGTGGCCGAAGGAGAGGTGTCCGCGCGCGCTGCGGGTGATGTCGAAGCGTTCGCCGTCCTCGAAGCGTTCGCCGTCCCGCCCGGCCGCGGCGAGCGACACCAGCACCGGATCGCCCTTCTCGAAGCGGGCGCCGCAGAAGTCCATGGCCTCGGTGGCGAACCGGTAGGTCGAGTTCTCCGTCGGGCTGTCGTATCGCAGCGTCTCCTCGACCGCGTTGCCGATCAGGGAGAAGTCGGCCTTCAGCAGCGCGAGTTGGTCGGGGTGGCGGAGCAGCGCCAGCACGGTGTTCGAGATCAGGCCGACGGTGGTCTCGTGCCCGGCCGCGAGCAGCAGGAAGGCCATGCCGACGACTTCTTCCGGGCTCAGCCTGTCCCCCTCCTCGTCGGTCGTGCGCAGCAGCGCGCTCAGCAGGTCGTCGCGCGGTTCTGCGCGCTTTTGCTCGATGAGGCCGGTGAGATAGGCGTTGACCGCCCGCACGGCCTCGGCGGTCGCCTCGGGGGAGGAGGAAGCCACGATCTCGTTGGTCCACTGCCGGAACGACTGCCGATCCAGGTCCGGCACGCCGAGCAGCTCGCAGATCACCGTCATGGAGAGCGGGAAGGCGAGGGCGGCGACCAGGTCGGCCCGCCCGTTGGGGGCCTTGGACATCGCGTCCAGGAGATCCGCGGTCAGCGTGTGGACCCGGGGAGCCAGTGCCTCGATGCGCCGCGCGGTGAACGCGCGGGTCACCAGGGCGCGCAGGCGCGTGTGTTTGGGCGGATCGCTCTCCACCATGTTCTCGTTGATCGGCAGCGCGTCGGCCGGCCAGACACCTTGGGAGCGCCAGTCCTTGCTGAGGCGCTCGTCGGCGAGGATGCGGCGGCCCTCCTCGTTGCGGACGACCAGCCAGAAGTCCCGCTCCTGGCCGGGGACACGGACCCGGTGCACCGGTCCTTTCGCGCGTAGCTCCGCGTAGACGGGATAGGGGTTCTCGACGAATTGCGCGCCGTACGCGGCGAGGTCGACCACGGTCTCTTCCCGCGCGCCGTGGGTGGTCTTCGCGTTCATTGCGGCAGTCCTTCCCTGGAACGTCGTCAGTTCAGGTGCGGATGCCATCCTGCGAAGCGAATGTGTCGTCCTGAGGTAGGAGAGAGGTCGGCGCCGGCTCGGCTGTGCCGCGACGGCGTGTCAGCGATACGTCCGTCCGGGGTCGGCGGTGTGTCAGTCGCGTATCGGGTCCGCCGCCGGGCCGCGGGGAAGCCGTACGAGGGCCACGGCGCCTTCGCCGTCCGGTGCGTTGCCGAACGTCAGAGTGGCGCCGATGACGTGGGTCTGCCCGAGCGCGATGGTCAGCCCGAGTCCGTGTCCCTTGCCGCGTTCACGGGCGCCGGTCCGGAACCGCTGAGGGCCGTCGTCCAGCAGTCCGGTGGGAAAGCCGGGCCCCCGGTCCCGTACGGACACGGTGGGAACGCCGGTGTCGGCGTCCACCCCCACCGTGACCGTCACGGGCGGACGGCCGTGCCGGTGCGCGTTGACGACGAGATTGGCAACGATGCGCTCCAGCCTGCGGGGGTCGGTCCACACGCGTACGTCCGCCGGGTTGGTGGGGCCCCCGACGAGCACCGTCGCCGGAACCGCGACCCGCTCCACCGTCTCCTCCAACAGCGGCACCAGCGCGCAGTGCTGCGGGTCCGCGCGCTCCACGCCCGCGTCGAGTCTGGAGATCTCCAGCAGATCCTCGACCAGCGCGCACAGCGCGCGCACCCGGTCCCGCACGTAGCGTTCCGCCTCACCGTCCGGGAGCAGTTCGGCGGCGGTGACCAACCCCATCAGGGGCGTGCGCAGTTCATGGGCGACATCCGCGGTGAAGCGTTGTTCGCTTCGCAGTCGCGCCTGGAGGGAGGCCGCCATCGAGTCAACGGCACCGGAGATCTCGGCGATCTCGTCGAACGGGCGGGGCATCGCGGAGATCCGGGCGTCCAGGTCGCCGGCCGCTATCCGTCGGGCGGTGCCCGCGGCCGTTCGCAGCCGGCGGCTCATTTCCCCGGTGACGAGCCAGATGGGCGGCAGCACGACGAGGATCGTCAACAGGCCGGCCCGCAGGATGGACCTGTTGAAGCCTTCCAGGTCGCCCAGCGTGGTGCGCAACGAGTGCCGTACCGACAGGGTTCGTGTGCCGGCGGGGCGGGCGGCCCACATGGCGGGACCGTCGGGACCGTCCGTGTACTGCGTGCCCTGACGCCCCTGGCGTACCAACGCCCGCAGCTTTCCGGGCACCTCGGTCGCGTCGAGTTCGGCGCCGGTTCCGGCGACCAGGCCCGTACGCGAGTAGGACACGGCGGCACGGTCGAGCGTGAGCATGGTGACCGAGCGGGACTGTTCCAACGTGAAGGCGTGCGAGGCGCGATCGACCAGAATCTCCAGGACGATGACGGTCACACAGGTCGCCGCGGCCACCAGTCCCGCGATGCGCCACCGCAAGGACCGTGAGGGATACCAGGACCAGGCCCTCGGAGAGGACGGCGGGTGCGGAGGCATCGTCAGCGCCGCAGCTTGTATCCGAAGCCGCGTACGGTCTCGATCCGTTCGGCGTCGACCTTGGCACGCAGCCGCTTCACATGCAGGTCGACCACGCGCGTGTCGCCGTCCCAGGTGTGGTCCCACACCTTTCTCAGCAGCGTCCTGCGCTCCAGCACGACGCCCGGCGACTCGGCGAACGCCAGCAGCAGTCGCAGCTCCGTGGGGGTCAGCGCCACGATCTCACCCGCGCGCCGCACCTCCATTCCGGAGGTGTCGATGGTCAGTTCCCCGAAGGTGAGGACGGACCGGGCGTCCGCCGCGCCCTCGTCGCGTGCGGGTTCCTCGCGTGCGGGCTCCCCGGACAGGGACGGGAAGGAGGCGCGGCGCAGCAGCGACCGTATGCGCGCGACGAGCACCGCGCTCTCGCACGGCTTGACCACATAGTCGTCCGCGCCCGCCTCCAGCCCGGAGATCACGTCCAGGTCGTCGCCGCGCGCGGTCACCATGAGGACCGGCGCGAGGCTGAACTCCCTTATCCTCCGGCACAGTCCGATGCCGTCGAGCTGCGGAAGCATGAGGTCGAGCAGCAGCAGATCCGGGTGCGCGCTCCGGAAGAGTTCGAGGCCGGTGAGGCCGTCGGCCGCAGTGGAGACGGTGAAGCCGTAACGCTGGAGCGCGATGCGGACGGTGTCCCGGATCACCGCGTCGTCCTCCACGAACAGGATGTGCGGACCGGCGGGTTCGTCGAGGAGGGCGGGGGTGGCGGTCATGGCAATGTCCTCGCTGTTCCGGTGAGGGATGGCAAGACGCCGGCGAAGGCCGGACGGTGCCCGGGCGCGCCGTATTCGAGGAGAACGGCATCGGCACGGGGTGGACACCGCTTTGCCCCCTCGACGGGAGGACGTTCGGGGGGCGTCCGGTCCGGCCCCGACGGGAACGTGCCCGCCGGCTGCGGCAGATCCGTCGTCGTGCCCGCGTCCCGTACCCCTGTGTCGGACGCGTATCCGGCCACGGCCACGCTCAACACGATCGCTGCGACGGTTATGAGGGCCGTGATGGCCAAGAGGGAAACGGCCCGACCCAGCCCCGTTCCGCACGACAGCGACCGGCGGCGGTCGTCGTCCCTCCGAGACCGCGCCGCGCCCGCGCGTGTGTGTACGAAGCGTGAAGAGCGCATTGACAAGGAGCCTAGCGGTTGCCACCACTGCACCCCTGGGCCCGAATAACACATCCGAAATTAGGAGAAGCCGCAGTCATTCGGACCCACGGGGCCACGTCCGGCATCGCAGGCGGGTGGCCGGATCGATGGCATGCAGCAGTGAGGCGACATCATCCCCTTTGGGGCATAACAGGCAGGTGTCCGGGCGCGGCCTCACAGCCCCCCGCCAGGCATGTGAGCCCGCGTAACGGTGGTGGGGAATCGGACCGGCAGGTGTGGTGCCGCCGCTGCCGGCGGCGCCGGGCCTCAGCCGATCCGGGTGGTCGTGCCCGGGGCGAGCCGGTGGTAGCGGGCCGGGACCCCGGGGCCCCGCTCGCCGAGGAAGCCCTCGACCATCGCGGCGCCTACGTCGTTGAGGGCACCGTCGTGCACGGCGTACGCGGTGTGCGGAGCGACCTCGCGCACGTAGTCGATCAGATCACCGACGGTGGACCAGGGAGCGTGCACAGAACGAGGCGCGGGGGCATTCCGCCCGGCGGTGCGAGACGTTGCCGATGTTGCGTTGCCGAGCGGTCACTTCTCGCTGTGCGCGGCGCGATAGTCGACAGGGCTGAGGCCGTAGGCGGACTTGAACACGCGACTGAAGTGAGCCGGGTCGAGCAAGCCCCAGCGGGCCGCGGTCGAGGCCACGGTGCGGCCTGCCGCGAACGGGCCGGTGAGGTCGCGGCGGCAGCCCTCCAGCCGGCGCTGTCTGATCCAGGCGGTGATGGTGGTCTGCTCCTCGGCGAAGAGCTTTTGCGCGTAGCGCAGGGAGATGTGGTGTGCCTTGGCTATCTGCGCCGGCGACAGGTCGGGGTCGCCGAGGTTCTGGTCGATATAGGCGCGGATGCGGAGGAACGTGGTGCGACGCACGGCATGTGCGTCGTCTCGGCTCGGGCGGGTGCACCGCTCGGCGAACATGGTGGCGAGCAGGTCACCGGTGGTCCGGGCGAGGCTCTCCGCGCTGTCCGCGTAGTCGCGAGGGCGCTTGGCCAGTCGGGTGAGGAACGGGGAGACCAGGGCGCCGACGCCTTCGGTCGCGGAGAAGCGAGTCGCCGTCACCTCGCCGGTCTGGCCGCTGTCCAGGTGCGTCAGGCGGTGCGGGAGCATGAACTCCAGCATGGAGAAGCCCTCGTGGCACACGAGCGTGTAGGGGCGCGTGGTGTCGTAACAGGCGATGTCGCCGGGGTGCAGTTCGGCTTCCCGGCCGTCCTGCTGGATCAGCGCGCTGCCGCCCTGGATCACGCCGACGAGCAGGAACTCGGCGTCGGAGCGGGTGATCAGCCGGGGCGTGCGGTCCACCTGGCTCGGGTCGGCCACCACCTCGGCGATCTGGACGGCGCCGAGTCGGTCTGCCTGGATCCGGCCGTGGAACGGCTCGTCGGTCAGCGGCTTGACGTGGACCGGCACGAAGCTGTCGCAGACGACGTCCTGCCAGAACGCGCGCCGGTCGGCCGCCGCGTGGTCTTGGGTCCGCAGCACGACCGCCATGGCTCGTTCCCCTGCTTCCGTGCGCGTAGCGACAACGGGGTGTACGCGTGACGGCAATTCGGCCGTTCGCTCCCCCGGCACTGTGGAAGCACCAAGTTAACCCGATGGGAGAACGCGCATGCCATACGCGACTGTGAATGGTCAGCAGCTCTACTTCGAGGACAGCGGCGGCGACGGCCCGGTGGTCGTCTTCAGCCACGGCAACTTGATGGACCGGCGGATGTGGGCGCCGCAGGTCGAGGCGGTGCGCGGCGAGTTCCGGTGTGTGGTGTGGGACGAGCGGCTGCACGGCCTGTCCAAGGACGACGGCGAGCTGTACACGTACTGGGAATCCGCCGACGACCTGCTCGGACTGCTCGACCACCTCGGGGTCTCGCGGGCGACGCTGGTCGGGCATTCGCAGGGCGGGTTCCTGTCGCTGCGCGCGGCGCTGCGGGCGCCCGAGCGGGTCAGGGCCCTGGTCCTGGTGGACACCGCGGCGGTGGCCTGGCCGCCGGCGGCCCTGGCGCAGATGGGCGGAGTCAGCGAGGCTTTCCGGGCCGGCGGCCCTGACATGGTGGCCCCGGTGCTGCTCGACCTGCTGCTCGGCAAGCCCGCGATCCACGAGGAGTGGCTGCGCTCGTGGCGCGAGCAGCCCCGCACGCGACTGGCGGACGCGGTTGCCGTGCTGATGAGCGTGGACGACGTCTCGGGGCGCCTCGGCGAGATCACCGCGCCGGCGCTGATCGTCCACGGCGAACGTGACGAGCCGGTCCCCCTTGCCTTCGGGCAGATGCTCCGCGACCAGCTGCCCGGGGCCCTGGACCTGCTCGTCGTTCCCGGCGCCGGCCACACCCCGAACCTGACGCACCCCGAAGCAACCAACGGGCCGCTCACCACTTTCCTGCGGCACCACGCCTGAGCAAAGAGCAACTCCGATCATGACTGTGCTGCCTCAGGATCTGAGCCCGGCTCGCGCATGAGACTGGCTCCAGGCTGCACTCATCGGGCTCCCTGGGATTCGATCATCTAGGCTGGCGCGGTGACTGATGAGCAGGAGCGGGTGCAGCCGTCGGGCGTATGGGCCACGGCGGTGGGGGTGGCCAGGGTGCGGGCGCTGGAGACCGAGCGGGACGACGCGCTGTTCCGCGACCCACTGGCACGGGCCTTCGCCACCGCCGGCGGCCTGTGGCCCTCCTCGGCGCCGCTGCCCGATGACGAGGGCGCGCGCCGCCGCCGACTGGCCGTGTCGGCCTCCATCGTCATCAGGACGAAGTTCCTCGACGACCTGTTGCAGCGGGCCTCCGCGTCCGGGATCCGGCAGGTCGTGCTGCTCGGCGCCGGCATGGACAGCCGGGCCTTCCGGATGGACTGGCCCGAAGGCACCCGGCTGTTCGAGGTCGACACCGCCGCGCCACTGGACTTCAAGGCTTCGGTGCTGCGCCAGGAGCGGGCCGTCGCACGCTGCGAGCGGATCACCGTCGCGGTGGACCTGCGTGCGGACTGGCCAGGCGCGCTGGCCGCCGCAGGGCACGACCCGGCCGCGCCCACAGTGTGGATCGCCGAGGGACTGCTGATCTATCTGCCCGAGGACGCGGTGGAGTTGCTGCTGACCCGGATCGGCGCGCAGTCGGCGGCGGGCAGTCGGATGGGGCTGACGTTGGGCTCGCGCGGCGTGCTCGACCGCTTCGGCGCGAACGCCGCGCCGGGATCGGCGGCGTCCATGTGGGTCTCGGAGATGCCCGACGACCCGGCGGGCTGGCTGGCCGGGCACGGCTGGGAGGCCGACAGCCACACCCTGCGCGAGCGCGCTGCCGCCTACGGCCGCCCGTTCAGCAGCCCGCCGCAGCGCGAGGAGCAGCCCGGCGGACTGATCTCGGCGATCCGCCGGTAGAGCGCCTTCCGGTTCCCTAGATGATCGATTCCACGGGGGCCTGATGAGTGGAGCCGGGTTGATGCGCGCGGCGGGACCTGGTCCTGCCGTGCTCTGGTCGGTGGTCCGCTGGAAGAGCGCGGAGCCTTTCTCTGCACTACCGCAGCAGAACGACTACGGCCTTGGGCGCGCCTGGAGCTGGCTGACGTGGGCGTCGACGTAGCGGGTTGCACCCGTGTGGGATGCGGTGCGCGCATCTTCGATGCACGCACCCACCTGACGGCTGTTCAGCGCCAACGTCGTCG
Source organism: Streptomyces diastatochromogenes (assembly GCA_001418405.1). Taxonomy (GTDB): domain Bacteria; phylum Actinomycetota; class Actinomycetes; order Streptomycetales; family Streptomycetaceae; genus Streptomyces; species Streptomyces albulus_C. Next base: position 5,418 of record LIQL01000485.1, on the reverse strand, counting down.
AGGCGATCGGCAACGGCATCGCCCGCCCCACCGGCCAGAGCCTGGCGCGCTGGCAGGTCCTCGCCGAGGTCGAACAGGAAGCCGCCCCGGTCGGCGCCATCGCAGGTCGGCTCGGCCACACGCGCCAGGCCGTCCAGCGCGTCGCGGACCTGCTCGTCGAGGACGAACTCGCCTGCTACCGGCCCAATCCCGCGCACCAGCGGGCCAAGCTGCTCGAAGTCACCCCGACCGGCCGCGCCGCACTGCACAGGATGCAGACCGCCTATACCCAACTGGCCCTCCGCACCACCGAGGGCCTCGACGCGGAAAGGCTCCACCTCGCCCGCGAGACCCTCAGGGAACTACAACGCCGCCTCGAATCCGAACTCCCCTGACCCATCGAACGGCGCGGCAGCTTGCGCCCGACCGGTCATCCGCCGTCACCGATCCGGACGCAGCGCACCCGCCGCTCCCCAAGAGCAGTGCGGGGCGCTCCAGTCACCTCCGGACGTGATCGGCGAAAGCGAGCTCACCGGCCTCCCAAGACGACGTCGGCCACGGCCCCGTGCTGGACCACGCTCAACGATCGGCTCGGCGTGGGTCCGTCCCAGCCATGGAAGGAAGCATCAGGATCATCAGTTACACGAGGAACAACCAACAGCATGTCGTTCCTCTCGACTTGGAGGAGCTTTCCATGACTGCAGAACTGGACGGATCCACCGCTCTTGTCACCGGCGCCACCGCCGGCATCGGCCGGGCCGTTGCCCTGCGCCTGGCAGCGTCGGGAGCCTCGGTTGTCGTCCACGGGCGGGACGAACAGCGAGGTGCTGAGATCGTCGAAGAGATCGCTGCCGCGGGCGGGAAGGCCGCCCGGTTCATTGCTGCGGATCTGAGCAGCTCCGAAGACGTCCTGCGCCTTGCCGCCGAAGCAGGCGAAGTGGACATTCTCATCAACAACGCCGGTATCTACCGGTTCGCCAGTACGCCGGACACCAGCGCCGAGATGTTCGACGCCCAGATGGCCGTCAACGCACGCGCGCCGATGCTCCTGGTCGGCGCCCTCGCCCCGGGAATGGCTACGCGGGGGCATGGCGCCATCGTGAGTATGAGTACGGCGGCGGCTACCACGCCGGTGCGGGAATCGGGCGCTTACGGGGCCTCCAAAGCCGCGCTCGAGCTTCTCACCCGAGTATGGGCTGACGAGTTCGGCGCCCAAGGCGTCCGCGTGAACGCCGTCGCCCCCGGCCCCGTCTACACCCCCGGAACGGAGGAGATGGGAGGGGAAGCCCTCCAGGCAATCGGGCGAACCACCGTACTGGGGCGGGTCGCCGACCCTGAGGAAATCGCCGAAGCGGTTGCGTTCCTTGCCTCGTCCCGCGCCAGCTACATCACCGGCACGGTTCTCGAAGCACGCGGCGGACAGCTCGCGATCGGCTGACTCCGGGCCGGGCCGCGATGGGCCTCCATGGGCCTCGATGGGCAAGCCCACCGCAGTCGCCCCAACGAGTCGCCGAGTCGCCAGGCGTACGAGCGGGTCATCGAGGCAGGCGCACAGATCGCTCACGGCCGCGCCCCAGGCCCGCCGCGGCCGGAGGACGGCGCCCGGCCTGTGGCAGGCCGGCGATCAGCCGCCGAGCGGCGTAGTGGGCGTGAAGTCGTAGACGGCGAAGTCGGTGACGGGGAGGTAGCCGATGCGCTGGTAGAGGGCGTTGCTGGTGGGGTTGGCCAAGTCCGCGAACAGGACGACCTCCGTCGCGCCCGCGGTCAACGCGACCCGGCTCACCTCGGCTGTCGCGGCGCCCGCGTAGCCACGTCCGCGTAGCGGGGTGGGGGTGTAGACGGGGGTCACGCGAATCTGGCCGGCGACCGACTCGGTCACTCCCGCCATGGAGACCGGTGTCCCGTCCGGGGTCTCCCACAACGTGAGGCGCCCGGAGGCGATGCGGATGTCGGCCCAGGAGCCGGCGTCCGTGGAAGCAGGCTTGCCGATGGCTGCCGTGAACTCGTGGTACCAGCATACGAGTTGCTCGCGGTCCCGCTCGTCCGCGACGCGGCCCCGGCCCTCCGGGTGCGGCCGCGGCGGGACGAGTGTGCCGAGCCGATAGAGGCGCAGCCGCTCGCGGAGCGTCGGCGTTGCGCCTGTGCGGTGCTGCCAGGCTGCGGCGAAAGCCTCAGCGGTCTGGCGGTCCGCGTTGATCCCCGGGAGGTGGTGGCCGAGTTCGGCCAGGCGGGCGGCGAGACGGTCGACTTGTTCAGGGGCGAGGGGCGTCAGGTTCAGGCGGCGGGGCGGCGTGCGGAAGAACGTGGCGCAGACGCTGCCGGTTCGCTCCAGCCAGCCGAAGAGGGGCGCTTCGGTTCCGTAGGCGTTCGCGCCGCGTGTGCGCAGCGTCGCGGTCACCGTCAAGGGCAGGGTGTGCAGGGCGGGTCGTGAGCGTAGGAAATCTCCGGCTCGCGCGAGGAGCCGCTCGACGTCGTCGGTCAGGTGCCAGTCATCTGGGCGCATGCTTCATCGTTCCGCACCTTGCGGGGACGCGCCTGCGGTTTTCCGCTGAGAGGGGTGCTCGTCACGGTTGGGGGTGGTGGCGCACGCAGGCGGCGCCGCTCACCGAACACATGGTCGTCCGGTGCCTGGCGCACCGACTGCCAGGCAGGCGAGCGGCGATGAGTGGCAGACGGCGGCGGACGAGCAGCGGGGCGCTGGCGACCGACCGGTCAGGCATCGGCGAGTTGCCGGCGGACGGCCGGGCAGCGGTGGGCCCGGCCATCCGCCGCAGCCCGCCGAGCCCGGACGAAGCACGCACGGCCGCGCCATGGCCGCATCGCCGCACCGCTGTCCAACCCTCGCCGGACACGATTCAGGGCCGCAGCCAGGACCTCGTCGCCCACTTCGGCCTGCGTCTTCAGTGCATCAGGAGATCGATGGCGACCTCCAGTCGTCCGAGGTAGAACTCCCGTGATGCGGTCTGGTGCTTGAGACCGATCGATGCGCTGATCATCGTCTGTGCGACAGGGGTGGCTGCCTCTTGTCCTGACTCGACGGCGATCGCGTCTGTGACCAGTTCCTCGAAACGTCGCGGCGTGGTCTCGACGACTTCTCCGAGGAGGTCGGGGTTGTCCTCGATGACCACCGCGACATCGCGCGTCAGCGGGCCGACGTAACGACCCGCCCACTGGTCGAACGCTTCGACGAGGCGCTCTCCGAGGGGTCGGCCGGTGTCGGCCAGGACGCGTTCGACCGCTGCGATGTCCCGCTCCAATGCCTGGGTGACAGCGGCCCGGAACAGGGCCTCCTTCGAGGAGAAGAGGAAGTAGAGCCCCGGACGGGAGATGCGCGCCGCCCGCGCCACCTCCTCCATCGAGGTCTTCCTGTAACCGAATCGCGCGAACGTGACCATGGCGGAGTCCAGAACCGCGGTCCGACGGTCGGCGGTATCGGCAACTGGCGACGGCGGGTGGCCAACATCGGCGCTGGTGCTGGTGCTGGTGCTGCTCATGCGACCAGCATACGGGAGCAGTATTCGCGCTATACAAATTAGGTCTAGTGCGTATAGTCGCCGTCATGGCTGCTCGCGAACCCCTCTCCACGCCCTTCACCTCCTCCAGCACCGCCGACGACGTGCTGCGGGGCGTCGACCTCACCGGCGTCCGCGCGATCGTGACGGGAGCTTCCTCCGGACTCGGGATCGAGACGGCTCGCGCCTTGACCGCTGCCGGGGCAGAAGTGACGCTCGCCGTCCGGAACACGACTGCGGGCGACGCCGTCGCTGAGGCGATCGCGAGCTCGACCGGAGGGATCCGGCCTCACGTCGTGCGGCTCGACCTCGCCGACAGGGCCACCGTCACCCGCTTCGTCGACGCGTGGGACGGCCCGCTTCACCTGCTGATCAACAACGCGGGCGTGGTCACCGGTGGCCTCGAACGAACGCGTGAGGGCTGGGAGCTTCAATTCGCGACGAACCACCTCGGCCACTTCGCCCTGGCCACCGGCCTTCACAGCGCCCTGGCCCAGGGAGCGCTCGACCGCGACGGGGCACGGATCGTCTCGGTCAGTTCGACAGCCCACATGCGTTCCGGCGTCGACTTCGACGACCTCCACTTCGAGCGTCGCAGCTACGACCCGCAGATCGCCTACGCCCAGTCGAAGACCGCGAACTCCCTCTTCGCCGTCGAGGCGACCCGCCGGTGGGCCTCCGACGGCATCATCGCCAATGCGGTGAACCCCGGTGGTGTCGCGACGGGACTGCAGCGGAACTTCACCACGCGGCAGAAGGAGTCCCTCGACGCGGCCGAGGCCGCAGGAGTCTTCAGGTACAAGACGGTCGAGCAGGGGGCCGCCACCAGCATCGTCGCGGCCGTCACCCCGGAGTTCGCGCACTCCGGAGGCCACTACCTCGACGATGCACAGGTGGCCTACACCGTGCCGAACGACGCCGACCTCGCGCAGCACCCGCACGGCGTCAAGGAATGGGCACTCGATCCCGCCACCGCCAAGCGCCTCTGGACGGACTCAACCAACCTGCTCCGCGTCTGACGTCGCGACGCCACCGGTGACAGTCCCCGAGCGAACGGGATCGTGAGATCCACCAACTACGTCACCGGGAGCTGATATCGGAGGCCGACCACTACCGCCTCGCCCGCGAGGCCATGAAGACCAAACCGGCCTCCCAAGTCGCCCGCGAGCAGCCGGACAACGGACGGGCAGCACGGCGAGCCCACGCAACCGGACAGCAACAACGTTCCGTTCCGCGCCCCGGCCAGGGCTGACGGCTGGCCCGCGGTAGGGCACTTCCGAGGTGCAAGCCAGCGCCATCCGTTGCATACCGTGGCTCCCCGATGTGCTGTGGGCCGGAAGTCGCTGAGGGCGAGGAGGCCCCCGGGCCCGACCTCAGCCTTGTCCCTCATCAACGCGGTGCCTCCGTGGATCGATCGGGGTCAGTACACCCCGGCGTTCCTCGATCCGTTGTGCCGCGTCCAGGCACAGGTCTTCGCGATACATCCCTGCCATGACCTGGACGCCCTGCGGTAGGCCGGACGCGAGTCCGGTCGGCACGGCCACGGCCGGCACCCCGACGTACGTCGACGCGGTCAGTAGCCGCATCGGCGTGAAGGTCGCGTCTTGCTCCTCCGGGGTCCGGGGCACCACCGGCTCAGGTATCGGCTGCGTGGACACCGGCCCGAGCAGGAGCGGGCAGTGTTCGAAGAAGCGGGCCCATTCGCGCTGGACGCCGAGACGTACGCCGGTCTGCCGGAGGTACTCCTCCAGGCCGACGGCCGGGTGGCGCTGGGTGTCCAGCTCGATGTGGCGAGCACTGTCGTCGGTGAGCAGCCGCCTGATCACGGGCCAGGTCAGGGAGAACTCCGTTCGCAGCAGTGCGCCGTAGCCGTCGAGGAGGTGGAGGTTCCGCGACTGCAGGACGCCCTCGACGGCTACGGCGCACT
>LIQL01000484.1 GCA_001418405.1 Streptomyces diastatochromogenes | reverse complement strand
CGCCCGGCAGCCCGACGCCGACCACACCGTCGCCGACGCGGCGTTCCGGGCGGACGCCGACTACCTCGCGTCCGTCGTCGACGAGGTGATCGCCGCCCGCGCCGCCAGCGGGGAGCGCCGCGACGACGACCTGCTGGGCCTGATGCTCGCCGCCGGGGAGGGCGAAGCGGCGCACCAGGGGCCGGCCCTCGACCTCGCCAACATCCGCAACCAGGTCATCACCTTCCTCATCGCCGGTCACGAAACCACCTCCGGCGCGCTCTCCTTCGCCCTCTACCACCTGCTGAAGGACCCGGTCGCGCTGCGCCTGGTGCAGCGCGAGGCCGACGAACTGTGGGGCGACGAGGCGGACCCGGACCCGACGTTCGAGGACATCGGCAAGTTGGCGTTCACCCGTCAGGTCCTCAACGAGACGCTGCGGCTGTGGCCGACCGCCGCGGCCTTCACCCGTCAGGCCCGCACCGACACGGTCCTCGGCGGCCGCTACCCCGTCGCCGCCGGGTCCCTGGTCACCGTGCTGACCCCGATGCTGCACCGCGACCCGGTCTGGGGCGACAACCCCGAGGCGTTCGATCCGTTCCGCTTCACGCCGGAGGCCGAGGCGGCCCGCTCCCCGCACGCCTACAAGCCGTTCGGCACCGGTGAACGCGCCTGCATCGGGCGGCAGTTCGCGCTGCACGAGGCCACCATGCTGCTGGCCCTGCTGGTGCACCGCTACCGGCTCGTCGACCACGCCGACTACCGGCTCCGCGTCAAGGAGACCCTCACCCTCAAGCCCGACGGCTTCACCCTCGCCCTGGCCCCCCGCACCCCCGCCGACCGGGCCGCGGTGCGCAGTGGGCTGGCCGTGCTGCCCGGTGGGCCCGCCGGAGCGGCGGCGGGCGACGCCACCGACGCCGCGGCCGACGAGGGTCTGCCCACCCGCGTCCGGCAGGGCACCGGACTGCTCCTGCTGCACGGCACCAACTACGGCACCTGCCGGGAGTTCGCCGAGCGGCTCGCCGACGAGGCCACCGCCCTGGGCTTCGCCACCGAGGTCGCGCCGCTGAACGCGCACGCCGGTAGCCTGCCGACCGACCGCCCCGTCGTCCTCGTCGCCGCCTCGTACAACGGTCAACCGACCGATGACGCCGCCGCGTTCACCGCCTGGCTCGGCACCGCCCCGGAGGGCGCCGCGGCCGGCGTCCACTACGCCGTGCTCGGCGTCGGCGACCGCAACTGGGCCGCCACCTACCAGCAGGTCCCCACCTTCCTCGACGACCGGCTGGCCGCCCTCGGCGGCGAGCGGCTGCTGCCCCGCGCCGAGGCCGACGCCTCCGGTGAACTCGCCGGCGCAGTGCGGAAGTTCGGTGCCGCCCTGCGTACCGAGCTGCTCATCCGGCACGGTGACCCGGCGAGCATCGGCGACCGGGGCGCGGACGGCGCCGACACCGGCTACGCCGTCACCGCGCTCACCGGCGGCCCGCTCGACGCGCTCACCGCCCGGCACGACCTCGTCCCGATGACCGTCACCGAGGCGTACGACCTGACCGCCGACGGCTGGTCCCGGCCCAAGCGCTTCCTGCGCCTGGTGCTCCCGGACGGCGTCACCTACCGCACCGCCGACCACCTCGCGGTGCTGCCGGTCAACACCCCCCAGGCGGTGGCCCGCACCGCCGCCGCGCTCGGCGTCGACCCGGACTCCGTGCTGGCGCTGCGCCCGCCCACGGGCCGCCCCGTCCGCGACACGCTGCCGATCGACCGGCCGCTGACCGTGCGGCAACTCCTCACCCATCACCTGGAGTTGGGCATGCGCCCGACGCCCGAACAGCGGGCGCTGCTCGCCGCCCACAACCCCTGCCCGCCCGAGCGGCACGCCCTGGAGAACCTTCCCGACGACGATCCGCGCAGCCTCGTCGAGCTGATCGAGGCGCACCCCGCGCTGCGCGGGGCGCTGCCCTGGCCGGTGGTCCTGGAGCTGCTGCCGCCGCTGCGCACCCGCCACTACTCGCTGTCCTCGTCGCCGGCCGCCGACCCGCGCCACGCCGACCTGATGGTCTCGCTGCTGCCCGGAGGCACCGGTTCGACGCACCTGCACGCCGTGCGCCCCGGCGACACCGTGCTGGCCCGGGTGCAGCCGTGCCGGGAGGCGTTCCGTCTCGACCCGGACGACGACACCCCGGTCATCCTGGTCGCCGCCGGCACCGGGCTGGCGCCGTTCCGCGGCGCCGTCGCCGACCGCGTGGCGGCCGGCCGGACGACCCCGGCCCGGCTCTACTTCGGCTGCGACGACCCCGACGGCGACTACCTGCACGCCGCGGAGTTCGCCGCCGCCGAGCGGGCCGGCGCCGTCGCCGTCCGCCCCGTCTTCAGCGCCCGCCCCGAGAACGGCCACCGCTTCGTCCAGCACCGGATCGCGGCCGAGGCCACCGAGGTGTGGGAGCTGTTGCGGGCCGGTGCCCGGGTGTACGTCTGCGGCGACGGCAGCCGGATGGCGCCCGGGGTCCGGGACGCCTTCCGTGCGGTGCACCGCGAGCGCACCGGCGCTTCGGAGCAGGAGTCCCAGGCGTGGCTGCGCGAACTGACCGCTGCCGGCCGCTACGTCGAGGACGTCTACGCGGCGGGCTGACGCACCACGGGGCGCCGGCGGCGGGTGCGGTCCTCGCGCACCCGCCGCCGGTGCGTCACGCGTCCGTGCGCGCGGGCCGCCCGACGGCCCCCGAGAACTGCACCACCAGCAGCACCACCCCGGTCATGAGGAAGTTCCGCACCGCGGCCTCGACCCCGTTCCACTGCTTCGACTGCCACATCGCGAACCACTCGCCGCCGATCGCCCAGAAGCCGGCCCCGAACAGCACCATCATCATCAGCAGCCCCACGGTGGCCAGTTGCCGCGCCCGCCCGGCGCCGCCGGACCGCCCGCGCACGACCCACAGCGCGGTCGCCGCGAGCAGCACCAGCGCCGCCACCGACTCCCAGGCGATCACCGCGACGTAGGCGGCGTCCTGCGCACCCCGCGAGGTGACGGCCCGCCACATCAGGTCCGGGTCCTGGAAGGTGGTGTCCATCGCCAGCACGTGCCGGACGTACTCCCGGTTGGTGCCGAAGTCGGTGATGTTGCCGAACGCGACCAACGCTATGTAGAGCGCCACCGTCCCCGTCAGCACCGCCGCCGTCCACGACAGCCCGCCCGAGCCGGCCCCGTCGTTCCCCCGGATCCGCATCCGCACACCCTTTCGCTTGATCGTTTGCGTCGCTGACCGTACCGCGCCCGTCGTCGTTCCGCTCGCCGACCGACAACTCCCGTACTCTGCTCAGCGACCTGGCGGGACACGAGGGGAAGCGGGGCGCATGAACAGGAAGCGGTGTGCGGGGACGGTGGCCGTCGCGGCGGCGGTGGTGATCGCGGCGAGCGGCCCGGCGGGGGCCGGGACGGCCGCCCCGACGACCTACGGCACCAGCACCGCGGTGGGGGTGCACAACGCCTACGAGAAGGCCAAGTACCCCTATTTCGCCGACGCTTTGGACTCCGGTGCCGCGCTCGTCGAAGTGGACGTCTGGACCAACGGCCTGGGCGGTTCGTGGCGCGTCTCGCACGGCAACCCGCTCGGCAACAACAACAACTGCGTCGGCGCGGCCACCGCCGGCGAACTGCGCAGCAAGGACCGCAACCAGGACTTCGCCGGCTGCCTGGCCGACCTGCGGGCCTGGCACGACGCCCACCCCGGCCACCGCCCGATCCTGGTCAAGGTCGAGATGAAGGACGGCTTCAACGCCAAGGGCGGCCGCGGACCGGCCGAATTCGACGCCCTCATACGCCAGAAGCTGGGCGACGCGGTCTACGGGCCCGGCGACCTGGCGCAGGGCCACCCCACCCTCGACGCGGCGGTGCGGGCCGGCGGCTGGCCGCCGCGCGCCGACCTGGCCGGGAAGTTCCTCTTCGAGCTGATACCGGGCACCGTCGAGGAGAAGAACCCGTTCGACAAGCTGTGGACCGACGTCGAGTACGCCGGCCACCTGAGGGACCTCGCCGCCCGCGGCCAACTCGCCCGGGCCACCGCCTTCCCCGCCGTGCACGGCGGGGAAGGCGGTGGCCCGGGCGA
>LIQL01000483.1 GCA_001418405.1 Streptomyces diastatochromogenes | reverse complement strand
GGTGGGTTGACGGTGTCGCCGATGCCGTGGAGGCGGTAGGTGGCGTCGATCAGGTCCACGATCTCGGGTGCCCTTCCCTGGAGGGCGCGTTGGACCTGCGCTCCGGAGATCACCGCGAACGACGGCGCGGTGGGCGGCACGGGATCGGCGGGTTGCGGAACGGGCGGGTGCAGGGTCGTCACGGTGCGGTCACCTCGATGCTGGGGGAGCAGTCGGACAGGCGGATCGGGTCGGCCAGCGCGACGAGGACGTCGCGGGGCCCGTCGAACGGCTCCCGGCTGTGTGCGGTGCGGATGTTGTCCACCACCATCAGGTCGCCGTCCTGCCACGGTTCGCGTGCGGTGTGGGTCTGGTAGACCGTGTTCACCAGCTCGACGACGTCCGGGTCCAGCGGATCGCCGTTGCCGTAGCGGGTGTTGAAGGGGAGTCCGTCGGCGCCGTAGGTGTCGACCAGGTACTCCCGGATCTCCGGGGCGATCGTCCATTCGTTGAGGAAGGCGATCTGGTTGAACCAGCAGCGGCGTCCGGAGACCGGGTGGCGGACGACGGCGCTGCGGCGTTGGCGGGTGTGGAGGGTGCCGTCGGGTTGCCAGTCGAAGGCGATGGCGTTGGCGCGGCAGTAGCGTTCGACGGCCTCGCGGTCGTCGGTGCCGAACGCCTGGGCGACGGAGGCCCCGATCTCGTCGTTGTAGCTGCGGGTCAGCAACCAGCCCTGCCGTTCGAAGCGCTTGACCACTTTCCTGGGCAGGGCGTTCAACACGCTCGTCGCATCCGCCACCGCGGTGGCCCCGCCGTCGGTGGGGGCGGTCAGGCACGCGAAGAGCATCAGGCGGGGGAAGCGGAGCGCGTAGCTGAGCTCGTGGTGCATGCACATCGGCTGGTTCTGCGGCCACTTGGACGACGAGTACACGCCCGCGCCGTAGCTGTGCCGGGGGGCGAAGCTCTCCGTCTCCGCCATCAGATCGGCGGACAGGGCCGTGAAGGTGGCCCCCGCCGCGGCGGCGTCGTGCAGACCGAGACCGCGGACCAGGACGGCGCCGTGCGCGGCGACGGTGGCCCGCAGCGCGTCCTTGTGCCGGGCCGCCCAGTCCGCCGGATCGCCGTGGGCGTCGGCCAGGAGCAACGGTGGTTTCCCGGGCCGCAGTTCCACGCCGGGCAGGGTCGTTGACGGTGGCGATGACATGTCGGGTTCTCTCCTGTGGTGGGTGCGTACGGGGGTGCGGGTGGGTGTCCGGCGCGGCCGGTGTCTGCGGCGTGCCGTTCAGGAAGAGGTCGGCAGGGGGACGGCGGCGAGTACGGCGCGGGCCGCCTCGGTCGGGCGGGTGCGCGGGAACAGATGGCCGCCGTCGGGGATCCGGTGCAGTGCGACGCGGTCGGCCAGCAGTCCCCAGTCGTCGTGCCCTCGGACGGCGTCGGCGGTACCCGGGTCGTCGTCGGCGACGACGACGGTGAGCGGTGCGGTCAGCTTCGTGGCCGGCGGGCGGTCGAGGAGCTCGGCGAAGAAGTGGTGTGCGGCCAGGCAGTCGTGCCGGTAGGCGGCGCCGGCACGCAGGGCGGGGGCGGAGTCGGGCGCGCCCAGCGGGTGCCGGTCGTGGTCCGCGCTCAGCTCCTTGGCGATCTCGACGTCGCTCCGGATGGCCAACGCGCTTGCGGCAGCGCGCCGTTCGGTCGCCGAACCGAGCAGCTGGGCGCCGACGAACACCCGCCGCACGGGCGTCCCACGGGCTTGCAGCCGCTGGGCGGTGGCCACGGCCAGCGCCGCGCCCGACGAGTGGCCCCACAGCAGGAGCCCGGTCAGACCGCGCCGGGCGATCTCGGCGACGGTCCGCTCGACGACGTCGTGCAGCGGCGCGAACGGCTCGTCGAGGGCGGCCGGGTCATGGCCCGGCAGTTCCACGGCGTGCACCGCCCAACCGCCGTTCCCGAGCGCCCGGGCCAGCGGCTGGAAGGTGACCGCGTCGCCCCCGGCGTGGGGGAAGCACACCAGGTGGCCGAGGGGCTCGTCCGCCGGTTCGGCGAGGGTGTGCAGCACATCGTGGCTCGTCTCGCGGCGGCCGTCGACCAGCTCGGCCAGGTCGGCGAGGACCGGGTGGCGGGTGAGGTCCTTCAGCGACACCGCGCGGTCGAGCGCGATGGCCAGCTTGACGGCTGACAGCGAGGTGCCGCCGCGGTCGAAGAAGTGGTCGCCGCGTCCGATCCGGTCCGCGGGGACGCCGAGGACCTCCGCCCAGGCGCGGGCCAACCGCCGTTCGGTGGGGGTGCGCGGTGCGCGGCGGCCCTGTTCGGGCGTCCCGGCCCCGCCGGCCAGGGCGGTGAGCGCCGTCCGGTCGGTCTTGCCGTTGGGCGTCAACGGCAACCGGGCCCGCCAGTGGAACGCACCGGGGACCATGTAGGGCGGCAGCGACTCGGCCAACCGCCCGCGCAGGACGTCCGCCGTCAACGGCCCCGGACCGCTGTAGAAGGCGACCAATTGCTTGCCCTGCCGGTCGTCCCCGGCGACCACCACGGCCCCGTCCCGGACGCCGGGCACGCGCAGCAGGGCGTTCTCGATCTCGCCGATCTCGATGCGGAAGCCGCGGACCTTGACCTGGGCATCGCGCCGTCCGAGGAACTCCAGCTTCCCGCCGGGCAGCCACCGGCCGTAGTCACCGCCCTGGTAGAGCCGCTGCCCCGGACGGTGGGGGTCGTCGAGGAAGGCCAGTCGGGTGCGTTCGGGGTCGTTGACGTAGCCGCGGCCGACGCAGACCCCGGAGAACACGATCTGCCCGGGAGCGCCCAGCGGTACCGGCTCCAGCCGCTCGTCGACGACGTAGACGCGGACGTTGGGCACGCACGGCCCGAGCGGGACCCGGCCGTCGGCGGGGGCCCGGTCCATGACCTCGTGGTTGGTGTCGTCGGAGGTCTCCGTCAGGCCGTAGGCGTTGACGAGCCGGACGCCCGGCCGCGCGGCGAACCAGCGCTGGACGAGTGCGTTCTTCAGCGCCTCCCCGGTCACCGAGACGCACCGCAGGTCGGGCAGCGGGTGCGGGTGGAGTTCCAGGTGGGACAGGACCGCTTCGAGGTAGGAGGGGACGACTTGCAGGACGGTGACGCGGCCGTCGGCGAGGGTGTCGACGAAGCGTGGGACGTCCATGATTGTCTGCTGGTCGACGAGGTGGGTGCGGCCGCCGACGAGGAGGGCGGCGACCAGTTGCCACAGGGAGATGTCGAAGCATTGGGGTGCGGTCTGGGCGACGACCTGTCCTTCGGTGATGCCCAGGTCGGTGATCTTGGCGTGCAGGTGGTTGAGGAATCCGGCGTGTTCGCACATCGCGCCCTTGGGCTCCCCGGTGGAGCCGCTGGTGAAGTAGATGTACGCGAGTTGGCGGGGGCCGACCGCGACGCCCAGGTCATCGGCTGCGTGGCCGCCGTGGCGGGCGGAGTCGACGTCGAGCGTGCGGATGTCGGGCAGGGTGGCCAGGGCCGGATCGAGGGTGCTGGTGCTGCCGCGTTCGGTCAGCACGAACCGGCACTCGGCGCGGGTGAGCATGGCGGCGATGCGGTCGGCCGGGAAGTGCGGCTCGATGGGGAGGTAGACGCCGCCGGCCTTGAAGACGGCCAGCACGGCGGCCATCCAGTCCAGTGTGCGTTCCGTGACGACGGCGACCACGTCCTCGCGGGCCAGTCCCCGGTCCAGCAGGGCGCGCCCCAGGCGGTTGGCCCGTTCGTTGAGCTCCCGGTAGGTCCACCGCTGGGCGCCGTGCACGGCGGCGACGGCGTCCGGATGGGCGCGCACCCGCTCCTCGAACAGTTCGTGGAAGCGCCGGTCGGGCACCTCGCGCTCGGGTCCGGCCAACCCGTCGAGCTGGTAACGGCGTTCGGCGTCGGAGAGCAGGGTCCCCCGCCGGTGCTCGGCGTCCGGATCCGCCGCGAACCGGGCCAGTGCCGTGCGGTGGTAGCCGGCTATTCGGGCCGCGGCGTCCGCGTCCAGCATGTCGGTGCGGTACCGCAGCCGCAGGGCGAGCCGCCCACCGGCCCGCCCCGCCGCCACTCGCAGCACTGTGCTGTCGGCCAGCTCGCCGCGGGTGTCGGAGAGGTCCAGTTCGGTCTCGAACGGCGCCCGCTCCGGGCCCGGTTCGACCTTCAGGGCATGCACCGCCCGTGCGGACTCCCGGGCCAGTTCCCGCCAGGTGCCGGGTGTGGTGGACACCCGGCAGGGCAGCGCCGGACCGCCGTCGGCGGAACGGAACCCGGTGGTGACGTCCGGTTCCCCCGACAGCGCGGCGAGCACCGCGGCGTGCGCGGCCAACAACACCGCTGCCAGGGGCACGCGGTGCGCGCCGGCCCCCTGCTCCAACCGTGCCACCAGCGCTTCGGACAGGAGCAGTTCGTGATCGGCGAGGCCGGGCTCCGGAGTGGCGGTCCATCGGGGGACCACGGTGAATCCTGCGCCGGCCGGGGCGGTGCGCCGGCGCTCGCGGTCATCGTCCTTCGGTGTCTTCATCGGACTTCCTTAGCTGGCTCGGGCCGGGGCGTGCCGGTCGGCGGTTCGGCGCGGTGCGCGGGTGGGGCGTTGCGGTGCGGCCCGGTGGCGACGGGCCGTTGTGGTGCCCCGTCAGCCCGGGGTGGGCTCGGCGACGGTCGTGCCGTGGTGCGGGGAACGCGGTGACGGTGCCGGGCCGGCGACCGACCCCGGGGGTTCCGTCGCAGTGTCCGCGGGGGAGCGACGCGGCCGGTGATCGCGCACCGCGGTGGCGGGGTTGCCCGCCCAGAGGGCGTGGGGTGGTACGTCCTCGCCCTTCATGAGGAAGGAGTCGGCGGCGAGGGTGGCGCCGTCGCCCAGGGTGACGCCGTAGTGGACGAGCGCACCGACGCCGAGGGTGCAGCCGGCGCCGAGGGTGCTGCGGTCGGACTTGAAGGTGCCGTCTTCCTGGGAGTGGCATTGGATGCGGCTGCCGGTGTTGAGGGTGCAGTCGTCGCCGATGGTCGTGAGGGTCCGCTCGGAGGGGTGGCAGCCGTCGTCGAAGACCCGGCGTCCCAGTCGGACGCCGTGCAGGCGCCACACGAGGTTCTTGAAGGGGGTGCCGTTGAAGGCGTTGAAGTGGGTGTCGGGGACCTTCCACAGCCGCTCGTGGTGCCAGAAGTACGGGTCGTAGATGGAGCAGACCTGCGGCTGCAACGGGCGGAACCGCGTCATGCACCGCTCCACCAGCGCGTAGTAGACGGCGGTGAACCCCAAGCTCCCCGCCAGGAAGCCGGCGTCCAGGGCGAGTCCGGCGCCGCCGTCGCCGTTGGCGGTAGCCAGGCTCAGCAGCGTCAGGCCGAAGACGTGCACCCACCGGATGAGCAGGACCAGACCGATGGTGCGGAGGTTGTAGCGGTTCTTGGCGGCCAGGCGCCGGTGCAGTTCGTCGCCGCTGCGCAGGTGGTCGAAGCGGCTGTCGCGCTCCACCGACCGCGGGATCTCGAAGCACGGCGAACCGAGCAGCCCGACACCGGTGCGGACCTCCCCGTCGAGCGGCACCATGACCTTGGTCGCCAGCAGGCAGTTCTCGCCGGTGCGGCCCCGCGCGGGGTAGGCGATGTAGTTGCCCAGGAAGTTGTGGTTGCCGATGGTCGTGCGGGAGACGCTGAAGGAGGTTCGGGAGACCTCGGCGTTGAGCAGCGACAGGCCGTCGGCGACCATCGTGCCGGTGCCGACCGTGCTCAGGTACGGGGAGTCGTGCTGGAGCCCGATGCCGAAGTTCGAGCCGGTCTGCTCGACGGGGGAGAGGCGGTAACCCAGGCCCCGTTGCAGGTAACTGACGATGGCGGAGCTGTCCCCGAAGAGCCAGACGAAGAACTTGAGGTTGGTCATCCGCGCGACCGTGCGGTGCGCGGAGTAGCGGAAGCCGTAGAGCGGGTAGGCCGTCCCGGGTACGAGCAGCCGGTGCAACAGACGCGGAACGGTGCCCAGCACGGCCAGACCCACGACGACGAAGCCGAAGAACCCCACGAGGGAGAGCACCAGGGCGTCGAGGAGCAACGCGCCGGCGGTGACGGACCGCGGGGCGGGGTCGTCCGGGCCGCCCAGCACCGGCACCCGGGTCAGCAACAGGGCGGTGCCGGCGACGACCAGCGGCACGCCGATGAGCAACGCCTTCGCCAGGCCCACCACGCCGAACGTGGCCCGTCGCCAGGTGCCGCACCGCACCGGTGGGACCCGGACGTAGTCGACCTCGGTGGGCTGTGCCGGCGAGCCGTGCCACCGTTGGCCACCGGGCACGGTCGTGCCACGCGGCAGCGCGGAGGTGTGGCCGAGCTGTGCACCGTCGCCCATCGAGGTGTCGATGTCCAGCACGGTCCGCTCGCCCACGAACACGTCCCGGCCGAGGGTGACCGGCCCGGTCTGGATCCGCCCGGCGTGGGCCCGGTAGCAGAGCAGGAACGCGTCCTTGCGGATCACCGTCCCGGCGCCGATCGTGAGCAGGTCGGTGCAGACCGGGACCGTGCGGGACAGGATCGTGACGTGCCTGCCGATCTTCGCCCCGAGGGCCCGCAGGTAGAGCACGTACACGGGACTGCCGACGAACAGCACGACGGGGTTGGCGTGCACCAGGACCTTCACGATCCAGAAGCGCAGGTACGTCAGCCCCCAGACCGGAAACGCGCGAGCCGTCCACCGGCCTATGAGGAGCCATTTGGCGAGGACCGGGAAAGCGCACAGGCCGAGGAATTCGGCACCCCCGAAGACGACCGCCCGTCCGTAGACGCCGCTCGCTCCCGAACCGTCGGCCACCCACCGGTATCCGCCCGTGGTGGCGAATGCGACGAGGCCCGAATATCCGAGGAAGAACAACAACTGCGCCGCCCCGCACAGGACATAGCGCAGGGTGCTGCCGGCGAGTGGTGCTTCTTCCGGCGGTGCGGCGGTCGGGGTGGATTCCGTGACGCCGGGAGCGGTTCGGGCGGGCGCGGCACCGCCCACCGCGATGGCGAGACCGCGCACCGTGGAGTGCTGGTAGACGTCCTTCATCGACACCGGTGGCAAATCCGGCCGCTTTCTGACCCGTGCGCAGAAGTGGGCCATCACCAGCGAGTCGGCACCGAGGTCTGCGAAGAAATGACTGTCGACTGCGACCCGTTCGGTGCGCACGACCTCGGCGAGCAATGCGGCAAAGGCGCGTTCCACACCGGCCGTTGAATCGCCGTCGTCCGCGGGGGGCGTGGTGGATTCCGGCGGCTCGCCGGGCGGGCCGTCGACGGTTTCTCTCACCATGCGAGCTCCTTGAGCGCCTCGTGCGCATTCCGCGCACTGAATCCGATGTCGCCGGACCTGCGGGTCGGGGCGGGCCCGTGGGTGCCGCGGGGCCGGCGGAGGGCGTGTCGTGGTGCGGTGCGCAGGGCACGTTCGCCCTGTTGAACGGGGAGATCGGGCCGTTGCGGGCATGCGGACGTCGCGGGCGTACCCGCAACGGCGCCAGTGCCGTGAGAAGTGCCGCTCCTCGGGCACCACCTTTCCGGCGACGCGCAACAGTCATCGCCCGAAAGGGGTGTCCCATGACTTATCTGGGGACGCCGAAATCCTCAACGTGCCCTCAGTCAGGGGAATTCACCAACGGTTCCTGGCATAACCCCAGTCGTACCGTTGGTGACAAAGGACATACGGCTCCCCGATGGTTTCCCGGTGCCCGCGAGTGCCGTCGATCCTCGACCTTTTCGCCCGAGCGCAGCCGTTTCGTACCCATGGCTGGCAGACCGATCGAGGCGTACCCGCGTTCGCCGTTCGGCGCACTTCCGCAACCCGACCGACGGCAGAACTAAGGGATACCTCACAACGATCAATCGGCTACTCGCCGGGGGCTTCCAGCGACCATCCCGGCCCGCTTCCGGCCGAAGTCAAAACGACGCGCAGAGGGAATCCAGCATTGTGCCCCCTTTCCGATCCGATCGAATGGGGTCGTTGAAGAACGTAGGACCCGACCGGAAGTCGAACTAGGCAGGTGTAGGCCAATAAAAATACGCGCCTGCACACGGCGAAAAAGGATCAACCCGTCCGTTCCCCTGAGGTTCGGCCACCGTGCGACGCGGCCTCACATGAGGTTCACCACCTGCTGGTTCGTGCCGCGCCCGCCCCGCCCGGGACGCCGGCGCGCACGCGCACCCCATCCCGCAAAAGCCAAAAATGCCACAAAAGGCAAAGAGGGTGCATCTACCCTAAAGGGCGCGAATGGCTACGGGTGGTGGTAAGGGGGAGTGGGTGCTATACGCGTCAACGCGGGAGCGGGCTGGCGCAAAGCAGCCGACGGGGCGAGCCCCCTCGCTAAAGATTCGACCGCTCTCCGGCAAGGGCTCGCCACGCTCCGGTAAACCAGTCGCCAGGCTGCTCGGAGGGGAATTTTTACCCTCATTCCGCTGGTTTTCTTCCGGTGTGCTCGGCGTCCCTCGCCCCGTGCTCCGTGGCGGTGCGGGTGGGGTGTGTGGTGTCTCGTCGTGGTGAGGAAACGTCACATCAGGGTCAGAGCTTGTGAACGTCATCCAAAAGCGGTAATGGCCGCAGACCGCTCATGCCCCTATCATCTGCGACATGACGCCCACATGCGTCCCAGACGCCACTGCCGAGGCCAACGAGCGCATACGTGCGTTCATGGCCGCCCGAGTCGGTCGGCCGCTATGGCCCGAGGAGCAAGCCGAGTACGAGCAACTGCTCACCGCCTGGGCGAACTCCGTACAGACATCCCCGACCAGCAGTTGAACCGGACCAGCCCCGCCCCTGCCACGGCAGGGGCGGGGCTGGTCCG
>LIQL01000482.1 GCA_001418405.1 Streptomyces diastatochromogenes | reverse complement strand
ACCCGGAAGCACCACCCATGCCCGTCACCCCGCCCCGCCCGCTGCTCATGGACTGCGACACCGGCATCGACGATGCCGTGGCGCTCCTGTACCTGTGTCTGACCCCCGCCGTCGACGTGCGCGCGGTCACCACCGTCGCCGGCAACACCAGCGCCGAACGCGCCGCCCGCAACACCCTCCAAGTGCTGGAGGTCGCCGGGCGGCACGACGTCCCCGTCGCCGCGGGCGCCGGCACCACCCTGCGCGGGGAGACCCGCCCCGAGGCCGCGTTCGTGCACGGCGAGGGCGGACTCGGCGGGGTCGAGCTGCCCGCCCCCGCCGCCGCCATGGACCGGCGGCACGCCGTCGACCTCATCATCGACACCGCCCGCGAAGCCGGCGGCGAACTGGAGATCCTCGCCACCGCCCCGCTGACCAACCTGGCCCTCGCCCTGCGCAAGGAACCCCGGCTGCCCCACATGGTCCGCCGCGTCACGGTGATGGGCGGCGCCGTCCACCACCCCGGCAACATCAGCCCCGTCGCCGAGGCCAACATCGGCAACGACCCGGAGGCCGCGGCCCTGGTGCTGTCGGCGGGCTGGGACCTCACCCTCGTACCGCTCGACGTGACCATGCGCGAGAACCTCACCGAGGCGCACCGGCAGCGCCTCCTGGCCAGCGGCTCCCCGATCGGCCGGCTCGCGGGCGAGATCCTCGACTTCTACTTCACCTTCCACGAGGAGACCGCCCTGCCGTTCCGCGGCTCGGCGCTCCACGACCCCCTGGCCGCCGGGATCGCCGTCGGCGAGGTCGTCCCGAAGAGCGCGCCCCGCCTGGCCGTCACCGTCGACACGGCGGACGGCGCCGCCCGCGGCGCACTCGTCGCCGACACCCGGGGCATCCACCTCGGCTACCCGCAGCAGCCCGACGCCAACGCCGCCGTGGTCCTGGAAACCGACGGCACCTTCCCCGAACTGCTCGTCGACCGACTGTCCCGGACGCCGGAAGGGGCCGCAAGATGACGGGCACCGCCGCCCCGGGGGCGGCCCCGACCGAGCGGAACGCGGTCGGCGTGGCGGCGATGATGGCCGCGCTGCTGGCCGCCTGCGTGGCCTTCCAGCTCAACGCCAGCATGCTCAGCCCGGCCCTGGTGACCATGGCGCGGGAACTGCACACCGACGAGGCGGGCACCGGGCTCTCGCAGACCGCGTTCTTCACCGCGTGCGCGATGTTCTCGCTGTTCCTGCCCCGCTTCAGCGACATCGCCGGCCGCCGCCGGGTCCTGCTCGGCATGCTCGTGGTCCTGACCGCGGGCACCGTCCTGGCCGCGTTGTCCACGAACATCGTCGTGCTCGACGTCGCCCGGGTCGTGCAGGGCGTCTCCGGGCCGGTCGTCCAGATCTCCCTGCTGACCCTGCGCTCCCAGGTCACCGAACCCAAGCGGTTCGGCACCCTGATGGGCGTGGTCACGGCCGTCAACGGCGGCATCGCGGGGGTCGACGCCCTCGCGGGCGGGTGGCTGGCGAGCCACTACGGGTTCCGCAGCGTCTTCTGGGTGATCGCCGTCGTCGCGGTGCTCGCGGCCGTGGCCGTCGCGGTCGGCTGCCCCGAATCCCGCCCCTCGGCCGGCACCCCGATGGACTGGCCGGGCGTCGTACCGCTGGTGGTGGGCGCCGCCGCGCTGCTCCTCGCCGTCGACCAGGTGGAGAAGCTCGGCGCGGCCAACTGGCCCCTGGCGATTGCCCTGTT
The DNA here is from genome assembly GCA_001418405.1 of Streptomyces diastatochromogenes. Taxonomy (GTDB): domain Bacteria; phylum Actinomycetota; class Actinomycetes; order Streptomycetales; family Streptomycetaceae; genus Streptomyces; species Streptomyces albulus_C. Next base: position 2,201 of record LIQL01000482.1, on the reverse strand, counting down.
GCTCGTCGGCGCGTTCGCCTTCGCCGTGTTCTGGAGGATCGAGAAGCGCAGCCGACATCCGCTGGTGCGCATCAGCGACCTGCGTCAACGGGCCAGCTGGGCACCGTTGTTGACCACCCTGCTGACCCTGATCGGCGTCTTCGCGGTCGTCAACGGCGTCCTGATGTCCTTCGTGCAGAACGCCGAGGTGGGATTCGGGATGGGGGCGAGCCTGGCCTCGCTCGTCTTCCTCACCCCCTTCGCGCTGGTGGGCTGGCTCGTCGGGCCCTTCACCGGGCGCCTGGCGCCGGTCATCGGCTACGGACGCATGCTGCGCTGCGGCCTGTTGGGCAGCGCACTGGTGCTCGGGGTGATGGCCCTGGTGGGCGTGCGGTCGTTGCCGGTCATGATCGGCTGCACGGTCCTGCTCGGCGCCACCTACGCCGGCATCGCCAACATCGTCCTCAACCTGCTGGGCGTCGTCCTGGCGCCCAAGGACCACCCGGGCTTCCTGCCGGGCCTCGTCTCGGCGGCGTTCGGGCTCGGCGCGGGGCTCAGCTTCGCCCTGCTCTCCGCCGTCCAGGTCACCGGCAGCCCGCAGGGCAGTTCCTCGGCGAGCGGGTACGTGACCGCGATGCTCACCGGCGCCGTCGTGACGGCGGCGGCCTACGGCGCCTCGTTCCTGATCCCGCGCCCCCGGACGGCCGAGGTCACCGCCGGCGCCTGAAGCACCCGGGCCGGTGGTTCGTCGAAACGGCGCGCCACCGGCCCGGGCGCTGACCGCCGTGCGGCCCGTTCAGGAGAGCAAGTCGCCGACGAAGGCCCCCGCGGCCACCCAGAAGGACTGCCCGCCCGTGCCGAAGGCGGCCGCCAGCGCGTACCCGACCGCCGCGTCCTGCGGCAGGACCTCGGAGCCCGCCGGCCGGTCCTCCGGCCAGGTGGCCGACACCCGGCCGTCGCCGGTGGAGGACAACTCGCCGATGGCGATGCCCTCCTTGAACAGCGTGCTCTCCTCCAGGCCGTCGGGCGTCAGCCGGTACCGGACCCCCGCGCACTCCGCGTCCACCCGGTAGGAGCGGCGGAGGAACCGTCCCCGCGCGGGAGCGAGGCGCGCGGCCTCGCCGTCGACGGTCAGGGTGAGGGCCGCTGCGGAGCGGGTCCCGAGGGGAACGGCCTCGTCGACGTCCGCGCCCTCGGCGCGCACCAGGCTGACGGTGGGGAGCGCGTCCCCCGTCACCGTGACGACGCCGCGGTCCGCGTCCAGCGCGACGTGGACATCTCCGAACAGCAGGTCATCGGCAGTGGACGGGGCTGTGCTCGGGTCGTCCTTCCGCGGAGTGGGGAGGGGGCGCGGGTGCGCGGACGGCTCCGGAGACGGCTCCGGTGACGGGTCCGAGGGCGCGGTGCCTGCGGCGGGCGGGAGTTGACCCTGTCGGGTGCCGTGGGTGCCGTGGGTGCCGTGATCGCCGTCGGCGCTTCGATCGCCGTCGACGCCTCGGGCGCCTTCGACGGGCTGGGGTGAGACCTGGGGGTCGGGGGGCGTCTGGTGAGACGGGTGCGTGTTCAACGGGGTGCTGTGGCTTCCTGTCGCCGGCCGGTACCCGTCCATGATCCACTAGCGCGCCCGGAGCGCCGGCGCGAACGACGCGGAGCGCACTGTCCGGCCCGCGACGGCGCCACCGGCGACGGCGCCACCCGGGGACGTCCCCCGTCGCGTCCGGCGGGCCCCGTCGCGCCCCGGGGTCTCACGCTTCGGCGATCCGGAAGACGGGGTGCCGGGGGGCCGCGGCGAGGAACTCCTCACGGGCGGACTCCGCCGTGAGGTCACCGAAGTACGACTTGACCTCCCACCCCCAGCGGTCGAGGTAGGTGCGCAGGAGCTCCGGGGTCTCGGCCGGCGGCAGTTCGACCGCGGTGAACGGGACCGCGCGGCGGCCGACGCGGAGCTGCCCGCCGCCGGCCGCCCGCATGTTGCGCACCCACTCGGAGTCGCCGCGCGTCGAGACCAGGTAGCGGGCCCCCTGGTACGTCATGGGGTTGACCGGTACGCGGCGCCATTCGCCGCTCTTGCGGCCGCGCACGGCCAGGTCGGCGGAGCCGGCGAGGCTGATGCCGCGGCGGGCCAGCCAGCCGATGGTGCCGTTGAGTCGGGCGGTCAGCCGGCCCGGCTTCAGGTAGTGGGACATGGGGTTCTCCGTTTCGAGGTGGGGCGGGGCGCGGCG
>LIQL01000481.1 GCA_001418405.1 Streptomyces diastatochromogenes | reverse complement strand
AGATGTGTATAAGAGCAAGCCCCTGCGTACCTTTTTGCCACCCACCCACGGGAGGGGTCGGGGGGGCGGGTGGTGGGGTGTCCGGACGTAAAGCGCAGCAGTCCGGACACCCCACCACCCGCACCCCCGACACCGCAGCCGACCAGCCCCGCGCAGCGGCCCCGCGCCGCAGGCGCAAACGGCAACCCCCACGGCGGGAAAGCCGACAACGTGGGATGGAAAAACCTACGCACCGCGCCCCGGCACAGGCGCCGAGCCGCCCAGGTGGGCCGGGATCCACCAGGTGTCGTCGGCGTCCCGGGGGCGTACGGGGTAGGCGCGCTGGGCCGCTTCCAGGAGGTCTTGGACGCGGGCTCGCAGGCGGTCGGTGATCTTCTCGGCCTGCTCGGCCGGGTCGGCCTCCACCGGTTCGCCGACCCGGATCGTTATGGGGAAGTGGTGGCGGCCCAACTGTCGCTTGTGCCCCTTGGTCCACAGCCGCTGGGTGCCCCACAGGGCCATCGGCAGCAGCGGGACGCCGGCCTCCTGGGCCAGGCGCGCGGCGCCCGACTTGAAGTTCTTCAGGGTGAAGGACTCGGAGATGGTCGCTTCGGGGAAGACCCCGATGATCTCGCCGGAACGGAGCGCGGACAGTGCGTTTTTGTAGGCGTGCACGCCCTGCGTCCGGTCCACCGGGATGTGCTTCATGGCCCGCATCAGCGGTCCCGACACCTTGTGCCGGAAGACCGACTCCTTCGCCATGAACCGCACGAGTCGCTTGGCCGGGCGGGCCGCCATGCCGCAGAAGACGAAGTCCAGGTAGCCGATGTGGTTGCTCACCAGGACCGCTCCGCCGCGCTGCGGGATGTTCTCCGTACCGGCGACGTCGAACTTCAGGTCCAGCGTCTTGAAGAGCGTACGGGCCGCGCCGATGACGGGCGGGTAGACGAGCTCGGCCATGTGCGGGGGACCCCTTCTCTGTGCCTGGGGAGGGTTCTCCCGGCGGAAACCTACGCAGTCGTAACTGTGCGGCTCCGGGAGATCGTGCCCGATGTGCGCGCCGGCGGCCAGCGTGCGGGGCCCTCGGGGCGCGAGATCCTCGTCACGTGCGGGGCGGAACCGGCAGGTGGGGCGGCTTCCGCCGGCCGATGGGGGCGGTTTTCGGCCCCGGGAATCTTTGCGGTGGCGGGAGCGCTGCACCCAGGGATGGCGGGACGGACGGTGCGCCTCGTAGGGGCCGCGGTGACGGGAAGGACGACGGTGCGGGACGACCAGGTGCGGATGGGCGCTGCCGAGATCGGTGCGGAGCTGGGGGAGCGGGCCACGCTCGTCCAGTTCTCCAGTACGTTCTGCCAGCCCTGCCGGGCCACCCGGCGCGTGCTGACCGAGGTCGCCGGGATGGTCGACGGCGTGGCGCACGTCGAGATCGACGCGGAGGAGCGGCTGGAGCTGGTGCGGCGCCTGGAGGTGCGGAGCACGCCGACGGTGCTGGTGCTCGACGCGCGTGGCACGGTCGTCCGCCGGGCCGCCGGTCAGCCCCGGAAGGTCGACGTCATCGCGGCCCTGGGGGAGGCGGTCCGTGATTGATCTCCCAGATGCCGGGCGACACTTGACGCTTCGGGTCACACGTCGTCAGCCTGACGTCATGCGGCCAGGTATTGATCTCCTTCTCTACGGACGCGCGCACGTCGATCTGGTGCGGACCGCCAGCGCGCGTTGTCCCGGCGTGTGAGCAGCGACGACACCTCCGCCGCCGAGTGCCGTTCGGCCCCCGGCGGTTCCGCCCGGGCGCGCAGCCCACAGCAGAAGGACAACTCCATGACGGCCTCGCCCGATGTCGGCACGCCCCGCACCGCTTCCCCCGAACTCCTGCGCTCCGTCTTCCGCCAGCACGCCGCGGGCGTCGCGGTGATCACCGCGGCCGGTTCCGGCCCCGTCGGTTTCACCGCCACCTCCCTGACCTCCGTCGCCGCCGAACCCCCGCTGCTCTCCTTCGGCATCGGCACCGGCGCCTCCAGTTGGCCGACCGTCTCCGAGGCCGAGCACATAGGCGTGCACGTCCTCGGGGAGCACCAGCAGGAGCTGGCCGCGACCTTCGCGCGCAGCGGCGCCGACCGGTTCGGTCCGGCGACGTCCTGGCGCACCGGCCCCGAGGGCGTGCCGTTGTTGGACGGGGTCCTGGCCTGGCTGGTGTGCCGGGTGGTGGCCCGCGTCCCGGCCGGCGACCACCGGATCGTGCTGGCCCAGCCGGTCGTCGGCGACCCCGCGGGTCCCGGCCGGCCGCTCCTCTACCACCAGGGCCGCTTCAACGCGTTGCGCGACTGACGGGTTCCTCCGTACCTGCTTCGTCGCCCGGTCGGGGCCGTTGGGAAGGTCACATTTCGACGGCCTTGATTCGGGGCATCAGAGTGTATGTACTGGCGAGTAATATGGCGGTCGGCGCGGGGATCCGGATCCGACCGGGAGCCGCCCCGTGGGGCGCCTATGCTGCCAGCACAAGGCAGTTCTGAAGAGACGAAGCAGGTAGGAGAGCCGGCGTGAGCTTGAGGATCGTTGTCTGTGTGAAGTACGTGCCCGACGCCACCGGCGACCGGCACTTCGCCGAGGACCTGACCGTCGATCGCGACGACGTGGACGGCCTCCTCTCGGAGCTCGACGAGTACGCCGTCGAGCAGGCCCTGCAGATCAAGGAAGCCAGCGACGGCGAGGCCGAGATCACGGTCCTGACCGTCGGTCCCGAGGACGCCACCGACGCGCTGCGCAAGGCGCTGTCGATGGGTGCCGACAAGGCCGTCCACGTCGAGGACGACGACCTGCACGGCACCGACGCCCTCGGCACCTCGCTCGTGCTCGCCAAGGCCATCGAGAAGACCGGCTACGACCTCGTGGTCTGCGGTATGGCGTCCACCGACGGCACGATGGGCGTGCTGCCCGCGCTGCTCGCCGAGCGCCTGGCCGTCCCGCAGGTGACCCAGCTCTCCCAGGTCGCCGTCGCCGACGGGAAGGTCACCGGCCGCCGGGACGGCGACACCGCCAGCGAGCAGCTGGAGGCCGCGCTGCCGGCCGTCGTCTCCGTCACCGACCAGTCGGGCGAGGCGCGTTACCCCTCCTTCAAGGGCATCATGGCCGCGAAGAAGAAGCCGGTGGAGACCCTGGACCTGGACGACCTCGACATCGAGGCGGACGAGGTGGGCCTGGAGGGCGCCTGGACCAAGGTCGACTCGGCCGACGAGCGCCCGGCCCGCACCAAGGGCACGATCGTCACGGACGAGGGCGAGGGCGCCAAGCAGCTCGCCGAGTTCCTCGCGGGCCAGAAGTTCATCTAAGGCCGCGGGTCCGGGGCGCGGCCCCGGACCGGCACCGCTCCGCGACCGTGGCCGAGGCCATCTCCCGCCTCCCCGCCCGCATCTGACGGTCCGTCGGAACTCTTCGTCCTCCCTTCGCCCGCACTCTTCCCGCAGGAGCAACTCCCATGGCTGAAGTCCTTGTCTACGTCGACCACGTGGACGGCGCCGTCCGCAAGCCCACCCTCGAACTGCTCACCCTCGCCCGCCGCATCGGCGAGCCGGTGGCCGTGCACCTCGGCGCCGGCGTGGACACCGCCGCCCCCGTGCTCGCCGAGCACGGCGCGGTGAAGGTCCTCGCCGCCGACGCCGCCGAGTTCGCCGAGTACCTCGTCGCCCCCAAGGTCGACGCGCTGCAGGCCGCCTACGACGCGGTCTCGCCGGCCGCCGTCCTGCTGCCCTCCTCCGCCGAGGGCAAGGAGATCGGCGCCCGGCTCGCCGTCCGGATCGGCTCCGGCATCATCACCGACGCCGTGGACGTCGAGGCCGGCGACGAGGGCCCGGTGGCCACCCAGTCGGTCTTCGCGGCCTCGTACACCACCAAGTCGCGGATCACCAAGGGCACCCCGGTCATCACCGTCAAGCCCAACTCCGCCGCCCCCGAGGCCGCTCCGGCCGCCGGTGCGGTCGAGCAGCTCGCGGTGACCGTCGCCGACGCCTCCAAGGCCACCAAGATCGTCTCGCGCACCCCGCGCGAGTCGACCGGCCGCCCGGAGCTGACCGAGGCCGCGATCGTGGTCTCCGGTGGCCGCGGCGTCAACGGCGCCGACAACTTCCCGGTCATCGAGGCGCTCGCCGACTCGCTCGGTGCGGCCGTCGGCGCCTCCCGTGCCGCGGTGGACGCCGGCTGGTACCCGCACACCAACCAGGTCGGTCAGACCGGCAAGTCGGTCTCGCCGCAGCTGTACATCGCGGCGGGCATCTCCGGCGCGATCCAGCACCGCGCGGGCATGCAGACCTCGAAGACCATCGTCGCGATCAACAAGGACGCCGAGGCGCCGATCTTCGACCTGGTCGACTACGGCGTGGTGGGCGACCTGTTCAACGTCGTCCCGGCGCTCACCGACGAGGTCACGTCCCGCAAGGGCTGACCCGGCCGGGCCCGCGGCGGGCCCGTGGACACCGCACGGCCGAAGGCCCCGTACGCAGCGGACGTACGGGGCCTTCGGCCGTGACCGCGGCCCCTCAGGACCCGGTCTCGCCGTCCAGCGCCTCGCGCAGCAGGTCCGCGTGTCCGTTGTGCCGCGCGTACTCCTCGATCATGTGGACGTAGATCCAGCGCAGGTTCAGGGTGCGGCCGTTGACGGTGAAGGTCTCGTCCAGGCTCCGGTCGGCCACCACCGCGTCGCAGGCCGCGATCTCGGCCGTCAGGGCCGCGTGGTCGGCCTCGGCCCGCGCCGGGTCGAGGTCGTCGAAGTCGGCGTCCGGGGTGTCCGGGGTGCAGTGGAGGGCGTCGATCGCCTCGCCGGCGAACCGCTGGCGGAACCAGACGCGTTCGACGTAGGCGAGGTGGCGGACCAGGCCGAGCAGGGTCAGCGGGGACGGCGGGGTGCCGGGCCGGGCGAGCTGTTCGCCGGTCAGGCCCGCGCACTTGGTGAGCAGGGTGTCACGGTGGAAATCGAGCCAGCCTTGCAGCATCGCGCGTTCGCCCGCGGCGGAGGGCGTCCGGCGGCGTTCGGTCCGGGGTGCGATCCATGTCATGACGGGATTGTGGGGCCTGGCGGGCGGGCCGCGCGACGGAGTTGTCGGCCCCGTGCGGGCCGGTGACCTGCGTCGCCACGAGGAAGGAAGGTGTTGACCTCGTCTACCGACACCGTTAGCTTCGCTATACGGATTGTTGATTCCGTTACGCGGAAATGCCTGAGTCGGCGACGGCATCGGGCACAAGCACCGGGAGGGTACCGAAATGGGGCAGCAGGAGACCGTGGCCACGAGCTTCGCGGACACCGTACGCGAGGGCATCGGAGCCGCCCTCGCAGAGGTGGACGCCGACCTGGCGCGGCGCTACCCGGGTGACCCCGGCACCCGTCAGCCCGTCCACACGGTCTACGTCCCCGGCGACGCCTTCACCGCCGGCACCATCCGCTCCTGGGGCGACCAGGCGCTGGCCATGCTCGACGAGCACGCCCCCGACGCCGGCGCGCTCGCCGCGGCCCTCGGCATCTCCGACGACCTCGCCGGCCCGGTGTACGACCGGGTCCGCGCCAAGCTGGAGCGCGAGCCCGTCGAGGACCTCCGGATCGACTTCGAGGACGGCTACGGCCTCCGCTCCGACGCCGAGGAGGACGAGGCCGCCGCGCGCGCCGCCGCGCTGGTCGCCGCCGCCTATCGGGACGGCACCGCCGCCCCCTACATGGGCATCCGCATGAAGTGCATGGAGGCCGCCGTCCGCGACCGCGGCATCCGCACCCTGGACGTCTTCCTCACCGGCCTCATGGCGGCCGGCGGCCTGCCCGAGGGCCTGGTCCTGACCCTCCCCAAGGTGACCTACGTCGAGCAGGTCACCGCCATGGCCCGACTGCTGGACGCGTTCGAGAAGACCCACGCCCTCACGCCCGGCCGGATCGGCTTCGAGATCCAGATCGAGACCACCCAGTCCATCCTGGGCGCCGACGGCCGCGCCACCGTCGCCCGCATGATCGAGGCGGCCGAGGGTCGCGCCACCTCGCTCCACTACGGCACCTTCGACTACAGCGCCTCCTGCGGCGTCAGCGCCGCCTACCAGGCCAGCGACCACCCGGTGGCCGACCATGCCAAGGCCGTCATGCAGGTCGCCGCCGCCGGCACCGGCGTCCGCGTCTCCGACGGCTCCACCAACGTGCTGCCGGTCGGCCCCACCGCCCAGGTCCACGACGCCTGGCGGCTGCACCACGGCCTCACCCGCCGCGCCCTGGCCCGCGCCTACTACCAGGGCTGGGACATGCACCCGGGCCACCTGCCGACCCGCTACGCCGCCGTCTACGCCTTCTACCGCGAGGGCCTGGAGAAGGCCGCCGCCCGGCTCGCCGCCTACGTCGCCAAGGCCGGCGGCGACATCGCCGACGAGCCCGCGACCGCCAAGGCGCTCAGCGGCTACCTGCTCCGCGGCCTCGACTGCGGCGCCGTCGACAGCGACGAGGTCGCCCGCCTCACCGGACTGACCCGCGCCGACCTCGACGGCCTGGCGGGCCGCCCGACGAAGTCGGCCTGAACCGGAGCCGGTCGAACCGGCTCGGGGGCGGCCGCACCATCCGCCGCCCCCGTTGACCGCTGCCGGCCGCGCCCCGCCCCGGGGCCCGGCCGGTTCGCGTGCGGCGTCACGGGGGAACGCCGCACGCGCGGGCGCGCGCCCCGTCCACCGGCGGCGTCGGTCAGCCCCCGGCCGGCCGGATCTCCCCCGAACCGCGCGGGATCAGCCGGGTGGGGATCTCCCACCGCTGCGGCGGCTCGTCGACGCCGTCCAGCCGCCGGAACAGCAAGCCGGCCGCGGTCCGGCCGAGTTGGGCGGAGTCCTGGGCGACGACCGTGATGGCGGGGCGGACCAGATCGGCGAGTTCGAAGTCGTCGAAGCCGACCAGGGCGACCGGGCGGGAGTGGCCGCGCAGCACCCGGACGGCGGTGACGGTGACGCGGTTGTTGCCCGCGAAGAGGGCGGTGACCGGCTCCGGCGCGGCCAGCATCGCGGTGGTCGCGGCGCCCACCCGGTCCGGGGCGGTGGAGCCCAGGGAGACCCAGGAGTCGTCGACCGGCAGCCCCGCCTCGGCCATCGCGCTGCGGTAGCCGCGCAGCCGCTCCTTGGCGGTGTGGATGCGGGGCTGGTCGCCGATGAAGCCGATCCGGCGGTGGCCGTGCGCGATGAGGTGGGCGACCGCGGCCCGGGCGCCGCCGAAGTTGTCGGAGAGGACCACATCGGCGTCGATCCGGCCGGCCGGGCGGTCCACGAAGACGGTGGCGATGCCGGCAGCCATCTCGGGCGCGAGGTAGCGGTGGTCGTCGCCGGCCGGGATGACCACCAGCCCGTCCACCCGGCGGGCGCACAGGGCCAGCACCAACTCCTGCTCGCGGGCCGGGTCCTCGGCGCTGGAGCCGTTGATCAGCAGGGCGCCGTGGCTGCGCGCGACCTCCTCGACGGCGCGGCTGAGCGGCCCGTAGAAGGGGTCGGCGAGGTCCTCCAGGACCAGGCCGATGCTGGCGGTCCGGCCCTTGCGCAGGATCCGGGCGGAGTCGTTGCGCCGGAAGCCCAGCGCGGTGATGGCGTCCTGGACGCGGCGTTCGGTGTCCGGGGTGACGCCCGGCTCGCCGTTGACCACCCGCGAGACGGTCTTCAGGCCGACGCCGGCGCGCGCCGCGACATCCTTCATCGTGGGGCGGGTGCCGTAGCGATGGGAAGTGCCGCGGGCGGTCTCGGTCACGTGTGCGGTCCTGTCTGCCGGGGGACGGATGCGGTGTCGGATGCGCTCGTGGGCGCCACGCGCCGACGGGTCGCCGGGTGGCGACGAGCATAGCCCCTAGACAACGTTGTCAAATGCCGGAAGACTGGCGCTCTCATGCCGGGCCGGTACTCCGGCCCCTCGGCCCACCAGGAGAATTCGACACCGATGCAGACGGACCTCAGCGCAGCGCTGGACATCGGCGGCACCAAGATCGCCGGCGCCCTGGTGGACGCGCGCGGCAGACTCGTCGTCCGGGCCGCCCGGCGGACCCCCGCCGACCAGGACGGCGCCACCGTGATGGGGGCGGTGGCCGAGGTCGTCCGGGAGCTGGCCGCCGGGCCCCACTGGGCGCGGGTGGCCGCCGTCGGCATCGGCAGCGCCGGGCCCGTGGACGCCGAGGCCGGCACCGTCAGCCCGGTCAACATCCCCGGCTGGCGCGACTTCCCGCTGGTCGCCGGGGTGCGGGCGCTGGTCGGGGGGCGCCCGGTGACGCTGGTCGGCGACGGGGTGGCGATGACCGCGGCCGAGCACTGGCAGGGCGCCGCGCGGGGCCACGACAACGCCCTGTGCATGGTGGTCTCCACCGGGGTCGGCGGCGGGCTGGTCCTCAACGGGCGGTTGCACCCGGGGCCTTCGGGCAACGCCGGGCACATCGGGCACATCAGCGTCGACCTCGACGGCGACCCGTGTCCGTGCGGGGCGCGCGGTTGCGTGGAGCGGATCGCCAGCGGTCCCAACATCGCCCGCCGGGCGCTGGCCAACGGCTGGCGACCGGGCCCCGACGGGGACGACAGCGCCGCCGCGGTCGCCGCCGCGGCGCACGCCGGTGATCCCGTCGCGGTGCGCTCCTTCGAACGGGCCGGGCAGGCGCTGGCCGCGGGGATCGCCGCCACCGCCACCCTCGTCGAGATCGACATAGCCGTCGTCGGCGGCGGCGTCGCGGGGGCCGGGGACGTCCTGTTCGCCCCGTTGCGCGCCGCCCTCCGGGATTACGCCACGCTGTCCTTCGTGTCCGGACTGGCCGTGGTCCCGGCCCAGATGGGGACGGACGCCGGTGTGGTGGGGGCCGCCGCGGCGGCCGCGCAACAGTCCCGTCTCGATGCGTTCGTCCCCGCCCCGTAGGAGCACCGGTCGCACCCCTGCGCCCCTTAGTCTGGCTTCCGGCCGCCTGAGGGGTTGCGGCACAATGCCCCGGCGTCCAGGACGTACGGGCCGCTGAGGCCCGCCAGACGGGTAGCGAGGGGAACGCACGGTGACTTCGGGGGAGCACGAGCAGCGCGGGGCGGACGGAACCGGTGCGGCGGACGGCGTGAACGGCCCCCAGCCGGCCGGCGGGGTGCCGCGGTCCGCGTCCCGCAGCGGCCCGCAGCGCGGCGTGGACGACGACCTGACCGGGCAGGTGCTCGGCGGCCGCTACCGCGTCACCGGCCGGATCGGCCGCGGCGGCATGGGCGTGGTCTGCCGGGCCGAGGACCAGGTGCTGGGCCGCGAGGTCGCGCTCAAGGTCCTGCGCGCCTACACCGACGCGTCCGCCCCCGAACTCGCCGACCTGCGGACCCGGATGCAGCGCGAGGCGCGGGCCGCGGCCCGGATCCGGCACTCCGGCGTGGTCACCGTCCACGACGTCATCGAGGAGGCCGGCCGCCCGGTCATCGTCATGGAGTTGGTGGACGGACCGTCGCTGGACGACGCCATCGGCGCGCAGGGCCCGTTGGACCCGCGGGAGATCGCCCGGATCGGCGCCGCCGTCATGGACGCCCTGGACGCCGCCCACGAGGTCGGCGTGCTGCACCGCGACGTCAAGCCCGGCAACGTCCTGTTGGAGCGCGCCGGGCGGACCCCGGACCGGGCCGGCTCCCGCGGCGGCCGGGTGGTGCTCACCGACTTCGGCATCGCCAGCATCGAGGCCCCCGGGGACGGCGCCAGCACCAACATCACCCGCAGCGGCGAACTGGTCGGCTCGCTCGACTACCTGCCGCCCGAGCGCGCCCAGGGCATGGACCCCACCCCCGCCTCGGACATCTGGTCACTCGGCATGACGCTCTACGCGGCGGTCGAGGGCGGTAGCGCGCCGTTCCGCCGCACGTCGGTGTACTCGACGCTGACCGCGATCGTCACCGAACCGCTGCCCGCACCGCGCCGGGCCGGGCCGCTGGCGCCCGTCCTGTACGCCCTGATGGCCAAGAACCCGGCCGACCGCCCGTCCGCCGCCCAGGCCCGCAGCATGCTCCAGGCCGTGGCGGAGGGCCGCGACCCGGGCGTCACGCCGCCCTCGCCGCCGTCGTTCCCGCAGCCCGGCTCGCCGTACGCCCCGACCGCCACCGACGTGACCGCGGGTGCCGGGCCGCTGCCCGGTCCCGCGGGTGCCGGGGTGGCGCCGGCCGGTTGGCTCGGCGGCCCGGGCGTCCAGGGCGGCGCCGTGCCGCAGCCGCCCGGCGCGAACCCGCCTCGGCCGGTCCACGACACCTCGACGACGGCGGCCGGTTCCGCGACCGCCGCCACCGGACCGCATCCGTACCCGACCGGCCCGGACGGCGACACCGCCCGGCTGCCGGCCCGCCGGCGCCGTCGGGTGCTGCTGGCGGTGGCGGCGGTCCTGGCCGTGCTGGCCGGCGGCGGTGGCCTCACCTACGCTCTGGTCGGCGGCGGTTCCGGCGACCGGGACACCGCGGGCGGGCGGAAGCCGGCCGCACCGGCCAGCACGCCGGCGACGGACCAGCCGAGCGTCTCCGCCGGCAAGGGCGGCGACGGCAAGGCCACCGGCGCCTCACCGACCGACGCGGCGTCCCCCTCCGGGGCCCCCTCGTCCTCCGGTGCTCCCAAGCCCGGTGCGCCCGGCGGCAGTCCCGGCGGCCAGACCGGCGGAGCGGCCGCGGGCGGCAACCAGGGCGGCACGGACGGCGGCGCCTCGGGCGGGGCGCACGGCGGAACCTCCGGCGGTGCCCACGGCGGCACGTCCACCGGCGGCTCCGGATCCGCGGCCGGCGGTGCCAGCGGCGGGAGCGGCGGTGGGCAGCCGACCCCCGGACCGGCCTGCACGAACATCGGCGGGGGCAAGGCCAACTGCCCCGTGTGGCGCACCGCGAACTCCTACACCGCGTCCTTCCAGCAGGTCGGCCACCTCAACGCCGGCACCAACTACTTCTACTGCCAGGCGAAGTTGGGCCGTCGTGAGACGTACGGGAAGTGGACCAACGTGTGGTGGGCCAAGACCGACGACGACAGCGGCAACGCCGGCGTCTACGTCAGCGTCGTGTACCTCACCGGCGGGGAGAACGACCAGCCGGTGCCCGGGTTGCAGGTCTGCTGAACCGCGGTGCGCGGCCGGCCGACCCGGATCCATGGGACCCCGGCATATGCGACGTACCGCCCCGCCGCCGGCCGCGCACCGCGGTTC
>LIQL01000480.1 GCA_001418405.1 Streptomyces diastatochromogenes | reverse complement strand
AGAGCAGGGCCAGCGCCCGCAGCCCGTCCAGGGCCCGGTCGCGGTGGGCCGGGCTGCGGGCGCTGGCCCTGCTCTCCGTCCCCACGGGGCACTGGCTGCTCGGCGGCTTCACCCGGGACGCCGACGGCACGCTGCACAACGCCAGCCCGCTGACCACGCTCGGCTTCCTCGCCCCGGCGAGCTGGCTGCTCCAGATGCTCGGCGTCTTCTTCCTGGTCGGCGGGCACGCCTCGGTGCTGTCCCTGCGGCGGAGCGCCGCCCGAGGCGGCTCCACCGCGGGGTGGTTGGGCGGCCGGCTCGCCCGGTTGGGCCGCCCGGTGCTGGGCGTGACCGCCGTCTGGGCCGCGCTGGTCCCGCTGCTGCACGGCCTGGGGGTGCCCACCGCGACGCTGCGCACGGGGGCCACGCTGGTCATCCAACCGCTGTGGTTCGTCGGGATCTACGCCGTGGTCACCGCGCTGACGCCGCTCTGCGCCGCGGCCGCCCGCCGGGCGGGCCTGTGGAGCGCGGCGGTGCTGCTGGTGTCGGTCGCCGCCGTGGACGTCCTGCGCTACGGGCCGCTCGCCGCGGCCGTGCCGTCCTGGTTGGGCCTGGTGAACCTGGTGCCCGGCTGGCTGTTCGGCTACCAACTCGGCGTCTGCTGGGGCGAGGGACGGCTGGGCCGGCCCGCCGCCCGGATCCTGCTGGTGGGCGGCGCCGCGCTGTTCGCCGCGCTGCTGCTGTTCTTCCACTACCCGGCGAGCATGGTGGGCGTCCCCGGTCAGGACCGGGTCAACTCCCACCCGCCGTCGCTGCTGGTGCTGGCGCTGGCCGCGGCCCAGTCCGGTGCGGCGGTGCTGCTGCGGGACAAGCTCGCGCGACTGCTGCGCCGGCCCGCCCTGTGGGCGCCGGTGGTCGTGATCAACCTGTCGGCGATGACGATCCTGTGCTGGCACCAGACGGCGATGTTCGCGGCGGCCCTGCCGGCGGCGGCGGCGGGCGCCGTACCGGGCCTGACCGCCGTGCCGGACACGCTCGGCTGGCTCGCGGTGCGGCTGGCGTGGCTGCCGGTCTTCGCCGTCCTGCTCGTCCTGATCGGGTCGGTGACCCGCCGCTTCGAGGCGCCGTGGACGGGGGTCGGCGGGGCCCGGCGGGCGAGCGCGGCGGTGCTGGCCGCGGCCTTCGCGGTGTTCGCCCTGGGATACGCGTGACGGGCGCGGGGCGCCGCGGCGGACCGGCAGGGTCCGCCACGGCGCCCCGGGCGCTCCGCCGGCCGGTGCTACTCGCGCCCGGCCGAGGTGAACCGCATGTCGGCGTAGCGGTCGCCCGCCACCTTGCCCGCGATCGGCTCCAGCAGGGCGAGCTGCTCCGCGGTCAGCTCGATCCGGGTCGCGCCGGTGTTCTCCTCGACCCGGCTGCGCTTGCGGGTGCCGGGGATCGGGACGACCGTCAGCCCGCGGGTGGCCGACTGCTGCTGCACCCAGGCCAGCGCGATCTGGCCGAGGGTGGCGCCGTGCGCGGCGGCGACCGTGCGGACCGGCTCCAGCAGCGCGACGTTGGCGGCCGCGTTGTCGCCGGTGAAGCGGGGCTGCTGGCGGCGGAAGTCGTCGGCGGTCAGTTCCTGGTCGGCGTGGACGAACGAGCCGGTGAGGAAGCCGCGGCCGAGCGGTGAGTAGGGCACGAGGGCCACGCCGAGCTCGGCGGCGGCCGGCACCACGCCCGCCTCGATGTCCCGGCTGAACAGCGACCACTCGGACTGGACCGCGGCGATCGGGTGCACGGCGTGCGCGGCCCGCAGTTCGGCGGCGGTCACCTCGCTCAGGCCCAGGTGCTTGACCTTGCCCTCGGCGACCAGCTCGGCCATGGCGCCGACCGTCTCCTCCAGGGGGACGCGCACGTCGCGGCGGTGCATGTAGTAGAGGTCGATCTGTTCGACGCCCAGGCGCCGCAGGCTGCCCTCGATGGCCTGCCGGACGTAGGGCCGGTCGTTGCGGATGGTGCGCCTGGTGGGGTCCTGCGGGTCGTTGGCCAGCGCGAACTTGGTGGCCAGGACGACCTCGTCGCGGTGCGCCCGGAGGAAGGGGGCGATGAACTCCTCGTTGTCGCCGTCGCCGTAGACGTCGGCGGTGTCGTAGAGCGTGACGCCCAGCTCCAGCGCGCGCTCCAGGGTGGCCCGCGCCTCGCCGGCGTCCTCCGTGGGGCCGTAGGCCCAGCTCATGCCCATGCAGCCGAGGCCCTGGACACCCACCTGCGGGCCGTCGGCGCCCAGCCGGACAGTGTCGATCTTCGTGTCGTTCGCCATGAGAACTTCAGACCCTCTCGGACGCCCGTCGGGCGTCGGCGTAGATACCGATCTTGTAGTCGAGGACGTCGGCGGTGCTCTCCAGCTCGGCGATCCGCTGCCGGACGTCCTCGCGGTGCCGGGTGAGCAGCTCCTCGCGCTCGGCGAAGGTCCCTTCGCCCTCGCGCACCAGCTCCGCGTACCGGACCATGTCCG
The DNA here is from genome assembly GCA_001418405.1 of Streptomyces diastatochromogenes. Lineage (GTDB taxonomy): Bacteria > Actinomycetota > Actinomycetes > Streptomycetales > Streptomycetaceae > Streptomyces > Streptomyces albulus_C. The sequence goes on along the minus strand of LIQL01000480.1, from coordinate 8,131 downwards.
CGACCGGCATGCCGGTCAGCCGGAGCTTGCCGACCAGATCCAGCCAGTCCAGGTCGCGGTTGGTGAAGCGGCGCTGCCCGGTGTGCGTCCGGTCCACGTGCGGCATCAGGCCGATCCGCTCGTACCAGCGCAGGGTGTGGGCGCTGAGTCCGGTGTGCTGGGCCACCTCGCTGATGGTGTACCGGTCGCGACCGGCCGGCCGCGGGTAGTCCCCGCGGGCGGTCCCGCAGCCCCGGAGCGTCGCCGGCCGCGGCCTGGGGCACACCGTCTCCGGCAGGCCCGCCACCACCGTGCCGCTGGTCACCGGTTCGCTCTGCGTCACCGTCATGCCGCGTCTTCCCCCTCGTCGTTCCCGGGTGCGCCACCGCCCCCGATGCCGTGGCGCACCGGACGTCGTGCCGGGCGCCTCTCGACGTCCTCAACGCTAAAGAGTTGGAGTGCACTCCAAGCAAGCACCGGCGGTGGGCAGTCTTGACCGGAATTTGAAGGCGTTCGGGCACCCCGTAGGCTCGGGCCCATGCAGAGCCTGGGGATGATCGAGAACTGGCCGGTGCCCACCGCGGCGGCCGCCGTCGTACGGGCCGATGGCTCGGTGGTCGGATCGTACGGCCCGCTGGAGCACCGCTTCCCGCTGGCGTCGGTCACCAAGCCACTGGCCGCCTACGCGGCGCTGCTGGCCGTCGAGGAGGGCGCCGTCGAGCTGGACGAGCCGGCCGGCCCCGAGGGCTCCACGGTCCGCCACCTGCTCGCCCACACCTCGGGGCTGGCGTTCGACGAGGCGCGCCAGGTGGCCGCCCCCGGCACCCGCCGGATCTACTCCAACGCCGGTTTCGAGGCGCTCGGCGACCACCTCGCCAAGGCCACCGACATCCCGTTCCCCCAGTACCTGCACGAGGCGGTGCTGGCCCCACTGGGCATGACCTCCACCGAACTGGCCGGCTCCCCGGCCAAGGACGGCGTCTCCACCGTCGCGGACCTGGTCCGCTTCGCGGCCGAACTCCAGGCACCGCGCCTGCTGGCACCGCAGACCCTCGCGGCGGCGACGCAGGTGGTCTTCCCGGGCCTGACCGGGGTGCTGCCGGGCTACGGCCACCAGAAGCCCAACGACTGGGGCCTGGGCTTCGAGATCCGCGACGGGAAGGCCCCGCACTGGACGGGCGCCGCCTCCTCGCCGCGCACCTTCGGGCACTTCGGGCAGTCCGGGACGTTCCTGTGGGTGGACCCCGTGGCCGGGGCGGCCTGCGTGGCGCTGACCGACCGGAACTTCGGCCCGTGGGCCGTCGAGACCTGGCCCGTCCTGACCGACGCGGTCCTGGCCGAGCTGGCCGGCAGCAGCTGAGGCCGGCCGCGGAGCCGGCACCCGGTCTGACCCGCAGCTCACCCGTAGACCGGCTCCGCCCCCATCTCCCACACCAGACACTCCGCGCCCTGCGGCGCCACCAGGTCCAGGCCGTGCGCCTCGCTGATCCGCGCCGCGTCCCCGGCCGCCAGCTCCTCGCCCCCGAGCCGCACCTCGCCCCGTACGACGTGGACGTAGACCCGCGCGGCAGCCGGGACGGCGGTGCGCCCGCCCGCCCCGAGGCGGCACACCCGCAGCGTGGCGCCGGCCCGGGCCAGCGGCAGCGGCGTGCCCTCGGCGACGCCCCGCACCACCGCGTACTCCGGCTCGCCACCGGGAGCGAGGGGCGTCAGCCACATCTGCACGAAGCGCAGCGGCGCCGGACCGTCGTTGCGCTCCACGTGCCGGACCCCGCCCGCGGAGCTGAGCCGCTGGAGGTCGCCGGGGCGTACGGTCGTGGCACGGCCCGTCGAATCGCGGTGGGTCAGCTCGCCCTCGACGACCCAGGTGACGATCTCGGTGTCCCGGTGCGGGTGCTCGTCGAACCCGGCGCCGGGTGCCAGGCGCTCCTCGTTGCAGGCGACCAGCGCGCCGAAGCGCAGGTTGTCCGGGTCGTAGTGGGGACCGAAGGAGAACGCGTGCCGCGACTCGATGCCGGCGGCCTCGTCACCGCCCCGATAGCGCTCCGCGCCCCTGCGCACCTGAATCATCGGGCCACCGTAGCCCCACCGCTCCACCCCCTCATCCCGATAGGGCAGGCTTGGTCCCGTGTCTGAACCCGCATCGCGCGACGCGCACCCGCACTCCGCGACCCTCCGGCGGCTGGAGAACTCCTCCGGCAAGCTGGCGGCCGCAGCGATCTCCCGCATGGACGCCACACTGCCGTGGTACCGCGCGATGCCCCCGGAGAACCGTTCCTGGATCGGCCTGGTGGCACAGGCCGGCATCGCCGCGTTCACCGAGTGGTTCCGCCACCCGGAGACGCCCCAGGCGATCAGCACCGACGTGTTCGGGACGGCGCCACGCGAACTGACCCGGGCGATCACCCTGCGGCAGACGGTGGAGATGGTCCGCACCACGATCGAGGTCATGGAGACCGCGATCGACGACGTCGCGGCACCGGGCGACGAGTCCGTGCTGCGCGAGGCGCTGCTGGTCTACGCCCGCGAGATCGCCTTCGCCACCGCCCAGGTCTACGCCCAGGCCGCCGAGGCGCGCGGCGCGTGGGACGCCCGCCTGGAGTCCCTGGTGGTCAATGCGGTGCTCTCCGGGGAGGCCGACGAGGGCGCCGTCTCCCGGGCCGCGGCCCTCGGCTGGAACGCACCGGAGCACGTGTGCGTGGTGCTGGGCACCGCCCCGGACGGCGACAGCGAGCTGACCGTCGAGGCGATCCGGCGGGCCGCCCGGCACGCCAAGCTCCAGGTGCTGACCGGCGTGCTGGGCAGCCGGCTGGTGGTGATCGCGGGCGGCTCGGACAATCCGGTCAAGGCCGCCAAGGCCCTGATCGGGCCGTTCGCCGCGGGTCCCGTGGTGGCCGGTCCGGTGGTCGCCGACCTGCTCGCCGCGACCCGTTCCGCGCAGGCCGCCGCCGCCGGGCTGCGGGCCTGCGCGGCCTGGCCGGACGCCCCCCGGCCGGTGCTCGCGGACGACCTGCTGCCGGAGCGCGCGATGGCCTCGGACCCGGTCGCCCGCGAGCAGCTGGTGGAGGAGATCTACAGACCGTTGGAGGAGGCCGGTTCGGCGCTCCTGGAAACACTCAGCGTCTATCTGGAGCAGGCGAGCAGCCTGGAGGGCGCGGCGCGGATGCTGTTCGTCCACCCCAACACCGTGCGCTATCGGCTGCGACGTGTGACTGACGTCACCGGCTGGTCACCGTCCGACGTCCGGTCCGCATTTACGCTGCGTATCGCCCTGATCCTGGGGCGTCTCGCTGACGGTGAGGCTCAACCCTAGACTTTTGTCGAACACCAACAATTCCCCCGATGGTTCTTCGTCCCTGTCCCCACGGGCGGGCGGGACCTCCCACAAGAGAGAGTGTGAGGGTGCTCGTACTCGTCGCTCCCGGCCAAGGCGCTCAGACGCCCGGCTTCCTGATCCCCTGGCTCGACCTCCCCGGGGTCGAGGACCAGCTTCGCGAATGGTCCGCGGCCATCGACCTGGACCTCGTCCACTACGGCACCAAGGCCGACGCCGACGAGATCCGCGACACCGCGGTGGCCCAGCCGCTGCTGGTGGCCTCCGCCCTGGTCTCGGCGCGCCAGCTCTTCCCGCACACCGACGACGTCGTCGCACGGGTCGGCGCGACGGCCGGCCACAGCGTCGGTGAGCTCGCCGGCGCGGCCCTGGCCGGCACCGTCTCCGACGCCGAGGCGATGACGCTGGTGCGCCGCCGCGGACTGGCGATGGCCGAGGCCGCCGCCATCACCGAGACCGGCATGGCCGCGCTGCTGGGCGGCGACGAGGATGTCGTCCTGCCGCACCTGGAGAAGCTCGGCCTGACCCCGGCGAACGTGAACGGCGCCGGACAGATCGTCGCCGCCGGCACCGCCGAGCAGATCGCCACCCTGGTGGAGAACAAGCCCGAGGGCACCCGCCGGGTCGTACCGCTGAAGGTGGCCGGCGCGTTCCATACTCACCACATGGCACCCGCCGTCTCGGCCCTGGAAGCCGCCGTCACCGCGTTGTCGCCGGCCGACCCGCGCACCCGCTACGTGTCCAACAAGGACGGCCAGGCGGTCACTTCCGGCCAGGAAGTGGTGCAGCGACTGGTCGGCCAGGTGGCCAACCCGGTCCGCTGGGACCGCTGCATGGAGACCTTCCAGCAGCTCGGTGCCACCGCGCTCATCGAGGCCGCTCCCGGCGGCACCCTCACGGGCCTGGCCAAGCGCGCCCTGCCCGGAGTGAAGACGCTCGCCCTGAAGACGCCCGACGACCTGGACGCGGCCCGTGAGCTGATCACCAACGCAGCGGACGCCGCGCCCGCAGCATCGGCCGAATAGGAGTCCGCAGCGCATGACCTCGAAGATCAAGCCTTCCAAGGGCGCCCCGTACGCACGGATCATGGGTGTCGGCGGCTACCGCCCGACCCGTGTCGTGCCGAACGAGGAGATCCTCAAGCACATCGACTCGTCCGACGAGTGGATCCGTTCGCGGTCGGGCATCTCCACGCGCCACTGGGCGGGCCCGGACGAGACCGTCGCGACCATGGCGGTCGAGGCGTCCGGCAAGGCCATCGCGGACGCCGGCATCACGCCCGAGCAGATCGGCGCGGTGGTCGTCTCCACCGTCTCGCACTTCAAGCAGACCCCGGCCATCGCGACGGAGATCGCGCACCTCATCGGTGCGGGCAAGCCGGCCGCGTTCGACATCTCCGCGGGCTGCGCCGGCTTCGGCTACGGGCTGACGCTGGCCAAGGGCATGGTCACCGAGGGCTCCGCCGAGTACGTCCTGGTGATCGGCGTCGAGCGGCTCTCGGACCTGACGGACCTCGAAGACCGTGCGACGGCCTTCCTGTTCGGCGACGGCGCCGGCGCGGTCATCGTCGGCCCGGCCAAGGAGCCGGCGATCGGCCCGACGGTGTGGGGCTCGGAGGGCGACAAGTCCGAGACCATCAAGCAGACCCTCTCGTGGGACGTGTACCGCACCACCCCGACCCCCGGTGGCGACGGGCCGGAGCAGCGTCCCGCGCCCGAGGCGGTCCGCTACCCCGCCATCACCCAGGAGGGCCAAGCGGTCTTCCGGTGGGCGGTGTTCGAGATGGCGAAGGTCGCCCAGCAGGCGCTGGACGCGGCCGGGGTCAGCCCGGACGACCTGGACGTCTTCATTCCGCACCAGGCCAACATGCGGATCATCGACTCGATGGTGAAGACTCTGAAGCTGCCGGAGAGCGTCACGGTCGCCCGTGACGTGGAGACCACCGGCAACACCTCGGCCGCCTCGATTCCGCTCGCCATGGAGCGGCTGCTGGCGACCGGTCAGGCCAAGAGCGGGGACACCGCGCTGGTCATCGGCTTCGGGGCGGGTCTCGTGTACGCCGCGACGGTCGTTACTCTCCCCTAGGCAAGATCTGCGCAGCCCGGCACCGAGCACGAGGGGCCGGCCGCTGCGGGACCTCCACCGCTTCACCGTAAAACAAGCAGTTTCCCGCTAATCGAAGGAGCGCCATCATGGCCGCCACTCAGGAAGAGATCGTCAAGGGTCTCGCCGAGATCGTCAACGAGATCGCCGGCATCCCCACCGAGGACGTCCAGGTGGACAAGTCCTTCACCGATGACCTGGACGTCGACTCGCTGTCCATGGTCGAGGTCGTCGTCGCCGCCGAAGAGCGCTTCGACGTGAAGATCCCGGACGACGACGTCAAGAACCTCAAGACCGTCGGTGACGCGACCGACTACATCCTCAAGCACCAGTCCTGATCTGGCGCAGCGCATGTCGCCACCCCGCGGTGGCGCCGTCGATTCAGACACCTCTACCCGTGGAGTAAGAATTCCCGTGAACGCGACCAATCGCACCGTGGTCGTCACCGGTATCGGCGCAACCACACCGCTGGGTGGCGACAGCGCTACGACCTGGGAGGGCATGCTCGCCGGCCGGTCCGGCGTCAGCCCCCTGGAGCAGGAATGGGCAGCCGACCTGCCGGTCAAGATCGCCGCGCAGGCGGCGGTGGACCCCGGCGAGATCCTGCCCCGCCCGCAGGCCCGCCGACTGGACCGCTCGGCGCAGTTCGCGCTGATCGCGGCCCGTGAGGCGTGGGCGGACGCCGGCTTCACGGTCAAGGCCGGCGAGCCGGACGCGGCCGCCGGGCCGGCCGGTTCGGTCAACCCCGACCGGCTGGGCACCGTCATCGCCTCCGGCATCGGCGGCGTGACCACGCTGCTGGGCCAGTACGACGTCCTCCGCGAGAAGGGCGTCCGCCGGGTCTCGCCGCACACGGTGCCGATGCTGATGCCCAACGGGCCGTCGGCCAACGTCGGTCTGGACGTCAACGCGCGCGCCGGTGTGCACACCCCGGTGAGCGCCTGCGCCTCCGGTTCCGAGGCCATCGGCTACGCCATCGAGATGATTCGCACCGGTCGTGCCGACATCGTCGTCGCGGGCGGTACGGAGGCGGCCATCCACCCGCTGCCGATCGCCGCGTTCGGCAACATGATGGCGATGTCGAAGAACAACGACGACCCGCAGGGCGCCTCGCGTCCGTTCGACAGCGAGCGCAACGGCTTCGTCCTCGGCGAGGGCGCCGGCGTGATCGTCCTGGAGTCGGCCGAGCACGCCGCCCGGCGCGGCGCCCGGGTCTACGCCGAGGCGGTCGGCCAGGGCATCTCCGCCGACAGCCACGACATCGTGCAGCCGGAGCCGTCCGGCAACGGCATCGCGCACGCGCTGCAGAACCTGCTCGACAACAGCGACCTCGCCGCGTCCGAGATCGTGCACGTCAACGCGCACGCCACCTCGACCCCGCAGGGCGACCTGGCGGAGCTGAAGGCGCTGCGCAAGGTCTTCGGCGACGACGTGGACCACATGGCGGTCTCCGCCACCAAGTCGATGACCGGCCACCTCCTGGGCGGCGCGGGCGGCGTGGAGACGGTCGCCACCATCCTGGCGCTGTACCACCGGACGGCCCCGCCGACCATCAACGTGGAGAACCTCGACCCCGAGGTCGACGCGGACATCGTCCGCGGCGAGGTCCGGGCCCTGCCGGCCGAGGGCCGGATCGCGGCGCTGAACGACTCGTTCGGCTTCGGCGGCCACAACGTGGTCCTCGCCTTCCGCACGGCCTGAGGCCCCACCAGGCCGCGCCTGACGCAGGCAGTACGCGGGCCCGCCCGGTCACGACGACCGGGCGGGCCCGCGTGCGTCCGGACGGGCGGTCAGTCGTCGAAGCTGGCGAAGTACGCGGCGATGCCGTCCTCGTCGCCGTGTCCCTGGGCCTCGGCGCGGCGGAAGCGCTCCGCGGTCGCGGCCGCCAGGTCCATCCGGACGCCGGAGGACCGCCCGGCCTCGCCGATCAGCCGGGCGTCCTTGCGGGCCGCGGAGACCGTGAAGCTCGGCGCGAGGTCGCCGGAGAGCAGCAGGTCCGACTTCATCCGCAGGTAGGGCATGTCGAGCGAGCCGCCGGCGATCGCCTCCAGGAACTCCCGCGGGTCCACGCCCAGCCCCTTGGCGAGCGCCAGGGTTTCACCGGTACCGCCGATGATGGTGAGCACCCAGCTGTTGACGACCAGCTTGAGCCGGCTGGCGGCACCGCCCGCGGCGTCGTCGCCGACCCACTGGGTGCGGCCGCCGACGATGTCGAAGACCGTGTCGGCGCGTTCGCGGAGCTCGGGTGCGCCGGCGGCGAGGACGATCAACTGGCCCTTCTCCGCGGGTGCCTTGGTGCCCAGTACGGGGGCGTCCACGAAGCGGAGGTCCTGTTCCGCGGCGAAGCGCACCAGCGGTTCCAGGGCGGCGGGCCCGACGGTGCCCATCTGGAGCCAGAGGGTGCCGGGGGCCAGTCGCGGGGCGGCCTGGCGCACGGCGTCGAGCGCGGCGGGCCCGTCGAGCAGCATGGTGAGGACGACGTCGGCGCCGTCCACCGCCTCGCCCGGGGTGTCGGTGACCCGGACCCCGTCGGCGGCCAGCGGCTCGGCCTTGGCGCGGGTGCGGTTCCAGGCGCGGACGTCCAGCCCGGCGCGGGCGAGGTTGCGGGTCATCGCCGCGCCCATGATCCCGGTGCCGAGGACGGCGACCGCGAGGGTGTCAGAAGTGGTGTTGTCGACCATGGCCGCACGCTAGGACCTGGAGTGCACTCCAGGT
>LIQL01000048.1 GCA_001418405.1 Streptomyces diastatochromogenes | reverse complement strand
CGGACCGAGCGGTTCGAGCGTGGCGAACTGGGAGTCCAGCAGTGCGGTGGGCATGAAGTGGCCCTTGCGTTCGGCCATCCGCGCCTCGATCAGCGCGCGGTCGCCGGCGAGGTGGAGGAAGACCACGCCCGGGGCGGCGGCCCGCAGCCGGTCGCGGTAGGCCCGCTTGAGCGCGGAGCAGCTGACCACTCCACCGTGGCCGGCCCGCCCGTGCGCCCAGGCGCCGATGGCGTCGAGCCAGGGGCCGCGGTCGGCGTCGTCCAGCGGCACGCCGGCCGACATCTTGGCGATGTTGGCCGGCGGGTGGAAGTCGTCGCCCTCGGCGTACGGGACGCCGAGCGCGTCGGCCACCAGGGGACCGATCGTCGTCTTGCCGGTCCCGGCCACACCCATGACGACGATGACGTCGGCGCTGCCCATCCCGAATACCTCGAAACTTCGTATACAGAGCGTCCCGCGCCATATCGCCCCTCTCGGGGTGATCGGTACGACACGGTCCTCTTCGACCTCGTGCGCCCTCCACTGAAACTCATTAGGTACGACGTATTCAAGCCCCTGTGACGCAAACGTCATACTTAATTGGCCGGGAGGCGGGAACGTAGGCTTGGCCCATGGACGCGACCGCAAACGGGGAGAAGGGGCTGCACGCCCGCGTGCTGGAGTCCCTGGGGCCCGCGATCACCGCGGGTGACCACCCTCCGGGCACGGTCCTGCGCACCGACGAACTGGCCGAGCGGTTCGACGTCTCCCGCACGGTGATCCGCGAGGCGGTCCGGGTCCTGGAGTCCATGCACCTGGTCGCGTCCCGGCGCCGGGTCGGGGTGACGGTCCGCCCGACCGAGGAGTGGAACGTCTACGACCCGCGGGTGATCGGCTGGCGACTGGCCGGCCGGGACCGCCCCCGCCAGCTGCGTTCGCTGACCGTGCTGCGCTCGGCCGTCGAGCCGGTGGCGGCCGGGCTCGCGGCCCACCACGCCACCCCCGCCCAGTGCGCCGAGCTCACCGAGCACGCCATGGGGATGGTGGCCACCTCGCGCGGCCAGCAGCTCGACGCCTATCTCGTCCACGACATGGCGTTCCACAAGGTGGTGCTGTCCGCCTCGGGCAACGAGATGTTCGCGCGCCTCGCCGAGGTCGTCGCCGCGGTCCTGACCGGCCGCACCCAGCACCACGTGATGTTCACCGACCCCGACCCGGCCGCGGTCACCCTGCATGTCCAGGTCGCCGAGGCGATCCGTACCGGCGACGCGGTCCGCGCGGAGGCCCTCACCCGGGAGATCACCGCCGGCGCGATGGCCGAACTCGACGTCCTCGCGCCGTAGTTCGCGAAACCGGCGCCGCGGTTCGCCCCGGGCCGGCCCGTCAGAACAGCGGTTGCTGGCCGGGGATGGGCGGCTCCTCGGGGTCGAAGAGCTTCTCCGCGGGCGCCATCATCGGTGCGGTCCGCCGCGAGCCCGGACAGGAGATCAGCTCGATCCCGGTCCGCCGCCCCGGCGGGTCGTGGCGGGCGTACCGACCGCCGACCACGGCGATCTCTCGGGTGCAGATGGGGCAGCGGCGTCGGGGTGCGGACATGCCCCCAGTCTGGCGGACGCGCCGCGGGCGCCGCACCCGGCACCCGGCACGACCTCAGAAGGCGTCCGTCGGCACGTACGTCCCCCACACCTCGCGCAGCGCGTCGCACACCTCGCCCAACGTCGCCCGGGCGCGCAGCGCCTCCCGCATCGGGTAGAGCACGTTGTCCGTCCCCTCGGCGGCCTTGCGGAGCGCGCCGAGCGCCGCGGTGACCGCGTGGCGGTTGCGGTGGGCGCGCAGCCGCTCCAGCCGCTCGGCCTGCTGCGCCTCGATGGCGGGGTCCACCCGCAGCGGCTCGTAGGGCTCCTCCTCGTCGGTGCGGAAGCGGTTGACGCCGACCACCACCCGCGCGCCGGCGTCGGTCTCCTGGGCGATGCGGTAGGCGTTGCGCTCGATCTCCTCCTTCTGGAAGCCCCGTTCGATGGCGGCGACCGCGCCCCCCAGGTCCTCGACCCGCGTCATCAGCGCGAGGACCGCCTCCTCGACGGCGTCGGTGAGCGACTCCACCGCGTACGAACCGGCGAACGGGTCGACGGTGGCGGTCACGTCCGTCTCGTGGGCGAGCACCTGCTGCGTCCGCAGGGCGAGCCGGGCCGCCTTCTCGGTGGGCAGTGCGATCGCCTCGTCGAAGGAGTTGGTGTGCAGCGACTGGGTCCCGCCGAGCACCGCCGCCAGCCCCTGCACGGTCACCCGCGCGAGGTTGACCTCCGGCTGCTGGGCGGTCAGCTGCACGCCCGCGGTCTGGGTGTGGAACCGCAGCATCTGCGACTTGGGGTTGCGCGCGCCGAACTCCTCCCGCATCACCCGCGCCCAGATCCGCCGCGCGGCACGGAACTTGGCGACCTCCTCCAGCAGCGTGGTGCGGGCGACGAAGAAGAACGACAGCCGCGGCGCGAAGTCGTCGACGTCCATGCCGGCGGCGAGCGCGGTGCGGACGTAGGCGATGCCGTTGGCCAGGGTGAAGGCGATCTCCTGGGCGGGCGAGGCGCCGGCCTCCGCCATGTGGTAGCCGGAGATGGAGATGGTGTTCCAGCGGGGGACCTCGGCCCGGCAGTAGCGGAAGACGTCCGCGGTCAGCCGCAGCGACGGCTGCGGCGGGTAGATGTACGTGCCCCGTGCGATGTACTCCTTCAGCACGTCGTTCTGGACCGTGCCGTTGAGCTGAGGACCCGTCACTCCTTGCTGCTCGCCCACGAGTTGGTACATGAGCAGCAGCAGTGCGGCGGGCGCGTTGATCGTCATCGACGTGGAGACCGACCCCAGCGGGATGCCGCCGAACAGCACCTCCATGTCGTCGACCGAGTCGATCGCGACTCCGACCTTGCCGACCTCGCCCGCCGCGATCGGGGTGTCGGAGTCGTGGCCCATCTGCGTCGGCAGGTCGAAGGCGACCGACAGTCCGGTCGTGCCGTGCTCGATGAGCTGCCGGTAGCGCGCGTTGGACTCCCGCGCGGTCCCGAACCCGGCGTACTGCCGCATCGTCCAGGGCCGCCCGGTGTACATGGTCGGGTAGACGCCCCGGGTGTACGGATAGGCGCCCGGTTCGCCCAGCGCGGCGTCCGGGTGCCACCCGGCCAGCGCCGCCGGCCCGTACACCGGCTCGATGGGCAGTCCGCTCTCGCTCTCCCGCACCATGTCCGCTACGCCTCCCAACGGGTGAACAGTGCAGATTTGCACCGCATTCACAGCATGCCCGGAGGTTCGTCCCGATGCACCGAGGGGAAGGGGGTGGGTCATGTGGTGGAGCGGGAGAGCAGGAACGGTGGCGCTGGCGGCGCTGGTGGCACTGACGGCACTGACGTCGGTGACGGCCTGCCATCCGGTGCGGATCACCCCGGCGCTGCGGCCCGGCGCGCACGGCCCGGCGGTCCGTGACCTCCAGGCCCGGCTGGCCCAATTGGCCCTCTTCCCCCACGACCCGACCGGCCGCTACGGCGCCGGGACCGCCCGCGCCGTCCGTACGTTCCAGCAGGAGGCCGGGCTGTCCGTCACCGGGACCTACGCGAGCGCGGACCGCTCGGCGCTCACCTCTCGCACCAGAAGACCGACCCACACCGAACTGCATCACACGGGCAAAATCCGCGACCGAAGCGACAATTGAGCACCCCCACCCACCGCCACCGCCTACGCGAGAGCGGCGCCGGCTCAGGCGCAAAAGGGCGGCGCGGGCAGGGCCGGGGGAACGTGCCCCGCCCGCGCCGAGTGCGCTGAGCCACGGGTACGGGGGGAACCCCGGCTCGTGCGCCGCCGATGACCAGTCGGCTCACTTCTTACTGCGCCGCGGCGTTCAAAAACGTCACACCCGACCGGCGGGAAGGGTTCCGCTTGGGGTCGGCGCGGTCGTGCTGGGGTCCGGTGCGGGGGTGGTGCTGGCGGGCGGGGCGCTCGGGCTGGGCGTGGCGGTGGGGGACGAGTCACCCTCCTCGTCGCCGCTGCCGCCACCGTTGTGGCCGCCTCCGCCATTGCCGCCGTTCTCGCCCTGACCTCCGCCGTTGCCGCCCTTGCCGCCTCCGCCATCGTTGTCACCCGAGCCGCCGCCCTGCTGTCCGGACTGGGCGAGGTACTGGCGGCAGAAGGCGTGCACCCGGTCCGGGCCGCCGGCCTTGGATTCCAGGCGCCGCAGGGTGTCGCGGTCCATGTCGCCGCGCTTGCCGGTCTCGTAGTCCTTGCACAGGGCCAGCAGCAGCCGCTTCTTGCCCTTGCCGTCGCCGTCCTGCTGCGGCCAGCCGCCCCCGCCGGGGGTGCCGGTGCCGGTGCCGGGCGTCGGGGTGCCGGGCGTCGGGACGGTGCCGGGGCTGCCGCCGGGGCTGGGACTGGCGCCGGGGCCGGTGGGCCGCCCGTCGGGCGGGGTGGCCGGGGTGCGGCCGGTCTCGCCGGTGGTGGCCGGCTCCTGGGTCTCGAAGGTGCTGGGGGTCTCGGCGGCCGAGACGCTGGCCCCGGGCTGCGGTTCGCCGCCCCGGAACGGGGTGGGCAGCACGCCGGTGCCGGCGGCGACCGCGATACCGCCGATCGCGCAGACGGCGAGGGCGACGGCGAAGCCGCGTCTGAAGGGGCGGGCGAGCCCGCCGCGTTCGGCGACGCGGCGGGTGCGGTCGACCCGCACGCCGGGGAGCGCGGCGCCGCGGGCGGTGTCGCCGCGGGCGCCGGGGCCGTGCCGGGCGTTCCGGAAGGCGGCCAGGGCCGCCTCCTCGCCGGGCAGCGGGGCGGATTCGGGCAGGCCGGAACCGGCCGCTGCGGCGGCCTTCAGCAGGTGTTCGAGTTCGGGTGCGCCGTCGCCGACCTGGGAACCGGCCGGCTCACCACGCAGCAGTCGCTCCGCGGCGTCCTTGTCGAGCCAGCTATACCGGTCGTCGGCCATCACATGTCCTTCTGCGTTCGTGCGGCCGTTTCCGTCACACCTGGTACGTACGAATCCGCCACACCGTCCTGGTGTCTTCGGTCCTGTACGGGCAGCTCACCCAGCGTGCCACCACCCGGGCCCGGACCGGCGGACAGCCGTCGGGACGCCCCGTCACCGTCGTCCCCGCCACCGTCCTCGGTGAGGAGTTCGGCGAGCTTCTTCAGACCGCGGTGGGCCGCGGTGCGCACCGCGCCCGGCCGCTTGCCCAGGACCTGGGCCGCGCTCTTGGCGTCCAGTCCGACGACCACCCGCAGGGTCACCGCCTCGGCCTGGTCCTGCGGCAGCCGGCCTATCAGGCGGAAGGTGTGGCCGGTGCCCAGCGCCTCCAGTGCCTCGCCCGCGGTGTCGGACGCGGCGGGGGTGTCGGCGAGTTCGCTCTCGTCGCCCCCGACGGCCGGTCGGCGGCCGCGCATCCGGATGTGGTCCAGCGCACGGTTACGGGCGATCCGGGCGGTCCAGCCGCGGAAGCGGTCCGCGTCGCCGCTGAAGCGAGGGAGGTCTCGGGTGATCTGCAGCCACGCCTCGGACGCCACATCCTCGGCGTCCGCCTCGCCCACCAGGGTCCGGACGTAGCCGAGGAGCCGGGGCTGTATGGCGCGGTAGACGAGCCGGAACGCCGCCTCGTCGCCGTCCTGCGCCGCCTGCACGGCAACCGTCAGCCGTCCGTCGTCCGGCTGAATGTCGTCCCCTCGCACGGGTCCATCCTGTCGCACGCTGAATGTCCGCCGCCCGGTCCTTGCCGCTTCGCGCTGTCGCTGTTTCTTCGCTGCTGGTTGGTCGTCTGGTCCGCCCGGGCGCGCCGCGCGGCCGGTGCGGTCAGCCGCTGCGCCGGTCGTCAGACGTCCGGCCGTTCCTGCTGACCGTAACGGGTGAGACCCGGTGCCCGGCACCCGGGCCACCTCTTGGGACGGGCGGCGCATCGGCACGACGTGCCCTCGCACTCATCCGAACTCCCCAGTAACCAAACGTCCTTCGGGCCGCGGAGCCGGCCGCGGGCCGTGCGCCAACCGGCGCGTTCCGGCACGTTACGGGCCCCGCCCGGCCCGCGTCCAGACCACTGGCCGTGCCGCCGCCCGTACCCCGTGTGACGCTTTCGGGTCCGCTGGCGCTGTATCGGTTAGGAGCCCTTCGCGGGGCTCCGCGTGAGCGACGGCCGGGGCCTCTCCTGTGGGGGGTGGCGGCCTCGGCCGTCTCTCGCGATCTTCCGCCCGACCGGTCAGATCCGGTTCGCCAGCGCCTTGAAGTCCGGCCAGGACAGCGCGGGGGTGCGCGGGTCCCAGGTCTTCTGCGCCAGCGCCGCGAGCGGCATCTTGATCCCGGCCGCGATCTGCTGCGCGGTCTGCGCGTCGGCGTGGTCGCACCAGACCCCGAACCGCCCGCCCGGGATGCGGTCGGCGCCGGTCTGGCTCTCCGGCACGGACACCGGCGCGGTGTGGCGCAGCACCCGCGGGGTCCAGCTCTGGTAGATCCGCTCACCCGTCGGGTACGTGAAGCCGTTGGGCTCGCCGAGCACGTAGTAGAGGAACTCGTCGTTGAGGTTGAGCACGGTGCGGCCCTCGCGCAGGAACTCTGCGGGGTCGCGGGCGCCGATCTCCTTGCCCGTCCAGTAGGCGACCGTGCGGTTCTTGTCGGCGGCCACCTTGCCGCCGGCGAAGAAGCCGTCGTTCCACGCCTCGATCCGGGTCTTGCCGGCGGCCTGCACGGTCTTCTGCCGGTCGTTCAGCCAACCGGTCGCGAGGTCCTTGATGGTGGCGCCGGCGCCGTACTTGTCCCGCGCGGCCTTGGCGAGCTGCGGGTACGACGCCTCGGGGTTGCGGGACATCAGCGCCTGGTACTCGTCGCCGCCCAGGTGCCAGTAGGGGCCGGGGAAGAGCTGCCCGAACTCCTTCAGCAGCGAGTCGATGAGCGCGCCGGCCTGCGGCTTGGAGATGTCGATGGCGCCGCGCAGCACCGTGCCGGAGGCGTTGTGCAGCTGGAGGTCGGGGTAGTGAGCGAGGACCGCGCCGAGGTGGCCGGGCGAGTCGATCTCCGGGATGAGGGCGACGTGCAGGCTCTGTCCGACCTTGATGAGGTGGCGGACCTGGTCCTTGGTCAGGTGGTCGGCGGAGACGATCTGCGGGTGGCTGTCGCTCTGGATGCGGAAGCCCTGGTCGTCGGAGAAGTGCAGCTGGAGCTGGTTGAGCTTGAGGTCGGCGAGCTGCCGGATGCGGGCCTCGATCCAGTCCGCGGTGAACGGCTTGCGGGCGTTGTCGAGCAGCATGCCGCGCTGGGGGCGGTCCGGGCGGTCCTCGATGGTGCCCTCGGGCAGGCCGCCGGCGTTGCGGACGGCCTGTTTGACGGTGCGGGTGCCGTTGAAGATCCCGGCGTCGGTGGGGGCGGCGAGGGTGAGCCGGCCGTCGCGGGCGGTCAGGGTGTAGGACTCGTCGGCGGTGCTGTTGGGCGGGGCGTTGTCGGGGCGGCCGGCACCGCCCGATCCGCCGAGCTTCACCTCGACGTCACCGGGCCGGACGTCCTGCTTTCCCCAGACCACCGCCAACCCGCCGAGATCCTTGGCCATGAGTTGCGCTTCATCGGCGACGGTGCTCTGTTGCCCGGCCGGTACCACGACCCGGGCGTCCTTGGTCGGCCGCCAGCCGTTCCCGTCCGCCGGGCGGAAGTCCCGGACGGCCGGCACGATCCGCGGCGGGCCGGTCACCTTCGCCCATGTGGGGATGGGGGCGGCGGGGCTGGAGGAGCTCGGAGCGGCCCCTGGGGGCTGGGAATCGGCCCCTTGGGAACAGCCGCCGAGCGCCAGCGCGCCGGCCAGCACCGGGGCGGCCCACAGCGCGCGGCGGGCCGTCGGACCGACGGCCGGGGCGGCCGGACGCGGGGGCCGGGGGAAGGCCGAGGGCCGCGGGAAGCGCGGCGG
>LIQL01000479.1 GCA_001418405.1 Streptomyces diastatochromogenes | reverse complement strand
GAAGGGGCGGGCCCCGGCGAGAGAACTCGCCGGGGCCCGCCCCTTCGCGCGGACGCGCACGGACCCGCGTCCGGACGCCGCTCAGGCCATGGGCAGGCTGTCGCCCTGCACGGCCTGGATGTCCAGTTCCACCTTCAGGGTGGTGCCGATGGCGGCGATGCCGGCGGCCACGACCTGGTTGTAGTTCATCTTGAAGTCCTCGCGGCGCAGTTCCGCGGTGGCGCGGAAGGCGGCGCGGACGCCGCCCCACGGGTCCGGGCCGGTGCCGAGGTAGCTGAGGTCGAGGTCCACGGGGCGGACCACGCCGTGCAGCGAGAGGTCGCCGTGCACCGTCCAGCGGTCCGGGCCGGCCGGTTCGAGGCCCGTGCTGCGGTAGGTGATCTGCGGGTACACCTCGACGTTGAGGAAGTCCTCGTTGCGCAGGTGGCCGTCGCGCATGCCGTTGCCGGTGTCGATCGACGCGGCCTTGATGACCGCCTCCACGCGGGACTTCTCGACGTCCTCGGCGATGTCGATCCGGCCGCTGAACTCGGTGAAGCGGCCGTGCACGCTGGAGATGCCCAGGTGCTGGGCGACCGCCGCCACGGTGGAGTGCATCGGGTCGATGGTCCAGGGGCCCGGCGGCGGCAGCTCCACGCCGCCCTGGCGGGCCAGGGTGACGTTGCCGACGTCCATCCGGCCGCTGGCCGTGACGATCGCGCTGGAGGCGATCGGTGCGTAGCCGACCGCGGTGACGATGACCGTGTAGGGGCCGGCCGGCAGCGGCTCCGCGCTGCGCACCACGCCCTCCTCGTCGGCGGAGGCCCGCAGCACCTGCGCGCCCGTCATGTCGGTGACGGTCAGTACGGCGTGCTGTACCGCCCAGCCGTCCCGTGTGCGGACCTGCGCCCGTACTCCCGCAGCTCCCGCGCCCGTCGAAGTCATGTGCGTGCCTCTCCCGTTCAGTGCCGGTGCGTACCGCGTGGTGCTGGTGCGTGCCGTGCCTGTCCGTGCGTGTGTCCGTGTGAGCGTGTGGTCCGTCGGGCCCTGCGGGCCCGGGTGTCCCGGTCCGGCCCCGGTGCGTACCGTTCCCCGGCCGGTCGGTGGGGGTCGGACTCCGGCGGCGGCGCTGCAGGCCGTCCCCTGCCTGTGCGCAGCGCCGCCGCCGGAGCCCCGGGTCCGGTCCGGGGCGCGCCTCCGCTCAACGCGCGCCCCGGTCCGGGGTGTGTCGCCCGGGCCGCCGCGGTCGCGGGGCCCGGGTCCGGGGTCAGTCCCCGGGGTGGGCGAGCTGGACGTCGTAGCCGTCCACCCCGCCGGCGTTGATCGCCAGGCCGGAGGCGACCGGCGGGTAGCCGCTCGCGATGACCGTGTAGTCGCCGGCGTCCAGGTCGGTGAAGGCGTAGGCGCCGTCCGCACCGGTGGTGGAGGTGGCCACGACGTTGCCCGCCGCGTCGACCAGGGTGACCCGGGCATCGGCCAGCGGGGTGCGGTCCGCACCGGCCCGCACGACGCCCTGCACCCGGGCGCCGGACAGCAGCTCGACCTCGGTCCGGGTGGTGCCCTGGCCGCCGACCTCGACGGGCTGGGCGGTGGGCCGGTAGTTCGCCGCGTTGACCGCCACGGTGTAGGTGCCGGGGGTGAGTTCGGCGAAGGCGAAGGTGCCCTCGGCGGGGGTCAGGCCGGTGGCGAGGACCTCGCCGCGGACGTCGGTGACGACGACCATCGCGCCGCCCACCGCCTCGCCGGTCACCGCGCTGCGGACCAGGCCGACCAGGCCGCTGGTGCCGCTGAGCAGGATGTCGTAGGCGTGCGGCGCGTCGCCGATGACGACCGTGGACGCCTGCGGCTGGTGGCCGTCGGCCGCCGCGATCAGGACGTAGGAGCCGGCGCCGGGCGCCTGGAGCGCGTAGGAGCCGTTGGCCTGGGCGACCGAGCGGCCCAGCTGCCGGCCGCTGAGCGAGATCAGCGTGACGGCGGAGCGGGGCACCGGGCTGCCCTCGGCGTTGCGGACGAAGCCGTGCACCGCGGGGCCGACCGGGGCGGCGTCGCCGCCGCCGGCGGAGGCGTAGGCGGCCAGGGGCTGGGTCGCCTGGGCCGGCTTGGCCCAGGACGGGGTGTGCAGGCCGTCGTCGTCGGATATGGAGGGGGCGGCACCCACCAGGGCGGGCTCCCGCTCCTCGACCGCGGCGGCGGACGCCGGGGCGGACGCGGCGAGCGGGGCCGGCGCCGCGGCGGCCGCGGGGGTCTGGGACGCGTCGCTGTCGCCGTCCTGGGCGAGGCTGCGCTCCGTACCGGACTTGCTGCGCAAGGCGACCTCCTTGATGAACAGGGTGATGAGCAGGGCGAGTAGGGCGAACGGAGCCGCGTAGAGGAAGACGTCACCGACGCCGTGCCCGTACGCGTCCTCCATGATCGACCGGATCGGGGCGGGCAGCGAGGACAGGTCAGGAATGCCGGTGCTGCCGGTGCTGCCGTGGCTCGCCGCCGCGGCGGCCTTGGGACCGAGGGCGGTCAGGCCGTCGGTCACGTAGTGCGTGACGCGGTTGGCGAGCACTGCGCCGAGCGCCGAGACGCCCACCGCACCACCGAGGGTACGGAAGAAAGTGACCAGCGAGCTGGCGGATCCGATGTCTTGGGGCGCGACCTGGTTCTGGGTCGCCAGGACCAGGTTCTGCATCATCATGCCGACGCCCAGGCCCATCAGCGCCATGTAGATGGCCGCGTGCCAGTACGGGGTGTCCGTGCGCAGGGTGCCCAGCAGGCCGAGGCCCGCGGTGAGCAGCACGCCACCGCTGACGAGGAAGACCTTCCAGCGCCCGGTGCGGGTGATGATCTGGCCGGAGATCATCGAGGCGAGGAACAGGCCCATGACCATCGGGATGGTCATGATGCCGGACATCGTCGGGGTCTTGCCCTCGGCCAGCTGGAAGTACTGCGAGAAGAAGACCGTGCCGCTGTACATGCCGACGCCGACGCACAGCGAGGCGATGGTCGCCAGGGTGATCGTCTTGTTGCGGAACAACCGCAGCGGGATCAGCGGCTGTTCGACCTTGGACTCGACGATCACGAAGATCACCGCGAGCACGATCGCACCGCCGACCATGGCGAAGGTCTGCCAGGAGATCCAGTCGTAGTTCGTGCCGGCCAGGGTGACCCACACCAGCAGCAGGGTGACCGCGGCGGCGATGAAGAACGAGCCGAGCCAGTCGACCTTGACACCCTCGCGCTTGATGACCGGGAGCTTCAGGGTCTTCTGCAGCACGATCAGCGCGATGATCGCGAACGGCACGCCGACGTAGAAGCACCAGCGCCAGCCGAGCCAGCTGGTGTCGGTGATGACGCCGCCGAGCAGCGGTCCGCCGACGGTCGCGACGGCGAAGGTCGCGCCCAGGTAGCCGCTGTACCGACCGCGCTCACGCGGGGAGATCATCGCGGCCATGACGATCTGCGCCAGCGCCGACAGGCCACCGACACCGATGCCCTGCACCACACGGCAGGCGATCAGCATCCCGGTGTTCTGCGACAGGCCCGCGATGACCGAACCGCTGACGTAGATGATCAGCGCGATCTGGACGAGCGCCTTCTTGCTGAACAGGTCGGAGAGCTTGCCCCACAGCGGCGTGGTCGCGGTCATCGCCAGCAGCGCCGCGGTCACGACCCAGGTGTACGCGCTCTGCCCGCCGTGCAGGTCGTGAATGATGTGCGGCAGCGCGTTGGAGACGATCGTCGACGACAGGATGGCGACGAACATGCCGAGCAGCAGCCCGGACAGCGCCTCCATGATCTGACGGTGTGTCATGGGGCCGTCGTGGGAGCCGCCGTGGCCGCCCCCATGCTTGGCATGCCCGCCCCGCACACCTGCTGGTGAGGTCGTAGCCATGTAGTTCCTTACTTCCTTTGCTTCGCTGCTCATCCGGCTGCGGGGGTGCGGGTGGGGGAGGGGGAGTCGTGATGTGCCCGGGTGCGGCAGTCGCCGAAGCTCGTGCGGAGCCTGGCGAGCAGCTCGATGAGGTGTCCGACGTCGGTGTCGGTCCAGTCGTCCAAGTACCGGGCGAGCGTCTGTGTGTAGCGCTCGGCGAGCTCCGCCAGGAGCTCCCTGCCCTTCGGGGTCAGCCGCAGCAGCCGCGACCGCTTGTCCGCCGGATCGGGCTCGCGCTCGATCCAGCCGCGCTCAGCGATGTGCGCGACGTGCCGGCTGGTCACCGACATGTCGATCGCGAGCAGCTCGGCCAGCTGGCTCATCCGCATCTCGCCGTGCCGGTCGAGGAGCGTGAGCACTCCGGCCGACGCCGGCGGGCAGTCCTGGGGCAGGATCCGCCCCATCTCCCGCTTGACGGCCCCGATGGCACTGAGTTGCCGGGCCAGCTCTTCGTACTGACTGTGAGCGGCCACCGGCTCCTCCATGCCTCTTCACCTGCGCAACCTACGCGGTTGTTTTGTTGCTTGGGGCAACCATAGGCAAAGTTGGTTGCTGAAGGCAAACGATTTGGCGGCCAGAAGGGCATGGAAAGGGCAAAGCCTGGCCCATGTAAAACCCAAGAAATCCGTTTTGGCGCGTAAAGATGCTGGTCAATGCGGTAGGGGCAGGTCGGTCCGACGGTCGCGCGGCCTTTGTGCGGCCCCGTCCTCCGTGTCCACCCCGGGCGCTCACGCCATGTACGCGTCACGCAGCCCCGCGTAGACGCCCCGCCTGCGCTCCGTGACCAGGCGATAGGCGCTCCGTAGGCGAGGTCACGGCACCCCTGTCCGCCGCGCCCGCGCGTGCACGCGGAGGATACGCGCCCCAAGGGTGCCCCCGCGCCCGGGGTTCGCTAGGGTCCTTCTCCATGGCGACCAACCCGCAGAACCAGGCCGAGGGCAACTACGACCCGGCGGGCAGCACGCAGATGTTCAAAGCCTTCGTGGACGACGACGGCACCCCGCAGGGCGGTGCCCCCCAGGGCGGCCGCCGCGCTCCCGTACCCCAGCAGGCGTCCGCCGGCCCGCGCGTCGGCCTGATCGTCGGCGTCATCGTCGCCCTCGTGGTGGTGGCCGGCGCGGCCTGGCTGGCGCTGGCCTGACGACCCCACGGGCGGCGGGAGTTCACCCGCCGCCCCGGCCCCGAGGCCCGACGGACCGCCGGGCACCCCACCGTCGAACGGCCCCGCCCGGCGTTCGTGCCCACCGGGCGGGACCGTCTTCCCTCACCACACAGGCGGACCCGCCGCGGCACCCTTCAGGGGAGCGCCCGGGACGCTCCCCGCAGGACGGACCGGGCCATGCGCTGAGTCCGTGAGTCCGTGAGTACGGACGGGACGGGGGCCGTCCCGGCTCAGTGCCTTCCCGGTCGGGGGAAGTTGCGGCTGGGGCGAGGGGCGGCCCAGCCCTACGCCCCTCAACGCCCCGCCCGCTCTGCGCCACGCGACGGGCGGACCTACGCGACGGGCGGAGCCTCGAACCCTCCGCCGTCCTCGTCATCCTCGTCGTCCCCGTCGAGGTCGCCCTCCAGGACCAGCAGACGGGCACCCCGACTCTCCGACACCCGCAACACATTGGCGAGGTGGGCGTTCAACTCCACCGCCAACAGGTGGATTTCACCGGGCGTCCACGCACGCTCGGCGAGCACCCGGCCGGAATCCTCGACGAGTTCGGCCGCCGAGGTCATCTGCTCCGCCTCGACCCGGTCGGCGAGCCGGGAGACGTACCCGATCCCGTTGCCGCGCAGGAGATAGCAGGGCTTCCCGTCCCAACTGGTCCACGGCAACAGCCGCGCGCCGTCGATGGCGTTCACCGCGCCGCCACCTCCACCCCGTGCAGCCGACGCGGCCCGACGTCGACACCGTGCACCGCCAGCCACAACTCCCGCCGCCGACCGCGCTGCACGCGGCGTTCGTGCCGTGCGGTGGGCCGCGCGCCGGCCGCCCGGTGACAGCCGTGGGCGGGCAGTAACAGGCACAGCAGAATTTCGAAGATCGTTCGGATAGTGTGCGGCACTGTCGTCAACCTCCTGAGGGTTGAGGGCCACGCCCCCGGGCCGTCCACCAACGGTCGCGGGGGTCTTGTGTGTGGCTGTATGGGAAAGCCCAACTCCGCACGCCAGTCCGAGGGCTGGCGGGGAGCGGGCTATCACCATGGACCCCCGAGGCATACGCTCACTAGGTGTGATGCGTGGTCAACTGTCGGTTGTCCACGCCTGTGCGTTCGACGAGGGGCTTCATCGATGGCTGAACGCGAAGACGACGAACGGCTCACGTTGCCGAAAGTCTTGGGAAACGAGCTGAAACGTCAGCGCGAGCGCAGGGGCTGGTCTCTGCGCGACCTCAAGGACCAGACCACTTTCGACCATGCGTATGTGGGCCGGGTTGAGCGAGGCGAACAACTCCCGTCGGAGAAAATGGTGTGCGCACTCGATGAGTTGTTCGCGACGGGGGGAACGCTGGCTGACATCCTTGAAGTCATCAGGGCTGGGGCGACTCAAGCGTATGTCCGGAGAGCTGCCGAGCAGGAATCGAAGGCGGAACGTATTCAGGTCTTCACGAGCAGCACCATCCCGGCGCTCCTGCAGACGGAAGCCTATGCCGAAGCGTTTATCCGAACTGAGCGTCCGAAGGCGCCGGTTGGCGATATCGCCGAGGCGGTGGGGGCCCGGCTCGGGCGCAAGCGTGTCTTCGACAGGCAGGATCCCCCGCCGTACTGGGCAATCATGGACGAAGCGGCGCTAAGGCGACCAATGGGGAGTCAGCAGTTAATGGCTGACCAGTTGGTGCATATCTTGAAAGTTGTCGAAGCTCCGCATGTCACCCTTCAGGTGATGCCCTTCGACCGTGGCGAGTACTGGATGCTCGGAGGTAGCCTGACGCTGATCACCAAGGCTAATGGGGCGACCATCGCCTACGTTGAATCGTTCGGATCGGGCGAGCTGGTGGAGTCGACGCGACGAGTCGTTCAACTGACCCAACAATTCGATTCGGTCCGCCGCTTGGCGCTTTCTGAACCAGACTCATTAAACCTTGTTGGAAAGTACCTGGAGGAGTACCGGTGACGAGAAGCGGAAGTATGGGCAGCGTCCGGTGGCGCAAGTCCAGTTACAGCAATGGAATGGAAAACTGCGTCGAGGTCGCGGACGACGTCTCCGCCGACTGGGGCAAGTCCTCGTACAGTGGCTCTGACGGAGGCCAGTGCGTTGAGATCTCCCCGAGCTTCGCGTCGGCCGAGGTGATCCCGGTCCGCGACAGCAAGGTGCCGCAGGGGCCGACCCTGGTCTTCCCGGCAGACGGCTGGGCGTCCTTCGTATCTGCCGTTAGGCATGGCGAGTTCGTCGCCTTCTGAAGTCCAACTGTCGATCGCGGCAGTGAACCGCCCTTTGTGGATGGGCAGGTTGACGTGTCGGCGTCCGCGAAGTGCAAGCGGCACTGGGCGCTTCGTCAGTGCCGGCTTCCCTCCGCCATCCGTCGCCTACTAGCGTGCGTCGTCTCGTAGGTGCGAAAACGGGAGAGACCATAGGAAAGCGCGACAAGCTTGATGACGGCGGCAGGCCCGACAAACTTCCCGGGCAGCCGTGGACCCCGCCCAAGGAACCGCCGCAGACCGACGGCGGCGCGCCCAAGGGCGGCGGGAAACACGGCAAGTGAGCGGGCGGTGGCGGGGAATGGTTGCGCGGCTGGTGGCGGACGGAGTGCTGACCGCCGAATGGGAGCCCGTGTTCGAGGGCCTGCCCCGAGCCGGGTTCCTGCCCGATGCCGTCTGGCAACACCATGTGGCGACTGGAGAAGTCGAAGCCGTCAACCGGGGGCGCGATCCGCAGCGATGGCGCGAGGCGGCCGATTCCGTCCATCCCCTGGTGACGCAGTGGGACGACGGGGGGCACGAAGGTCCGGGTAGGGGCCGGGTGGCGTCGTCGTCGGCGTCGGCGCCACCCGTCGTTGCCGCGATGCTGCGCGACCTCACCGTGCGTTCCGGGCAACGGGTGCTGGAGATCGGCACCGGGACGGGCTGGAACGCCGCTCTCCTCGCATCCCGCCTCGGTGCCGGGAACGTGACCACGGTGGAGGTAGACACCTCCGTGGCCGAAGCGG
This sequence comes from Streptomyces diastatochromogenes, assembly GCA_001418405.1. Taxonomy (GTDB): domain Bacteria; phylum Actinomycetota; class Actinomycetes; order Streptomycetales; family Streptomycetaceae; genus Streptomyces; species Streptomyces albulus_C. The sequence continues at coordinate 2,412 of LIQL01000479.1, read as the reverse complement.
CCCGAGGCGCCCTGCAACGACAGGGGATGGGGGCGGTCACGGTCGTCCGCGGCGACGGCTTCCAGGGGTACCCGCCCCGCGCGCCGTACGACAGGATCATCGCCACCTGCGGGGTGCACACCTTCCCTCGCGCCTGGCGGGAGCAGTGTCGCCCTGGCGGCGTGATCGTGGTGCCGTGGGGCACCCGCTTCACGTCCACGGAAGCCACGGTCGCGCTCACGGTCGCGGCGGACGGCCGGAGCGCCAGCGGGACGTTCAAGGACCTGGTCCAGTTCATGAGTCTTCGGGCCCAGCGTCGTGAAGTGCCTGAGTACGCGGATTACGTGACCGCCGAGTCCCGGGACAAGGCGGAGCGCGGCGCCACGACACTCACGTGGGACGAGACGATCGCCGGTGAATGGGACATCAGCCGGTTTGTCCTCGGCCTGCTCGTCCCCGACTGCACTGTCATCCTCGAGGAGCCGCAGGAGGGCCAACGGCCCGTGTGGCTCTGTAGCTTGGCCGGTGACCGCTCCTGGGCGTGCGTACTGTTTCGGGAGGATAGGCCGGAATCCACGGTCTACCAGCACGGTGACCGGCGGCTCTGGGACGAGGTCGAGGCCGCTTACGGCTGGTGGCAGGGGCAGGGCCGCCCCGGCCTCGGCCGCCTCGGTCTGACCGTCGATGACGACGGGCAGCACGTGTGGGTGGAGAAGTAGGTCCGGCTCACCCGCGAGGTGGAGAGCCCCTGGAATTCGTCAGCCGGGGGCCGTTGCCGTGTAGCTGCCAGGCGGCTCACCCCTTCCCGTCGGCCGCCGCCCTGATGGCCGCGATGTCGAGCTTCTTCATGCCCATCACGGCCTGCATCGCGCGGGCCGCACGGGCCCGGTCGGGGTCGTTCAGGATGTCGGCCATCCCGTCCGGGGTGACCTGCCAGGACAGCCCGTACTTGTCCTTCAGCCAGCCGCAGGGGCCCTCCTCGCCGCCCTCGGAGAGCTTGGCCCAGTAGTGGTCGATCTCCTCCTGGTCGGCGCAGGTGACGACGAAGGAGATGGCCTCGTCGAAGGTGAACTGCGGCCCGCCGTTGAGCGCGATGAACTCCCGGCCGTCCAGTTCGAACTCGACGGTCAGCACCGTGCCGGGCGTGCCCGGGCTGCCCTCCGTGTAGTGCGTGACGTTCTTGATCTTCGAGTTCGGGAAGACCGAGCAGTAGAACTCGGCGGCCTCCATGCCCTGGGTGTCGAACCAGAGGTTGGGGGTGATCTTCGGCATGACGCGCTCCTGGTGACGGGCCGGACGGCCGGCTGACGGTGATCGTTGGATCGGCGGCCCGGGGGCCGTCCTCTGTATCGACCGCCGCGCGGTGCCGGACTCATCGCCATTCGGGTACGAATTCCGCCGACGAGGTCTCCAGTCCCGCGAGGAGGGCGCATGAACACCGAGGAGCAGGGTCAGCCGCAGCCGCAGTACCGAGACCGCGCCGAGGGGTGGGACGAGGTCGACGCCGCCCTCCGGGATGCCCCGCCATTGCTGCGCCGCCGAGGCGTCCAGCGGCTCGCGCGGGAGGGGTGGGGAGCGGGGCGGTCCGTCTGGTCGGTTGACGTCGGGGCGCGGGAGCTGGTCGTCGACCAGGTCGCCGTCACGGAGGAGGCGGCGCCCGCGGCCGTCGCGCACGTGCTCGGCATGGCATCGGGGAGCCGGTGTGCGTGCGCCGGCGTCGGTTCGTCCTCGACGGCAAGCCGGTGCTGTGGGCCACGAGCTTCCTGCCCGCCGCGTTGGTGGCCGGTTCCGCGGTCGTCGACGAGGACACCGGACCCGGCGGAATTTACGCGCGCCTGGCCGAACTGGGCAGCGCGCCCGTGCACTTCCGGGAGGAGGTCCGCAGCCGGATGCCGTCCGAGGGAGAGGTGGACCGGCTGCGGCTCGGTGCGGGCACGCCGGTGATCGTCATCGTCCGCACCGCCTTCGCGGACGGCGGGCGCGCGGTGGAGGTCAACGAGATGGTCCTGGACTCGGCCGCGTACGTCCTCGAATACGACGTGCGCGCGTAACGGTGGCCGGCCGGCCGTCGTCTGTCTTGAACCGCCGTCCGCTCACTTCCACTTGAACGTGACGTCCTTGGTGTTCAGGTGCATGCCGAGCGGTACGCGCCAGGCGTCCACGCAGACCCGCCAGGTGCCGGTCGCCGGTTTTCCGGGGGACAGGGGGAGCGGGAGGTCGCGGGTGGAGTCGAGGGTGGCCCAGTCGATGCCGAGGGCGCCGATGACGTGGCTGCCGAAGGTGACGGTGCCCGCGGTGACCGGGTGTTGGCCGGTGTTGAGGAAGTCGATGGTGACCCGCTGGCACCAGCGGACGTCGGTGTCCGCGAGCACGGGTTTGCCGACGACCAGGCCGGACGGGGCGTTGGGGCCGGCCGGGATGGTGGGGGAGGGT
>LIQL01000478.1 GCA_001418405.1 Streptomyces diastatochromogenes | reverse complement strand
CCCCGAGCCGCCGCGGCCCCCCGACCACGCGACCCTCGCCCGGGCCTTCGACGCGGTCGCCACCCAGTACGCGGCAGCCCGGCCGGGCTACCCGCCGGCGCTCTTCGACGCGGTCGAGGAACTGGCCGGGCGGCCGCTGGCCGGGGCCCGGGTGCTGGACGTCGGCGCCGGCACCGGCATCGCCAGTGCACTGCTGCGCGCCCGCGGCGCGCGGGTCACGGCCGTCGAGCCGGGCGCCCAGATGGCCGCCGCGCTCCGCACCGCACACCCCGGCGTCCCGCTCGTCCGGGCCGTCGGCGACGCCCTGCCGTTCGCCGAGCGGGCCGCCTTCGACCTGGTCAGCTACGCACAGGCATGGCACTGGACCGACCCGGCCCGCTCGGTCCCGGAAGCCCTGAGGGTGCTGCGGCCGGGCGGCGCTTTGGCGCTCTGGTGGAACGTGCCCGACCCGGACGCCCCGTGGGTCGCCGCCCAGGAGGCCCGGATCGCCCGCCGCCTGCCCGGCTACCACGCCCACGACGTCGCGGCGGACGCCGCCGACCTGATCCGCGGCCTGGGACGGGGGCTGCACCCGCGGTCCCGGGTGCTGCACTGGACCCGCACCGTCCCGCTCGCCACCCATCTGGCGATGCTCGGCAGCCGCTCGTACTTCGCGGCGCTCGGCCCGGCGGCCGCCGCCCCCGTCCTCGCGGACGAACGGGCCGCCCTCCTGGACGTCTTCCCCGACGGCCTGGTCGAGGAGGCGTACGCCCTCGCCCTCACGGTCACCCGGCGCCCGGCCCCCTGAGCCGCCGGCACCGGCGCACCTCGACCCGGCACCCTCCGCCGCGTAGCGTCGTCCCCGTCCCGGCGGCCGCCGGCGAACGCGCCGCGGCCCGGGACCAGGGAGGCGGGAGCACGCGATGACGGAACGGGGAGACGGACCGGCCGACGCGCCGGTCCGGTCCGGTCGGCTGGCCCAGTTCGAAGAGGTGCGGGGGCGACTGTGGGGCGTGGCGTACCGGATCACGGGGACGGTCAGCGACGCCGATGACGCGGTGCAGGAGACCTGGCTGCGCTGGCAGTTGCTCCCCGACGAACCGCCGGTTCAGAACCCGCGCGCCTTCCTCACCACCGTGGTGAGCCGGATCTGCTACGACCTGCTGGGGTCGGCCCGGGCGCGCCGCGAGACGTACGTGGGGCCGTGGCTGCCGGAGCCGGTGCTCGACGGTGCGCCCGGCGCCGGCCGCACCGCCCTCCTCGAAGGCCCCGAGGACCGGGTGACCCTGGACGAGTCGGTCGGCATGGCGCTGCTCACCGTCCTGGAGCGGCTCACCCCGGCCGAACGCACCGCGTTGGTCCTCTACGACGTCTTCGCCGTGCCGTTCCCGGAGATCGCCGAGGCGGTCGGCCGCACCCCGGAATCGGTGCGGCAGCTCGCCTCGCGCGCCCGCCGCCGGGTCCGGGCCGAGGCGCCGCGGCGCACCGTCGACCGGGGCGAGCACCGGCGCACCGTGGAGGCGTTCCTGACGGCCGTCGCCGGCGGGGACTTCGAGGGGCTGCTGGCCGTCCTCGACCCGGAGGTGGTGTGGCGTTCGGACGGCGGCGGCAAGGTCTCCGCGGCCCGCCGCCCGGTGCTCGGCCGCGACAAGGTCAGCCGCTACGTCCGGGGCCTGCTCACCCGCTTCGACACGGCGACCATGCGGCTGGCGGTCCGGGACGTCAACGGCGCCCCGGGAATGGTCTTCGCCGACGCGTCGGAGGAGTACCCGGCCGGCGTCTTCGCCTTCACGGTGCACGACGGGCTGATCACCGAGGTGCATGCGGTCGTCAACCCGGACAAGCTCCGGCACCTGGACTTCGGGGACCTGTGACCGCCGCCGGGCTCAGGCCGCGTCGTACTCCCAGTCCGGCTGCCCCTCGCCGAAGAGCCAGTCGTCGAACAGGTCGGTGAGGTCCTCGTCGGTGCGGTCCTGACAGAAGGCGATGAAGTCCTCGGTGTCGGCGTTGGCGTGCCGGTACTTCGCGGGCCACTCCTTGAGGATCGAGAAGAACGTCTCGTCCCCGACCGCGTTGCGCAGCTGCTGGAGCACCATCGCGCCGCGCTCGTAGACCGGCGTCGCGGTCACGTCCGCCGCGCTCTCCGGCTCGCCCGGCGGGAAGTCCCAGCGCTCGTGGTCCTCGTCGCCGTCGTAGAGCGCGTCGAACTGCTCCTGCGGGGACCGGCCGCCCTCGTGCTCCTCCCACAGCCATTCGGCGTAGGTCGCGAAGCCCTCGTTGAGCCAGGTGTCCCGCCAGGTCTTCGGCGTCACCGAGTCGCCGAACCACTGGTGGGCGGTCTCGTGCACCACCGTCGCGGTGTCCGGCGCCCCGGCGTACACCGGTTTGGTCTGGGTCTCCAACGCGCCCCAGTCCACCCGGTCCGGGGTGTGGTCCACGATCGCGCCCGCCGACGCGAACGGGTACGGCCCGAACAGCTCCGCCGCCCACGCCAGGATCTCCGGCAATCGGGACAACGGCTTCCGGCTGGCCGCGGCCTCCTTCGGGTCCACCGCGACGTAGATCGGCAGCCCCTGCGGCGTGCGGGACTCCTGGACGTCGAACGTCCCGATCGTCGCGGTGGCGAGGTAGCTGGCCATCGGCTCCGCGCTGTGCCACTCGTAGGTGGTGCGCCCGCCAGTGGTCCGCTTGGACCGCAGCTGCCCGTTGGCGACCGCGGTGTAGCGCTCCGGCACGGTGATCCGGAAGTCGTAGGCGGCCTTGTCGCTGGGGTGGTTGTTGCCGGGGAACCACGTCATCGACCCGGCCGGCTCCCCGGCGACGAACGCGCCGTCGGCGGTCTTGACCCAGCCCTCCACCGCCCCGTCCGCGTCCCGCATCTCCTGCGGAGTGCCGCGGTAGCTGACGGTCGTCCGGAACGTTTCGCCCTTGCCTATGGCGGCGGCCGGCCGGACCACCAGCTTGTGTCCCTTGCGGCTGAACTCCGCGGCCCGGCCGTCCACCCGGACGTCGGTCACCGTCATCCCCTGGAGGTCGAGCTGGAAGGACCGCAGGGCGGCGCCGGCCTTCGCGGTGATCGCGGCGCTGCCGTCCAGGTGCCGCTCGGCCACGTCGTAGTCGAGGTCGAGCCCGTAGTGGCTGACGCGGTAGCCGCCGTTGCCCAGTGCCGGGAAGAGCGGGTCGGCCAGCCCGCCGCCGCCCGCGGCCCCTTTGACCGCAGTGCCGCCGGACGTGCAGGAGGACAGCAGCAGGGCGACGGACAGCGCGGCGACGGCACCGCATCTGCGCAGAGGACGGCGTGGCACGGCACTCCTCGGGCCGGGGACGGACGACGAACACAAGTTCCCCGACCATACGGGCATTTCCGTCGCACCGACCCACCACTTCCGGCTACGACCGCACCGGGCGCCGCGCCCGCGCCGGCTGACCGCTCCGTGGACACCCCGACACGCCGCCGCCCGGCGGTGCGAGGATGGCCCCGAACCGACCAGGCACCACCGGCGAGGTGAACGCATGACCCAGAAGGTCGCCGTACTCGGCACCGGAAAAATCGGCGAGGCCCTGCTCAGCGGCATGATCCGCGGCGGTTGGGCGCCCTCCGACCTGCTGGTGACCGCCCGCCGTCCGGAGCGCGCCGAACAGCTCCGCACCCGTTACGGCGTCGAAGCGGTCAGCAACGCCGAGGCCGCCAAGGCCGCCGACACCCTGATCCTCACGGTCAAGCCCCAGGACATGGGCACCCTGCTCACCGAGCTGGCGCCGCACGTCCCCGCCGACCGCCTGGTCATCAGCGGTGCCGCAGGCATCCCGACCGCCTTCTTCGAGGAACGGCTGACCGCCGGCACCCCGGTCGTCCGGGTCATGACGAACACCCCGGCCCTGGTCGACGAGGCGATGTCCGTCATCTCCGCCGGCACCCACGCCACCGCCGCGCACCTCACCCTCGCCGAGGAGATCTTCTCCACGGTCGGCAAGACCCTGCGCGTCCCTGAGTCCCAACAGGACGCCGCCACCGCCCTCTCCGGCTCCGGCCCGGCCTACTTCTACTTCCTCGTCGAGGCGATGACCGACGCCGGCATCCTGCTCGGGCTGCCCCGCGACAAGGCCCACGACCTGATCGTCCAGGCCGCCATCGGCGCCGCGGTGATGCTGCGCGACAGCGGCGAACACCCCGTCAAGCTGCGCGAGAACGTCACCTCCCCCGCGGGCACCACCATCAACGCCATCCGGGAACTGGAGAACCACGGCGTCCGCGCCGCCCTGATCGCCGCCCTGGAAGCCGCCCGCGACCGCAGCCGCGAACTGGCCACCGGCACCGGCAACTAGCCCCCACCGGGCCACACCCCGAGCACGCCCCGAC
>LIQL01000477.1:17238-17770 GCA_001418405.1 Streptomyces diastatochromogenes | reverse complement strand
CCTCCGTGGGGTGCGGCGGGGTGGGCGGCGGTCAGGGTGAACTGGCGGACGTCGAGGTAGCGGGCGCGGAATCCGGCTTCGGAGTAGGCGAGGTAGAACTCCCACATCCGGCGGAAGGTCGCGTCGAAGCCCAGCGCGGCCACCTGCGGGGCGCGCGCGGTGAAGCGTTCGCGCCACAGGCGCAGGGTTTCGGCGTAGTGCGCGCCGAAGCCGTCGTCGGTCGCGACCCGCAGCCCCGCGGCGCCGGCGTGCTGGGCGATCGCCTCGGTGGAGGGGATGATGCCGCCGGGGAACACGTACTTGTGGATCCAGGTGTGGGTGCGCCGGGTGGTGAGCATCCGCCGGTGCGGCATGGTGATGGCCTGGAGTGCGATCCGGCCGCCGGGGGCCAGCAGCCGCGCCAGGGTGGCGAAGTAGACGGGCCAGTACTCCTCGCCGACGGCCTCGATCATCTCCACGCTCACCACGGCGTCGTGGGAACCGGTGGCGTGCCGGTAGTCGCAGAGTTCCACCGTCACCCGGTCCGCGCATC
>LIQL01000477.1:0-17220 GCA_001418405.1 Streptomyces diastatochromogenes | reverse complement strand
GGCCAGGTCCAGGAGCCGGTCGATCTTGCGGTGCTGCGCGGCGGCCAGCCCCTCCCGGTCACCGGGGAACCCGTCGAAGACCGCGGAGGAATAGCTCATGGTGTCGTCGAGGAAGGCCGCGAACAGGTCGTTGGACAGGTCGTAGTGGCGGTGGATGTTCTCCCGGGCGCCGGTCAGGGTGTTGCGCTGGGCGGTGGGGTGGCGGCGGGCCCAGACGCCGCGCAGCCGCTGGGCGGGCTTCGGCACCAGCTCGGTGACGTGCGAGGCGAGCACCGTCAGCACGCCGACCAGGTCGTCGGCGTCCCACTCCCCGGCCATGTAGGACTCGCCGAACCCGATCAGTCCGTCCCGCCCCAGCCGGCCGAGGAAGGCTCGCGGCGCGTGTATGCGCAGCAGCGGCCCCTCCCGCCCGGTGACCGGCCCGTCTTCCCACCGGACCCGCAGCGGAAGCGCGGCGAGGGCCCGTCGGACGACGAGACCGGCCACGGCGGTGCGGGCCGCCGACGCCGGTGGCGGGCAGAAGACGTCGGGCCACCGCGCGGAGTCCTTCCCGGCGGCCCGCACCGCCGTGGCGGGGCGTGGCACGTGGTCGAGGGGCCGGTGGCGGGGGCCGGTGGCAGGGGTGTTCACGTCATGCCTTCCTGGGATCGGTGGCGCGGGCGGGCGTGGACCGGCAGACCGCGCAGGAACAGGGCGATGCCGTGGCGCCGGATCCCCGCGCTGACGGCGGCCGTCGACCACGGGTGCCGGAGGGCGGCCCGCAGCAGCGCCGCGGGGGTGGCCGGGCGGCGGACGCCGCGGACCGTCGCGGTCAGCGGCCGGGTGTCGCCGCGGCGCAGTTGGACGGTCACGTCGAGGCGGTCGCCCGGTTCGGGCAGCCGCATCCGGTAGGAGCCGTCGACGGGGAAGAACGGCGAGACGTAGAACTCCTTGGGCGTCCGCGCCCGTCCCTCCTCGTCGGTGCGCAGGACGTAGCAGTGGCGCTCGCCGTAGGTGTTGTGGACCTCGGCCACCACGCAGACCGGTGTGCCGCCGGCGTCGTGGCACCAGTACAAGGTCAGCGGGTTGAAGACGTGTCCCAGGACGCGGGCGTGGGCGAGCATCACCACCCGCCCGCCGTCCAGGTGGACGTCGTGGGCGGCCAGCAGGCGCTCCAGTCCGGCGCGCAGCGTCCCGGCGGTGCCGGCGAAGTGGTCACGGGCCTCGAAACGGGCCAGTGGGCGCAGCAGCCGCGGCAGCCGCGGCGGGTGGTCGATGTCGAGCAGCCACAGGTAGGTGCGGTGCCGCAGGGAGTACGACACGGGGGCGGTGCGGGTGTGGCCGACCGCGCACTCGTACAGCGCCGGCGTGCGGATTTCGGCGGCGGGGGCGCGGCGGCGGCCGTCGGCGGTCACCAGCGCACCCCCAGCGCGGCCGCGGCCGACACCCCGGACCGGCAGCCGTCCTCGTGGAAGCCCCAACCGTGGTAGGCGCCGGCGTAGGCGGTCACGGCGGTGTTCAGCAGCGGCAGGTCCTGCTGCGCGGCCACCGATTCGCGGGTGTAGACGGGGTGTTCGTACACCATGCGCGCCAGGACGCGGTCCGCGTCGATGCGGTCGGTGGCGTTGAGGGTGACCAGGAAGTCCCGGCGTGCGGCGAGCCGTTGCAGCCGGTTCATGTCGTAGCTGACCTGGACGGTGTCCACCGATGCGCGGCAGGACGGCAGCAGGTAGTTCCACGAGGCGCGCGCTCCGCGGGCCCGGGGCAGCACCCCGGGGTCGCTGTGCAACACGGTGACGTTGCGCGCGTAGGCGAACGCCCCCAGCACCCGGCGTTCGTCCTCGGTCGGCTCGGCCAGCAGCCGCAGCGCCTGGTCGGGGTGGACGGCGATCACCACCGCGTCGACGGCCCGTTCGGTGCCGTCCTCCGTCACCACCCGCGCGCCCCGCCCCGACCGGTGCACCGCCCGGACCGGTGTGCCGGTGTGCACGCGGTGGAGCTGCTTGGCGATCCGGTCGACGTACTGCGCGGAGCCGCCGCTGACCGTCTTCCACTGCGGCGAGCCGCCGACCGACAGCATCCCGTGGTGGTCGAGGAACCGGAAGAGGTACCCGGCCGGGTACTGCATGGCCGTCTCCGGCGCGCACGACCACACGGCGGAGACCAGCGGGATGACGAAGTGCGCGACGAAGTACCGCGAGAAGCCGCCCTCGGCCAGGAACGCGCCCAGGGTCCGCGGGTCGTCACCGCGGTCGCCGGCCAACGTGGCGCGCGCCGCCCGGTGGAAGGCCCGCACTTCGCTCAGCATCCGCAGGTAGCGGCCGCGCAGGACGTTGCCCGGGCGGGCGAACAGCCCGACCGGGCCGCGCGCCCCGGCGTACTCCAGCCCGCATCCCTCGCACCGCACCGACATGCTCATCTCCGCGTCCTGGGTGGTCACCCCCAGTTCGGCGAACAGGCGCAGCAGCAGCGGATAGGTGCGTGCGTTGTGCACGATGAAGCCGGTGTCGACGCGGACCGGCCGACCGTCGACGTCGGCCGTGTCGTGGGTGTGCGCGTGACCGCCGAGGCGGTCGTCCGCCTCGTACAGCGTCACCTCGCAGCCACCCCGTTGCAGCACGTGGGCGGCGGTCAGCCCCGCCACGCCACTGCCCACCACAGCGATTTCCCGGTGATGCACCCGTGCCCCTTCCTCGTCGGCCGTCGCGGACGCGAAGCCGTCCTCACCAGGCATTCGGAGCAGTCGGATCCACGGATTGGCGCGCGGGTCGCGGAAGTCTGAAATCCGGTCCGGGCGGTGGCGGGCCGGCCGGCGCGGTGGGGCCGCTCGCAGCGGAGCGGCCCCACCGGGGGCGGGGCATCGGGCCGGCGAGCGCCCTAGACGCCGAGCAGGCCCAGCGGGGCGCTCGTCGGGCGGGCCGAGCCGCCTGGCGGTTCGGTGGTCACCCCGACGCCGTCCGCGCCGCCCACGCCACCGGTCAGCAGCAGCGCACCCGAGGCGCGGCCGGTCTGGACCAGTCCGGCGGGCACCATCGAGCCGCTGCGGCTGTACCAGAGCTGGTAGACCTTGCCGCCGGGCAGCTCGGGCAGTTGGTGGTAGACGAACGCGGCGCGGCCGATCGTCTTGGAGGCGACCACGGTGGCGCTGCCGCCGCCCTTGAGCGCGGCGGTGTGGAAGGTCGCGTCCGGGGCCGCCATCAGCGCGTTGAGGACACTGGCCTGGGCCTCGGCCCGGGCGGTGCGCGCCCGCTCCTGATCGGCCTGGTGCCGGGCGTCGACGGCCAGCCCCCCGGCGACCGCGGCGAGGACCAGGCACGCGGCCGCGACGAGGTGGGGCAGCCGCCGCCGCAGCCGGCGGGTCAACGGGATCACCGGGGTCGCCGGCTGTATCGGGGGCAGCTGCCGGACCTCGGGCAGCGCCGTCATCACCCGCTCCCGCAGCCCGGCCGGCGGCACCTCGGCGACCGCCAGCGCGAGCCGGGCCGCGGTCTCCTTGAGCTCCCTGACCTCCTGTGCGCACGCCGGGCACTGGGCCAGGTGCCGGGCGAACTCGCCGGCCTCGGGCCCGGAGAGCGCCCCGAGCGCGTAGGCGCCGGTCAGCGTGTGCAGGTCGACGGTGCTCATGCGGTCACCCCCAGGCAGTCGCGGAGTCGGATGAGGCCGTCGCGGAGCCTGGTCTTGACCGTGCCGAGGGCGGCGCCGAGCACGTCGGCGGTCTCCCGGTAGGTGTAGCCCCGGTAGTAGGCGAGGGTCACCGATTCCCGCTGGAGGTCGGTGAGTTGTTCCAGGCAGCGGCGGACCTGCTCGCGTTCCAGGCGCCGCTCGACCTGTTCGCTGACCTCGTCGAAGGGGGCGGTGTACTCCCCGAGGCCGGCGCGGTGCTCGCGGTCGGCGGCCGCCTGCGCGGAGCGGACGCGGTCCACCGCGCGCCGGTGGGCGAGCGTCATGATCCAGGCCAGTGCGCTGCCCCGTCCGGCATCGAAGCGGGCGGCCGAACGCCACACGTCGATGAGGACCTCCTGGGCGACCTCCTCGGACTGGGCCGGGTCCCGCACCACCCGCCGCACCAGGCCCACGACGGCGCCGGCCACCGCGGTGTAGAGGTTCTCGAACGCCTGCTGATCGCCGCGGGCGACCCGGTCGAGCAGTGATTCCAGGGCGCCGGGCTGGGGCGCCGGGGACGGTTCGCCGCGGGCTGCGACGTGCATGAACACCTCCGGGGAGAGACGGGGTCACCCTTGGTTCGGCGCCGGGCGCAGCGTGGATTGGTCGGGAACGGACGGGAGTGCGGCCGACGCTAGCGGCGAACCGCAGGGGTGTCGCGCAGGCCCGACCGGCGGGCCGCCGCGCGGGGCCCTCCCGGCGCTCGGGACGGCCACGCGCGCGGGCCGCGTGGCCGACGCGCTCGCACCCGCTCCGCGCGCCACGTGCGACGGGGAGTGCTCCATTGGCCTCCCAGTGGCAGCCCAGGAAGATCCAAAACTGTGCCATTGGCGCAATTATTTAGTTGACTGTTGAGCAATCGGCCGTATCGATGCTGAGATGTACGAGTCGATGGCGCTGCGGGATCCCCGCGGCGCCTTTCTCATGTCGTGGTGCACCTGTGCACGGAAGGGGCGGGGCAACTTGCTGAAGAAGGCGTTCGTGGCGCCGGATCCGGGGCGGATCCGGCTGCGGTTCGCGGTCCGGGGCGTGATCGGGATCGGCTGCGCAGTGGCGTTGTGCGGAGCGGCCGGACACTCGCTGGTCGCGGCGATCACCGGCGGCCTGGCCGCGCTGCTCGCCTTGTTCACGGTGACCGATCCGACGGTGCGCGGCCAGGCCGCGACGACCGCGCTGCTGCCGCTCGTCGGGCTCCCGGTGCTCGGCCTCGCGGCCCTGCTGCACGACGTGCCCGTCGCACGCGACCTGGCGTTCCTCGCCGTCGTGGGGGCCGGGGTGTACGCGCGGCGGTGGGGGCCGCGCGGGCACGCACTGGGCGTCTTCGCCTTCATGATCTTCTTTGCCGCGCAGTTCCTGCACACCGTCCCCGGCCAGCTCCCCGAGCTGTACGCGGCGGTGCTGCTCGGCCTCGCGGCGTCGTCGGCGGTGCGGTTCGCCGCCTGGTGCTACGAACGGCGGTTGCCGGCCCCCGTCGCGCCGCCCGCGCCGGCCGGCGGGACGGGGTTCGCACGGATCACCACGCGGCAGGCGGTGCAGGCGACCGTGGGCGCCGCCCTCGCGCTCGGCGCCGGGCAACTCCTGTCCGACCAGCGCTGGTACTGGGCCGTGGGCGCCGCCTGGTGGGTGTTCGTGAACACCACCTCGCGGGGCGAGACGATCGTCCGCGGGTTCCGGCGGTTCCTGGGAACGGTGCTCGGGGTGGCCCTCGGCTTCGCCGTCGCCGTCCCGCTGCACGACGAACCGGTCGCGGCCGCGGCGGTCCTCGCCCTCAGCGTCTTCGGGATCTTCTACGCCGCCGCCGTCTCCTACACCTGGATGATGCTTGCCGTCACGGTGCTGGCGAGCATGCTCTACGGGCTGCTCGGCGTGCTCGACCCGGCGCTGCTCGCGCTGCGGGTGGGCGAGACGGCCGTCGGTGCGCTGGGCGCCCTGCTCGCGGTGCTCCTCGTGCTCCCGGTGACCACGCACGCCGTCACCGACGACCGGGTCGAGCAGGCCGTGCGGTGCGTGCACGCGTGCACGGCCGCGGCCGCCGCCCGGCTGGCCGGCGACGCGGCGGCCGACCCGGCGCCGCGGGTCGCCGAACTGGAGGCGATCCTCGGCCGCGTGCGGCTGTCCCTCGTCCCGCTGCTGCATCCGCTCAGCCCTTCGCGGGCGCGCAAGCGACGGGCCCGGCAGATCGTCGCGCTGCTCGACGCCTGCGCGCGCGAGGTGCGCGGGCTCGCCTCGATCGCCGCCGACCCGGTGGCCTCGCACGACGCCCGGCTCGTCGCGGCGTGCTGGCGGGTGGAAGTCGCCGTCGAGGCCCTCACCGACGCCCCGATCGACGCGCGCCGCCGGCAGGCCGGAGCCGAGACCGTCGCGCACGCCGCCGACGGCGAACCCGTCCTGGCCCACCTGCACGCCCTGGAACAGGCGCTCCTCGCCCTCGCCGGGCCCCTCGGCAGGTCCGGCCGCGTGACGGCGGGGGCCTGACCTCCCGCGGCCCCGCGACGCGGACGGCGACACCCGCCCGCGTCGCGCCGGCCGGCCACGGTCCACTCCCGGCCACTCCCGGCGCCGCACCCACCCGTGCTGTTAGCGTCGCCCGGACAGCGCGAGGCCGTCCCACAGGGAGCCGCGGCGGGCACGCCGCCCCTCAAGGACGGCCCGACGGGCAGGCGGATGAAGGGCGGCGACCCATGGCGACGACGCAACCAGGGACCGGGCGGACCACCGGCGGACCCGCCGACGGCGCGGGCCTCCGCGCCTACCTCGGCTCCTTCACCGCCGCCGGCGGCCAGGGCATCACCACCGCGGCCGTCGACCCGGAGACCGGCGCGCTGACGCCGCTGCACTCCACCGACGCCGTCCCCAACCCCTCCTACCTGGTGCCCGACCGGGCCGGCCGTCGCCTCTACGCCGTCAGCGAGACCCCGCACGGCGCCGTCGCCGCCTTCCGCCTCACGCCCGAAGGGCCGGACCTGCTCGCCCCGGCCGTCCCCGTGGGCGGCGCCGACCCCACCCACCTCACCCTGACCGCCGGCCACTTGGTCACCGCCAACTACAGCTCCGGCGACGTCAGCACGCTCCCCGTACGGGACGACGGCACCCTCGACGGCCCGGCGCGGGTCCTCGCCCACCAGGGCAACGGCCCCCGGACCGACCGCCAGGAGGGACCGCACGCCCACGCCGTGCTGCCCGACCCCAGCGGTCGCTGGCTGCTCGGCGTCGACCTGGGCACCGACTCGGTCCGCACCTACGCCCTCGCCCCCGCGAGCGGCACGCTCACCCTGCACGACGAGGCGCCCCTGCGCCCCGGCAGCGGCCCCCGCCACCTCGCCTTCCACCCGGCCGGCCACCTCGCCTGCGTCATCAACGAACTCGACCCGACCCTGACGCTCTGCCGCTGGGACGCCGACCGGGGCACGCTGACGCCGCTGGGGGAGACCTCCCTGCTGCCGGTCGGCGCCGCGGGCACCGACCCGACGTTCCCCTCCGCGCTCGTCATCTCCCCGGACGGCCGGTTCGCCTGGGCCGCCAACCGCGGCCACGACAGCATCGCGGTGCTCTCCCTCGACGCCCGGGCCGGGACCGCCACCCTGCACGCCACCGTGCCGTGCGGCGGCCACTGGCCGCGCGACCTCGCGCTCCATCCCGACGGGCGCCACCTCTACGCCGCCAACGAACGCTCCGGCGACGTCACCTGGTTCACCGTCGACCGTGAGACCGGCCTCCCCGTCCGCGGCGGCTCCGTCGCGGCACCGGCCGTCTCCTGCGTGGTCTTCGCCTGACGGGACCCTGCCGGGCGCACCCGGGACGGCCGGTCGGCGCGGCCGTCACCCCTCGGGGAAGCGCCCGCCGAAGTACACCTGGGTCTCGGTGAGGCGCCCGTCCCGCACCGTCATCACCTCGACGTTGCGGTGCCGTTCGCCGCTCAGGAGCTCGTACGCGTAGCGGACGAAGACCTGGCCGTCGCCGAACGGGACGGCGTCCAGGACCACCTGGGAGCGGACCCGGTCCGCGGTGGGGAAGCAGACCTCCAGGAACGCGGCCCGGTCGATGTGGTCGTCCTGCGGACTGGTGAAGACGAACTCCTCGGCGAGCAGCCGCTCCATGGCCGGCCGGTCCTGGGCCAGGTACGCGGCGAAGCAGGCGCGGGCGACGTCCTCGGGTGCGGTGGTGTCCGGCATGGTGTCCTCCTCGTGGTGCCGACGGGCGGGCCATGACGGTAGACGGGGCGGCGCGGCCCGCTTCATCGGCCGCGCGGGAACGGGGACCGCCGGGCGGAGCACACAGGGGCGCACGACGGCCGCTGAGCGCCCCTACGCCGCCCGCGGCCGGCCTGCCGTCGCTCCCCGTCCACGCCGCCCGCCCGGCCCGCCCAGCGGGCGTCTGCGCCGCTCAGCGGGGGTGCGGGTGGCGGACCGGGGCCGGAGCGTGCGACGGGCCGCCCCGCGCGTGCGGCGCGGGGCGGCCCTCGGTGAACGGGTGCGGGGCTCCGGTCGTCCTGCCGGTGCCGCGCGACGGTGACGCGGCCTTACCGGACGGCCGCCCCCAGCCCCTGGCCCGGCAGGGTGATCCCCATCTTGGCCGCGTAGTTCGACAGCACCAGCCGGCCCACCGCGCCGTACGCGCCCAGCGCCTCGGCGGACGCGCAGCCCGCCTCCGCCGCGGCAGCCCCCAGCAGGCCGTCGGCGAGTTCCGGGCCGATCAGGTACGGGGCCAGCGCCAACTGCTGCGAACCGGAGGTGCGCAGCTGCTCGGCGGTGCGGGCGATGGCGCCCTCCTCGTCCAGGCCGGCGGCCAGCACCGGCACCGCCAGCCGGGCGGAGAGCAGCATGCCGGTGATGCCGGCGGCCTGCACCGCCTCCTCGCCGCCGACGGTGGCCAGGATGATGCCGTCCGCGGCGGTCGCGACGGTGAACAGCCGAGCCCGGTCGGCCCGGGCCAGACCGGCCTCGGACAGCCGGACGTGCAGCGCCTCGGCGAGCAGCGGGTGCGGGCCGAGGACGTCGGTCAGTTCGGCCCCGGAGCCGCTGTTCATGATGGCCTGACGTATCCGGCGCAGCAGGGCGCTGTCCGGCCCGGCCAGCAGCGGGACGACGACCGCGCCGGGACCGGGATCGGGCTGGCCGGCCTCGACCGCCCGCGCCTTCTGCTCGGCGGCGGCCTGCGTCAGCACCGCCTCCAGCGACGGGAACGCGTCGTCCCCGCCGTCGACGTAGCCGATCCGGGCGTCGAGGCCGGGCAGTTCGGACCGGGCGATGCTGGAGACCTCCTCCGCCAGGCTGCGCGAGGCGGAGGTGGGTGCGCCGGGCACGGCCAGCACCAGGGCGGGTGCGCCCTCGGGTGCGGCGAGCGGTTCCGGCTTGCGGTGGCGGCCGGGCTGCCGGCGCGGCATGCGGACGGGCAGGCCGGGGGCTGCGGCGTCGATACGGGGCGAGCCAGGTGCGGGCCCAGTGGGGGAACTCATGGCGCCGCATGCTAACGCCTCGTCGTGCCCGGCTGCCGAGGGAGGGTTCCGCCACGAGGTATCCGTCCCGATTTATCCCGCGCGTCGGGGTGGCGAGTCCGCCACATGCCCTGTGATCTGCAACAACTTCCCGTCGACCGGGAGCGCCAGCCGGTCCTCGGCCAGCGCCGCGGCGATCGCCAGCGCACCGTCGAGCGGGCTCCCGAGGGCCTCGGCGGGCCGGGCGTCGGGGAGCCGTGCGGCGAGCGCCGCGCGCAGCGGGTCCCGCAGCGGGGCGCCCAGGGCGAGCAGGCCCCCGGTGAGCGCGACCGCCGCGTCCGGGACCGGCGGGCAGACCGCGGCCGCGGCGTCCGCGATGTGGCGCGCGGCGTCGGCCAGGATGCCGGCGGCGATCGCGTCGCGCGCCGCGCACCGGGCGACCTCGGGGGCGAACGAGGCCAGTACGGCGGGCCGGTCGGGCCGCGGATAGAGCGCGGCGGGCAGCCCGGCGACCGGTCCGAACACCGCCTCCGCCCGGGCCAGCAGCGCGCGTGAGCCGCCGGGACGGCCGTCGTGGGCGCGCAGCGCCGCCTCCAGCCCGGCCCGCCCGATCCACGCGCCGCTGCCGCAGTCGCCCAGCAGGTGCCCCCAGCCGTCGGCCCGGCGCCAGCCGCCCGACGGCGTCAGGTCGGTGCCCAGGGCGACCAGGCCGGTACCGGCGGCGACCACGACGCCCGGCCGCTGGCCGAGCGTCCCGGCGTAGGCGGTCACCGCGTCCGCGGCGAGGGCGAGGCGCCGCACCCCGAAGGCGTCGGACAGCGCCCCGGGCAGCCGGGCGCGCAGGGCGTCGCCGAGGGTGCCCATGCCGGCGGCGCCGACGCACCCCGCGGCGAACCCGGCCGCCCCCACCTGTCGCGCCAACTCCGTTGCGGCCGGCAGGAGTTGTTCGAGCATGTGGTCCGCGTCGATGCCGGCCGGGCCGGTGCGGACCGGTTCGTGCGAGGTGAACGTGGCGGCCGGCCGGGACCGTCCACCGTCCGGCGCGATCCGGGCCACCGCGATCCGCAGGCCGGACCCGCCCGAGTCCACGCCCAGAACGTTGTCGCCCGCGCCCGCGCCCGCGCCGTCGCCGTCGCCCACGGGCTCAGCCAAGGCCGCGGGCGTCCTGCTTGAGGGCGGTGTCGACGGTCAGCGCGGTGGCCACGACCAGGCTCAGCAGCGGGTCGGGCAGCTGCCGGTGGATCTGCAGCACGTAGTTGTCCGCGGTGGTGAACATCGTCTTCGCCAGGCCCTCCCAGGTCTTGGTGATCCGGGCGATCTCGGTCTCGGTGTGGTCGACGATGGCGAAGTTCCAGGCGCGCCAGTTCTCCGCCTTGATGGCGCCGACCTGCTGGCCGTTGACCTGCATCGCGAAGTTGATCTTCCCGATGGCGTTCTGCTGGACGATCTCGCCGACCGGCTGGCCGTCCGGACGCGCCACCAGGACCTTGGACTTGATCAGCTTCGCGGGCCGGGTCAGCACCAGTTGGGGCTGGCCGTAGGCGTCCCGGATCTCCAGCTTGTGGGTCATGTACTGGTCCAGGCTGGAGACCACCCGGAGCACCTTCTTCGCGGTGCTCTGGCCGATCTCGACGACCGAACCGAGGGTGTTGCCGTGCTGGTCGTAGACCGCGTACTCGTTGCTCACCTCGATGAGCTTGGCCTTCTGGTTGACCACCAGCACGGGCTCGGTGAAGAGCGAGCCGCCGCCCGGCCCGGTGGGGGCCACGCCGGCCTGCTGCTGCGCCTGGTGCCGGATGCCGGCCTGCTGCTGCGCCTGGTGGTGCGCCTCGGCGGAGTGCGCGCCCGGCTGACCGGCCTGCCCCGGCATCTGCTGCGGGTACCCGCCCTGCTGAGCGTACGGGGCGCCGCCGGGCTGCTGGCCGTACGCGGCCTGGGCCGGCTGCTGCTGCGGCGCGTACTGCTGGGGCGCCTGCTGCTGGGCGGGCAGCGGCTGGCCGGGGTGACCGGCCTGTGCCGCGGGCTGGGCCTGCTGACCGGGGTGCGTGTGACCGGTCCACTGGGCGCCGTCCCACCAGCGGAGCAGGTGGGGGGTGCCCTGCGGGTCGGCGTACCAACCCGCAGGGATGTTCGCATTCGTCATGCGGGGAACACTATCCCCCGCCCCCGAGGCCCGCTCCGGCTCAGGGCAGGCGCCAGTCCACCGGCTGGGCGCCCTGCCCGACGAGGAGCTCGTTGACCCGGCTGAACGGCCGCGAGCCGAAGAACCCGCGGTCGGCGGACATCGGGGAGGGGTGGGCGGACTCGACCGCCGGGAGGTTGCCCAGCAGCGGTCGCAGATTGCGCGCGTCGCGTCCCCAGAGCACCGCCACCAGCGGGCCGCCGCGCGCCACCAGGGCCCGGATGGCCTGCTCGGTGACCTGCTCCCAGCCCTTGCCGCGGTGCGCGGCGGGCTTGCGCGGGGCGGTGGTCAGTGCTCTGTTCAGCAGCAGTACGCCCTGCTGGGTCCACGGGGTGAGGTCGCCGTTGGCGGGCCGGGGCAGCCCGAGGTCGGAGTGCATCTCGCGGAAGATGTTCTCCAGGCTCCCGGGCAGCGGGCGGACGTCCGGCGCCACGGAGAAGCTCAGCCCGACGGCATGGCCCGGGGTGGGGTAGGGGTCCTGCCCGACGATGAGCACCCGCACCTCATCGAAGGGTTGCTGGAAGGCGCGCAGCACATTGCTGCCGGCGGGGAGGTAGGTCCGGCCGGCGGCGATCTCCGCCCGCAGGAAGTCGCCCATCGCGGCGATCTGTCCGGCGACCGGCTCAAGTGCCTTGGCCCAGCCTGGTTCGACGATGTCTTGGAGAGGTCGTGCAGCCACGGGGTCACCCTACTGGCCGAGGCCCGCCCCCCTTCACCTTTCGGCCGACCGCCGCTCAGCCCACCGCCGCCGCCCGTACGCACAGCACGTCGGGCAGGTGGGCGGCGAGTTGCCGCCAGCTGTCGCCGTCGTCGGCGCTGGCGTAGAGCTCGCCGTTGCGGTTGCCGAAGTACACCCCCGCGGGGTCGGCGTCGTCGACGCAGAGGGCGTCCCGCAGCACCGTGCCGTAGTGGTCCTCGGCCGGCAGCCCGGCCTCCAGCGGCTCCCAGCTCGCGCCGGCGTCGCAGGTGCGGAAGACCCGGCAGCGGTGTCCGGCCGGGACCCGGTCGATGTCCGCGGTGATCGGGAAGAGGTAGGCGACGCCGGTCCGGTGGGGGTGCGCGGCCACCGTGAAGCCGAAGTCCGAGGGCAGTCCGGAGCCGATGTCCGTCCAGCTCGCCCCGGCGTCGTCGCTGCGGTAGACGCCCCAGTGGTTCTGGAGGTAGAGCCGGTCGTGGTCGACCGGATCCGGTGCGATCTTGTGGACGCACTGCCCGAACTCGGGGTGCTGGTCGGGCAGGAAGACGGCCTTGACGCCCTTGTTGGACGGCTCCCAACTGGCGCCGCCGTCGTGGCTGCGGAACACCCCGGCCGCGGAGACCGCGACGGTCACCGCGGCGGCGTCCCGCGGGTCGGTGACCACGGTGTGCACGGCCAACCCGCCGCCGCCCGGCACCCACTTCGTGCGGCTGGGGTGCTCCCACAACGCCCGGATCAGCTCGAAGGTCTCGCCGCGGTCCGCGGACCGGAAGAGGCCGCCGGGCTCGGTGCCGGCGTACACCACCTCGGGCGCGGCGGGGCCCGCGGGGTGCAGCTGCCACACCCGCTCCAGCGAAGTGCCGGTGTGCTTCGGGTACGTGACGGCCGGTCGGGCCGGCTCGCGCCAGCTCTCGCCCAGGTCGTCGGAGTGGAACACCGACGGGCCCCAGTGCGCGCTGTCGGCTCCGGCCAGCACCCGTGGCCGCGGACCACGGGTGTCGATCGCGAGGGAGTACACCGCCTGCGCGGGGAAGTGCGGGCCGCCCAACTGCCAGCCGCCGCGCCGCCGGCGGCCGAGGAACAAGCCTTTGCGGGTGCCCACCGCGAGGAGCACGTCTGTCATGCCGGAACACCTCCAAGACGCCGTTGTCTCAGCTGGTCGTCAGTGTGCACCCGGCCACTGACAACGGCGCGCCGGTCGGTGTCCGCGCAGGTCAGACGGCCCGGTGGTACTGCTGCGGGAGGTGCGTGGCGGCGCCGAGTTCACGCGCCGCGTGCTGGGCGAAGCTCGGCGAGCGCAGCAGTTCCCGGCCGAGCAGCACCGCGTCGGCCTG
Organism: Streptomyces diastatochromogenes; assembly: GCA_001418405.1. Taxonomy (GTDB): domain Bacteria; phylum Actinomycetota; class Actinomycetes; order Streptomycetales; family Streptomycetaceae; genus Streptomyces; species Streptomyces albulus_C. The sequence goes on along the minus strand of LIQL01000477.1, from coordinate 3,931 downwards.
GCCGTCCGCGACGATCTTCTCGGCCTGCCGGGCCTCGGTGATCAGGCCGACGGCGCCCACCGCGAGGCCGGCCTCCTTCTTGACCCGCTCGGCGAACGGCACCTGGTAGCCCGGCGCGACCGCGATCTTCGCGTCCGGGGCGTTGCCGCCGGTGGAGGTGTCCAACAGGTCGACGCCGTGCTCCCGCAGGTCGCCCGCGAACCGCACGGTCTCGTCGGCGGTCCAGCCCTCGCGGTCGTCGCTCGCGTCCTCGCTGAGCCAGTCCGTCGCCGAGATCCGGAAGAACACCGGCAGCTCGTCGGGCCAGACCGCGCGCACCGCGTCGACGACCTCCAGGGCCAGGCGCGTCCGGTTCTCGTACGAGCCGCCGTAGGCGTCGGTGCGCCGGTTGCTGTACGGGGAGAGGAACTGGTTGATCAGGTAGCCGTGCGCGCCGTGGATCTCGGCCACCTGGAAGCCGGCGGCCAGCGCCCGGCGAGCGGTCTCGGCGAACTTCTCGACCAGCTCGGCGATCTGCTCGCCGGTCAGCTCGGTGGGGGTGGTGTACCGCTCGTCGAACGCCACCGGGCTCGGGCCGACCGGCCGCCAGCCGTACTGCTCCTCGGGGCGGAGGGCGCGACCGCGGTCCACCCAGGTGCGTTCGGTGGACGCCTTCCGGCCGGCGTGCGCGATCTGGATGCCGGGAACGCTGTTCTGGGCCTTGATCGCGTCGGTGATCCGACGGAACGCCGCCGTCTGGGTGTCGTTCCACAGGCCGAGGTCGTAGGGGCTGATCCGGCCTTCGGGGCTGACCGCGGTCGCCTCGGTCAGGATCAGGCCGGTGCCGCCGGCCGCCCGCGCCGCCAGGTGCTGGAAGTGCCAGTCGCCGGGCGCGCCCTCGGCCGGACCTTCGGGAGCTGCCGAGTATTGGCACATGGGCGCCATCCAGAGGCGGTTCGGGACGGTCAGCGACCGAAGGGTGAGGGGCTCGAAGAGTGCGCTCACGGCAGGCTCCTGTACCTGGACGGGGCGGGGCCGATCGACCCCACGTTCATACGATAGGCATCGTAGTACGGCAGGTGTCAAACTACGAAGGGTCTCGTACAATGGGGGCTTCGGAGGCTGCGGCGACCCCTTTCGGGCACCTCACGTGCGAGCGCGCCGCCGGCCCAACAGAACCGCAGGTCAGGAGCCACCATGTCGACCGATACGCCAGCCGCCGGGCCCGTCTCGGGCGCCCGGTCGCTCCCGCATCCGGCCCGCGAGGAGATCCGGCTCGCCCAGGTCCTGCACGCCCTCGCCGACCCGATGCGCCTGCGGATCGTCTGCGCACTGGCCGCCGCCGAGGGCGAGTTGAACTGCGCGGACATCGAGCTCCCGGTCAGCAAGTCGACCTGCACGCACCACTTCCGGGTGCTGCGCGAGCACGGCGTGATCCAGCAGTTCTACCGCGGCACCGCCAAGATGAACGGCCTTCGCCGGGCCGACCTCGAAGCGCTGTTCCCGGGCCTGATCGACGGCGTGCTGCGGGCCGCCGGCCTCCAGGAGCGCCGCCTCGGCGAGCTCTGAACGGGCCGGCGCCCGACGCGTCGTCCCCCGAGGCACGCGTGCCTGCCCGCCCGTGCCCGCCCGGCGGTGAACTCCCGCCCGCCGCCCGGCGGGAGGGAGTTCACCCGGGGCGACTCAACGCCCCACCATCACCGACCGCGCCGCACGCAACAGCTCCGTCCAGTCCGCCAGCTTGACCGTGCCGCGCCCCAGGCCGCGCCCCCACTGCGCTTCCGCCGCCTCGATGGCCAGCCACCCCCGCCAGGGCACCGGCCGCGCCCCGGCCCGCTCCAGTGCCGCCACCGGGTCCACCGCGACCGTCCGCCGGGCCAGCTGCGCCGCGTCCGCCAGCAGGGAGGTCGCGGTCTCCTTCGCGCACGGGCGGTTGGTGCCGATCACCCCCGTCGGGCCGCGCTTGATCCACCCCGCCACGTAGACCCCCGGGTACGGCTCCCCGTCCCGCAGTACCCGCCCGGCCGCGTGCGGCACGGTGCCCTTCGTCTCGTCGAACGGCAGACCCGGCTGCGGCGAGCCCCGGTAGCCGACCGAGCGCAGCACCAACTGCCCCTCGATCGCCTCGTACTCGCCCGTTCCCGTGACCCCGCCGCGCCCGTCGGGCACGGTCCGCTCGAACCGCACCGCGCGCACCCCGGCGGCCGCATCCCCGAGCAGCTCCACGGGCCGCAGGAAGAACCGCAGGTGGATCCGGCGGGCCCGGCCCATCCCCGCCGCCCGCTCCACCGGCCGCTCGGCCCAGTCGCGCAGCACCTCGACGTTCCGCCGCACCGGGGCCGGCAGCCCGGCCGGATCGCGGTACGCCGGGTCCAGCGCCAACTCCTCCGGGCGGACGAGCACCTGTGTGCCGGGCAGCGCTCCCAGCTCCCGCAGCTCCTTGGTGGTGAACTTGGCCTGCGAGGGGCCGCGCCGCCCCACCATCCACACGTCCTCGACCCGGCTGTCGGCGAGCGCCCCGAGCGCGCCCTGAGGCATGTCGGTGGCGGCGAGTTCGGCGGGGCCGCGGGACAGCATCCGGGCCACGTCCACCGCCACGTTGCCCACCCCGATGACCACCGCCGAACGGGCGGTCAGCGCGAAGCCGTCGGCCGCCGCGTCCGGGTGCGCGCTGTACCAGGCGACGAAGTCCGTCGCCGGGTGGCTGCCCGGCAGCTCCTCGCCGGGGACGTTCAGGTGCCGGTCGGTGGCGGCCCCCACGCAGAACACCACGGCGTGGAACATCTCCCGCAACTCCCGCAGCCCCACCCCGGCGTCGCCCACCGCGACGTTCCCCAGGAAGTGCACCCGGGGGTGCTCCAGCACCGTCCGCAGGTTGTTCTGCAGCGACTTGATCTTCTCGTGATCGGGTGCCACGCCGTAGCGCACCAGACCGTACGGACAGGGCAGCCGGTCCAGGACGTAGACCTCGATGTCCGGGACGGTTTCCTGCTCGACCAGCGTTTGGGCGGTGTAGACACCGCTCGGTCCGGAACCGATCACTGCGACACGAAGCACGGGTGGCCCCTTCCGCGGAGTACCCCCAGCATCGCACCGGCGGGCGTGCGGCGGGAGAGCTGCGCTATCGGGGTTGCTCCCGGTCCGCTGAGCGTGCCGCGCCCCGTGGCCGGGTGAGCGGGGGGCTAGGTTTTGGTTGTGTCGGAAAGTGAGTTTTATACCGATAACCACCGATATAAAGCGCAGGGCGGGGCATTGGAGTGGCCCGATTGGGAGCTTCAGGCGCATGGCTCGGCCGCGTCCGAACTGGGCCCCTGGTTCAGCGCCCGGCTGACCTTCCCCCACGGGGCCCGCGTCGACGTCCTGGTGACGGCCACCGGCGACCGCCTCACCGTCGAGGACGTCCGCGCCGACCCGCCCCTGACACTGGACGCCCTCGCCTCCCTCGCGCACTGGATCGAGGGCCCCCTCGACGACGCGTGCCGCGCGGCCACCGGGCGCCCGCCGAAGGACCGCCCCGGCGCCGTCGCACCGTCGGGCCCGGGGCCCGGTCCGGCCCCCCGCGCCTCCGTGGGGGAAGCGGGCCCGGCCCGGCCCCGGGAGGCCCGCGCGGAAACCGCCCCACCGAAGGGCGCGGTCGTGCGCGGCGCAGGCCGCCTCTGCGGTGCGGACGCCGCACCGGCGCTCGGGAGCCCGGCGGCCGGGACCGCCGAGGCGCCGGCGGCCACCCCGACCGACGGAACCTCCGACGCCGTCGCACCCCCGGCGCCGGACGCCGCACCGGGGCCGGAACCCGGCCCGCCCGCCACCGAGGACGGCCCCGCCGCCCAGGAACCGGCGGCGACCCCGCCGCCCGCCGCCCGTTCGGCGGTCCTCGTGCGCTCGCGCGCCGGCGAACGCCGCAAGATCGCCGCGGCCGCCTACCGCGAGGCCCAGCAGGAGGGGCGGGACCCCG
>LIQL01000476.1:130-11649 GCA_001418405.1 Streptomyces diastatochromogenes | reverse complement strand
GTCCATGAGTTCGCGCGCCCAACCCGCCAGGACGCGCCCGGCGGTCTCGGCGATCCGGTCGGCGCCGCCCACCCCCGGCCCGGCCCCCGCGGCCCGCAGTTCGCGCAGCAGTCGGCCCAGGAGGCGGGGGTTGCCGCCGGTCGCGGCGCGGGCGCGGGTGACGAAGACGGGGGCGGCGGGCACCGGGAAGAACTCCCGCACGACCTCGGCGACGTCCCTCTCGGTCAGCGTCGACAGGCGCAGCGTCGTGGTGCGGCAGTCGGCCGTCAGGTCCGCGAGGGCGTGGTGCGTCGGGACGCCGCGGGTGAGGGCGGTGGCCTCGGACTGCCGGGCGAGGACGAGGAGGAGGGGGCGGTCGGCGGATCGGCGCAGCAGGAATTCCAGCCAGCGCAGGGAGAGTTCGTCGCAGTGCTGGGCGTCGTCGAGGGCCAGCACGAGCGGGCGGCGAGCCAGTACGTCGGCCGCGTGCCGGTGCAGGGCGTGGAACGCCTGCTGGACGGCGGGAGCGTGCGGGGGTAGGCCGTCCATCGCGCCCGGAGCGAGCGCCCTAACGGCGGTGTGGGTGGCGTCGTCGAGGAAGGCGCGCCGTGCGGTCGGGCCGAGCAACGCGCGTAAACCGCTGAAGGAAGTGCCCGCCGCATCCGGCAAACAGAGGCCCCGCAGAACCGTGGCGCCCCGACAGGCGTCCCCCTTGAGGAAGGCACGGAGGAGGGCGGATTTGCCGATTCCGGCCGGGCCGGTCACGACCACCGAGCGGGCGCGCCCGGACAGCGCCTCGCGGGCGCGGTGGTCGAGCTCCCGCACGGCATCGCCTCGGCCCACCAAGGTGCTGCCTATATCAGGATCTACGCTCCGGCTCCGCACCATAGGACTCCTCGCACCTCGGAGACACAACGGACGTGACGGGGCGTCATCCCATCGATCCGTAAATCACCCTAAAGAGTGATGTCTGAGAAGCGTTAGAGTACATGAGCTTCCGCACATGTGGCATGCGACACGCCGCCGCGGCACATCCACCCCCGAGGGGAGATGATCATGCTGCGGCGGTTGCCATCGTGGCATCGGCTCCTTCCTTCGTGTGCTGGCGGCAGGGGTATGGCCGATCCGGCCCGGTGCTCCGCGCGCCCATCCCACCGGGCGGACCGCGGGAAGATCCGTAGAGTCCGCACGCACCGTGCCGGTGCGGCGCCCGGGCCGCACCGCGCGGCACGGGACGCCCGGAGCCCGCGCCGCGCGTCAGGCGCCCCGTACGGCCGACCGGACTACCAGCTGTTGGCCATCAGGTCCCCGAACTCCCGCTCGCGGGAGACCTGTTGGAGATCGGAATCGACCATCATGCGCATCAGTTCCGGGAAGTCGACACTGGGCTCCCAGCCGAGCTTGGCGCGGGCCCGGTCGGCGTCCGCACAGAGGATCTCCACCTCGGCCGGACGCACCAGGGACGGGTCGATGCTGACGTAGTCCTCCCAGTCCAGGCCCACGTGCTCGAAGGCGATGCGCACGGCGTCACGGACCGAGTGCATTTGGCCGGTTCCGATCACGTAGTCGCCCGGTTCGTCCTGCTGGAGCATCAGGTGCATGGCGCGGACGTAGTCGCCGGCGAAGCCCCAGTCCCGCACGGCGTCGAGGTTGCCGAGGGACAGTTTGTCCTGGTAGCCGAGCTTGATGCGGGCGACCGCAAGGGAGATCTTCCGGGTCACGAACTCCGCCCCACGACGCGGCGACTCGTGGTTGAACAGCATCCCGGACACCGCGTACATGCCGAAGGACTCGCGGTAGTTGCGGGTGATGAAGTGCCCGTAGATCTTCGCGACGCCGTACGGGCTGCGCGGCCGGAAGATGGTGGTCTCGCACTGCGGGGTCTCGGCGACCTTGCCGAACATCTCCGACGAGGACGCCTGGTAGAAGCGGATCTGGCTGCCGTCGGCGGTGCGCGAGCCGTTCAGGCCGCTGACCATCCGGATCGCCTCCAGCATGCGCAGCACGCCCATGCCGTTGACCTCGGTGACGAGTTCCGCCTGCTGCCAGGACATCGGCACGAAGGAGATCGCGCCGAGGTTGTAGACCTCGTCCGGCTGCACCGTGTCGACCGCCGACACCAGGCTGGCCTGGTCCATCAGGTCGCCGTTGACGAAGGACAGGTCGGAGACCAGCCGGCTGACCCGCGACTTCCGGGGATTGGCCTGGCCGCGTATCAGACCCCACACCTGGTAGCCCTGCCCGAGCAGATGCTCGGCCAGGTAGGAGCCGTCCTGCCCGGTAATTCCGGTGATCAGCGCACGCTTGGACATCTCATTCCTTTCCTTCGCTGAGAAACAGACCGCCCAAACGCAGAGCCGAGTCTGCTACTTGACCTCTCGGCGTCGAATGGCGTCGAATGCGCCGCGGTCCAGACGCCGGGTAAGCGAACGCTTCCAAGGAGCCGGTCACGACGTCAAGCAATTCCGGTAACACTACGGAATTCCGGAGTCCCCACCACCGGTTTGCGCATGAGCAGTTCGGGACCGGGCACCCGATCGGAACGGCCCACCGGGCCCTTGCTCCAAGAGACTACGGATTTTCCGGTGCGCGGTGCGCTGCACTGTGCGGACGTGCCCCGCCCAGGCCCGGTGGGCGCCTCGTTGGCGCCGCCGACCGGACCTGCCCGTCTCCTGGAGCGTCGCCCGGTGCTGCTCAGAACCCTCCGAACCCGACTGCGCCCCCATCGGCGCGCCGTCGTCCTGTTGGCACTGCTGCAACTGCTCCAGATCCTGGCCACGTTGGCCCTGCCGTCCCTGGGTGCCGCCGTCATCGACAACGGCGTGCTCAAGGCCGACAGCGGCTACATCGTCCAGCTGGGCCTGGGGATGCTGGCGCTGGCGGTCCTCCAGATCGCGGCGTCCATGGGCGCGGTGTCACTGAGTGCGCGGACGGCCATGGCCATGGGCCGCGACCTGCGCTCGGCCGTCTTCCGCCGGGTGCTGGACTTCTCCGCCCGCGAGGTCGGGCAGTTCGGCACCCCGTCGCTGATGACGCGCACCGTCAACGACGTCCAACAGGTGCAGATGCTGGCACTGTCGGCGTTCGGCGTCGTCGTGTCGGCGCCCCTGATGTGTCTGGGCAGCATTGCGCTCGCCCTCCAGCAGGACATTCCGCTGGCACTGCTCCTGGTGGTGCTGATGGTGGCCGTCGGAATATGTTTCGGCCTCATTCTCGGCCGCACCGATCCGTTCTACGACCGCATGCAGAATTACTTGGACCGGGTCAACGGGCTGTTGCGCGAACGCATCACGGGAGTCCGCGTCGTACGCGCTTTCGTACGCGACGGACACGAAAGCGAGAGATTCGGCCGAACCAATTCCGAACTGTGTGACGTCTCGTTGCACGTCGGCCGGCTGTTGGCCACCATCGTCCCCGTCGTGCTGCTGGTCCTGAACACCTTCATGGCGGCGGTGGTGTGGTTCGGGGCCCACCGCATCGACGCCGGGGCCATGCGGTTCGGGGCACTCAGTGCGTTCCTCAGCTACCTGACGCTGATCACGATGTCGGTGGTGATGGTGACCTTCGTGTGCCTGGCGATGCCGCGGGCCAGGGTGTCGGCCGAGCGCATCCAGCAGGTGCTGACGACCGAGCCGAGCGTGACCGCGCCGCCCCGACCGGTGCGCACCGCGCCCGCGACCGGCCAACTGGAGCTGCACGGAGCCGGGTTCCGGTACCCGGGGGCGGCGGAGCCGGTGCTGAGCGGGATCGACCTGAGCGCCGGCCCCGGCGAGACGGTGGCGATCCTCGGCAGCACCGGCAGCGGCAAGACCACCCTGCTCAACCTGGTGCTGCGGCACTTCGACGCCACCGAGGGCCACGTACGGGTGGGCGGCGTCGACGTCCGCGAGCTCGACGCGCAGACGCTGCGCCGCACCGTCGGCTTCGTCCCCCAGCGGGCGTACCTCTTCTCCGGCACCGTCGCCAGCAACCTGCGGTTCGGCAACCCCGACGCCAGCGACGAGGCGCTGTGGCACGCACTGGACATCGCCCAGGCCCGGGACTTTGTCGAGCGGCTGCCCGCAGGGCTGGACGCCCCGATCACACAGGGCGGCACCAACGTGTCCGGCGGACAGCGCCAGCGGCTGGCGATCGCCCGCACCCTGCTGCGCCGGCCGGACGTCTACCTCTTCGACGACTGCTTCTCCGCGCTGGACAACGCCACGGACGTCGCACTGCGGGCCGCCCTCGCCCCGGAGATCGCCGGTGCGACGGTGCTCACCGTGGCCCAGCGCGTCAGCACCGTGCAGCACGCCCAGCGCATCGTCGTCCTCGACGGGGGCCGGGTGGCCGCCACCGGGACGCACCGGGAACTGCTGCGCACCAGCGCCGCCTACCGGGACATCGCCCAGTCACAACTCAACTCCAGCAACGGCGACTTCGACGCCCCCGCACAACGCGCCGCGAGCGCCCCGACCCCTCAGGAGGCCGTCCATGGTCGCGGCGGACAGCTCTAGCCCCGTGCGACGCGGCACCGCCCGCCGCACACTGGGCCTGCTGCGACCCCACCGTGGCCTGGTCGCCGTGGCGGTCGCCCTCGGCATCGGCGGCGTCGTGCTCAACGCGGCGGGCCCGATCCTCCTCGGCCGGGCCACGGACCTGGTCTTCGACGGCATCCGGCACGCCCACGGCGCCACCGGAGTCGACTTCGACGCGATCGCCCGGGTACTGCTGATCGCGCTCGCGCTCTTCGTCACCGCCGCCCTGCTCACCCTGTTCCAGGGCCGGCTGGTGGCGGCCGTCGTGCAGCGGGTGGTCTTCGCCCTGCGCCAGTCCGTGGAGGCCAAGCTCGCCCGCCTGCCACTGCGGTACTTCGACCGCCACCCGGCGGGTGACGTGCTCAGCCGGGTGACCAACGACGTCGACAACCTCCAGCAGACCCTCCAGCAGACCCTCAGCCAACTGATCACGGCGGTGTTCTCCGTCCTGAGCATGCTGGTGCTGATGCTCATCATCTCGCCGCTGCTGACCGTGATCATGGTGGCCTGCCTGCCGGTGTCCGTCCTGCTCGCGGCGCGGATCAGCCAGCGCGCACAGCCGCGGTTCGCCCGTCAGTGGTCGGCCACCGGAGCGCTCAACGCCCACGTGGAGGAGGTCTACACCGGCCACGCGCTGGTCAAGGGCTTCGGACGGCGCGAGCAGGCCGAGCGGGCCTTCGACGAGCAGAACGAGGCCCTCTACCGCGCCAGCGCCCGGGCCCAGTTCGCCTCCGGCGCGATCGAACCGTCGATGATGTTCGTCTCCAACCTGGGCTACGTCGCCGTGGCGGTCGTCGGCGCACTGCGCGTGGTCGCCGGGACCCTGTCCATCGGCGACGTCCAGGCGTTCGTCCTGTACTCCCGGCAGTTCAGCCAGCCGATCGTCGAGGTCGCCGGCATCGCCGCGCGCCTGCAGTCGGCCCTCGCCTCGGCGGAGCGGATCCACGAGCTGTTGGACGCGGAGGAGCAGACCCCGGACGCCGACCGCCCGGCGCGGTTGCCCGCGGTCCGCGGCCACGTCCGGTTCGAGAAGGTCGACTTCCGCTACTCCCCCGACACCCCGCTCATCGAGGACCTCTCGCTCACCGTCGAACCCGGCCAGACCGTGGCGGTCGTCGGCCCCACCGGCGCCGGCAAGACCACCCTGGGCAACCTCCTGATGCGCTTCTACGACACCGACGGGGGACGCATCCTCCTCGACGGCACCGACATCACCACCCTCACCCGCGAGGACCTGCGCTCCCACTTCGGCCTGGTGCTCCAGGACGCCTGGCTGTTCTCCGGCACCATCGCCGAGAACATCGCCTACGGCCGCCCCGCCGCCACCCGCGAGGAGGTCGAGGAGGCCGCCCGCGCCACCTGCGCCGACCGCTTCATCCGCACCTTGCCGGACGGCTACGACACCGTCCTGGACGAGGAGTCGACCAACGTCAGCGCCGGCGAGAAACAACTGATCACCATCGCACGGGCCTTCCTCGCCCGCCCCTCCATCCTGCTCCTGGACGAGGCGACCAGTTCCGTCGACACCCGCACGGAGGCCCTCATCCAGCGCGCGATGCGCTCGCTGCGCTCGGGCCGCACCAGCTTCGTCATCGCGCACCGCCTGTCCACCATCCGCGACGCGGACCTGATCCTCGTCATGGACGGCGGCCGCATCGTCGAGCAGGGCACCCACGACCAACTCTTGGCCGCCGCCGGCCCCTACGCCCGCCTGCACGCGGCCGTGGGCCCCCGCGTCGGGCTTGAGGGCGCCGCATCCCGCTGACCGTTGCCCCCTGAGGCACCCTCCCGAAGGAGCCATTCCGCCATGCCCGACAGCCATGCCCTGAGCGAGCTGCTCGCCGCGATCAACGCACCCGACCGCACCCCCGAGGACATCGCCGCGCTTCCCGTGCCCGAGTCCTTCCGGGCCGTGACCGTCCACAAGTCGGACACCGAGATGTTCCGCGGCATGCCCAGCGCGGACAAGGACCCGCGCAAGTCCCTGCGCGTCGACGAGGTCCCGGTGCCCGAACTGGGCCCCGGCGAGGCCCTGATCGCCGTGATGGCCAGCTCCGTCAACTACAACACCGTCTGGTCGTCCCTCTTCGAGCCGCTGCCGACCTTCGGCTTCCTGGAGCGCTACGGGCGCACCTCGCCGCTGGCCGCACGCCACGACCTGCCCTACCACATCCTCGGCTCCGACCTGGCCGGCGTGGTGCTGCGCACCGGCCCCGGGGTGAACGTCTGGAAGCCCGGCGACGAGGTCGTGGCGCACTGCCTGTCGGTGGAGTTGGAGAGTCCCGACGGGCACGACGACACCATGCTCGACCCGGCTCAGCGGATCTGGGGCTTCGAGACGAACTTCGGCGGTCTGGCCGAGATCGCCCTGGTCAAGGCCAACCAGCTGATGCCCAAGGCCGACCACCTCACCTGGGAGGAGGCCGCCGCTCCGGGGCTGGTGCACTCCACCGCCTACCGTCAGCTGGTCTCCCGCAACGGCGCCGGCATGAAGCAGGGCGACAACGTGCTGATCTGGGGCGCCAGCGGCGGTCTGGGCTCGTACGCCACCCAGCTCGCCCTCGCCGGCGGGGCCAACCCCGTCTGCGTGGTCTCGAACGAGCGCAAGGCCGAGGTGTGCCGGGCCATGGGCGCGGAGGCGGTCATCGACCGCTCGGCCGAGGGCTACCGCTTCTGGAGCGACGACGACACCCAGAACCCGCGGGAGTGGAAGCGGTTCGGCGCGCGCATCCGGGAGCTGACCGGGGGCGAGGACGTGGACATCGTCTTCGAGCACCCGGGCCGGGAGACCTTCGGGGCGTCCGTCTACGTGGCGCGCAGGGGCGGCACCATCGTCACCTGCGCCTCCACCTCCGGCTACCGCCACGAGTTCGACAACCGCTACCTGTGGATGCACCTCAAGCGCATCGTCGGCACCCACTTCGCCAACTACCGCGAGGCGTGGGAGGCCAACCGCCTCGTGGCCAAGGGGAAGATCCACCCCACCCTCTCCTGCACCTACCCGCTGGCCGACACCGCGCTCGCCGTCCACGACGTGCACAGCAACGCCCACCAGGGCAAGGTCGGCGTGCTGTGCCTGGCCCCCACCGAGGGCCTGGGCGTGCGCGACGAAGAACTCCGCGCCCGGCACATCGACGCGATCAACCGGTTCCGCTGACCGCGCCGGCTCCCCCGTCCCGGGGCCCTTCCGACCCGCACCGCGCACCGGCCCGGCGGAGGGGCCCCGCCCCTGCGCTCACCCGTCGCGCCGTGCCGCCATCGGGCGGTCCGGCAGCCGGAACGCGTCCGCCGGCGGGCTGAACACCGCACCCGCTACGTCACCGAACCGGTTGGCCAGCGGACTGGTGGCGGTCCGCAGACCGGCCCAGACCAACGAGCGCTGCCGTCGGGTGTGCGGGTAGACCATCCGCGGGATCCCCGGCCGGAGTTGCTGCGCCTTCTCGACGAACGGCCGCATGGTCGCCTCGTAACGGGCGAACGCGGTGCGCGGATCGGCGTGCTGGACGAGCTCGCCGGCCAGCACGTAGGCGCCGGTGAGGGCCAGGGTCGTGCTCATGCCGCTCATCGGCGAGGCGCAGTGGGCGGCGTCCCCGAGGAGCGCGATCCGGCCGCTGCTCCAGCGCGGCAGCCGCGCCTGACCGAGCGCTTCGAAGTACAGGGGCGCGTCGTCGAGGGCGTCGAGGATCCGCGGGGTCTCCCAGCCGACGTCGGCGAACGTCGCGCGCAGGACCGTGACGACGCCCGTGCGGTCGAGCCGGTCCAGGCCGCGCACGGAGCTGAGCACGTTCAGCCCGGCCCGGATCGTGCCGACGTCGTCCGGCCGCAGGGTCACCGCGCGGCCCCGGTCGCAGATCAGCCACCGCCACCGGTCGTTGTCGGCTTCGGTACGCGGAATGGTCAAGTAGGCGCTGTAGACGCCGAGTTCGTGTACCTGCGCGTCCCCTAACACCATCGCGCGGGTCCGCGAGCGGAGCCCCTCGGCGAGGACCACCGCATCGAACCGGCGGGCCGGTCCGCGGCGGAACTCCACGTCCACGCCGTGCCCGTCGTCGTGCAGCGCGGTGATCTGGTCGCCGAAGACGTAGGCGGCTTCCGCGGACGAGTGGTCGTACAGGATCTGTCCGAGGCGCCCGCGCAGGATCTCCAGTTCGGCGGTGCCGCCCGAGGTGTCGTCGGTGCCGGCGGCGAAGCGGGCGACCGGCCGGCCCCGCTCGTCGACGAAGTCCAGGCCCGTCTCGTGGGTGTGGGCGGCCCGCACCGCCTCCTCCAGGCCCATCCGGCGCAGGACTTCCCGGCCGGTGCCGCGGACGTCGATGTTCTGTCCCTCGTCGCGCAGTTCGTCGAAGCGCTCCACGACGGTGACGTCCCAGCCGGCCCGGGCCAGCCATGAGGCGAGGGCCGGCCCCGCGATGCTGGCACCGGAAATCAGGACGCTCGGGGTGCTCATGGTGACTGGCGTTCCTCTCTCTGGGTCACGGCTGCGAGGCCGCACGGCCTCACAGGCACATCCCTACCCGCGGGGCGCCCCCGGGACGACGTCGAGGCCCCGCCGAAGATCCCCGGCTTCCGGCAGGCGGCACGGCGGCCCCGTCGGGCCGGGCGCAGGCGTCGATTCGACCGGGCCCCCGCCGTTGCCGTACAGTTCAGCGTGCCGACGCGGGGTGGAGCAGCTCGGTAGCTCGCTGGGCTCATAACCCAGAGGTCGCAGGTTCAAATCCTGTCCCCGCTACTCAAGAAGTGAAGGCCCGGTGGATCCCACCGGGCCTTCACTGCGTTCCGGACCGTCAGCGGCGGTTGGGGACGCGCTCCCACCAGGTGACGCAGCGCAGGCACCACTCCACCGGGCCGTACCGGAAACGGGCCAACCACCAGCGGCTCACGAGGGTCTGCACGACGAGGATCGCCAGGGCCAGCACCATCGCCGTGCCCCAGTGCAGGGAGTGCCGCAGGCCCAGCACCGGGGCGGCCGCGACGACCAGGAGCGTGGCGGCCAGGTAGTTGGTGAGCGCCATGCGACCGAGCGGTTCGAGGACCGCGGACAGCGGCGCGCCCAGCGGGGTCCGCAGCAGCAGGAGCAGGGTGACGGCGTAGGCACCGGCGGCGAGCAGCCCGGCCCCGGCGGCGATCCGGGTCGCGTGCGCGTCGGCCGGATCGACGGCGTGCTGCCACCAGACGGCCGCCGCCGCGAGCGGCACGAGTCCGGCGAGCACCGCGGCCAGCCGGCCGGTGCGGTGGTCCAGGGCACGCGGCAGGCCCAGCCGGGCCACCGCGAGGCCGAGCAGGAACAGGCCCGGGATGGTCGCGATGCCGCCCGAGGCGACCGTCACGGAGGCCAGGGTGAGCACGGTGCCGGCGCCGAGCACGACCGGGGTGGGCAGCCAGGTCGCGGGCAGCAGCACCAGCAGTCCGAAGATCGCGTAGGGGGTGAGCGCCTCACCGGGGTGCAGCAGCTGGTGCGCCGCCCCCAGGAGGCCGAGCGCGACCAGGCGCCGCACCAGGAGCAGCCGCGGCCGATCCGAGCGGCGGGCGGCGCCGTCGAGGAAGAGCGCGAAGCTGATGCCGAAGAGGAACGAGAAGATCGGGAAGAAGCGCTCCTGGACGGTGAGGTCCAAGAACGCGCGGATCGGGTGCAGCACCCCGGGGTTCGGTCCGAAGGCCATGACGGTGATCTGCGGGACGTTGACCAGGAGGATGCCGCACAGCGCGAACCCGCGGAGGGCGTCGAGGGCACGGATGCGGTGGCGGTCGGGCGCCGGGGCCGGAGCGGGCGGCGCCGTGGTGGTGGTCTGCTGCATGGCACCACCGTCGGTCGGCGGGGGTGCCCGGCGCCTCTGCCGTTCGGCCGGAGCCGCCCGCCGCCCCTCGGCCGAACGGCCGACCCGACGCCGGCCGGGTGCGGACGGCGGCGGTCAGCGGGCGCGCACGGCGCCCGTCTCCCAGGCCCAGGCGGCGATCTCCACGCGGTTGCGGACGCCCAGTTTGGCCTGGATGCTCCCGAGGTGGGTCTTCACGGTGCCGAGCGAGACGTAGAGCTCCTGGCAGATCTCCTGGTTGGTGCGTCCCCGGGCCACCAGGCGGGCCACGTCCATCTCGCGGTCCGTGAGCGGCCCCGCGGCGCCGGCGGCGGTACCCGGGCCGGTCGCCGCGTCCGGGTGCGGGCCGAGGCGTTCGAGCAGGCGGACCGTCACCGACGGGGAGACCAGCGCATCGCCCCGGGCCGCGGCACGGACGGCCTCCACCAACAGGCCCGGGCCGGCGTCCTTCAGGAGGAAGCCGCAGGCGCCGCCCTGGAGGGCGCCGTAGACGTAGTCGTCCTGGTCGAAGGTGGTGACCACGACGACCCGCAGCGGGTCGGTGGCGTCCGGGCCGGCGAGGATCCGGGTGACGTCCAGGCCGTCCAGCTTCGGCATCCGGACGTCCACCAGGCAGACGTCGGGCCGCAGGCGCCGGGCGGCCTCCACGCACGCGGCGCCGTCGGCGACCTCGGCGATCACGTCGAGATCGGGTTGGGCGTCGAGGATCAGCCGGAAGCCGGTGCGGACCATCTCCTGGTCGTCGGCGATGAGCACCCGGGTCGCATGGTCCGGCTGCGCGGATGGGGACGTCGGGGAAGGGGTCACGCGTCCGATCGTGCCATGCCGGCGTCGTCCGGCCGGGGGTCCAGCACCGGGAAGGTCGCGGTCAGCTGCCAGCCGCCCTCGGGGGTCGGCCCGGCGGTCAGCGAGCCGCCGACCGCCTCGGCGCGCTCCCGCAGGCCGACCAGGCCGAAGCCGCCGCGGCCGCCGGCGGGGGCGGCGGCGCGGTCGACGGGCCCGTCGTTGCGCACCTCGACGGCCAACTGCCCGGCGCGCAGGGCGGCGCGGACGGCGACGGTCACCGCCCCGGGCGCGTGCCGGCGCACGTTGGTCAGCGCCTCCTGCACCGCCCGTTGGACGGAGGTCTCCACTTCGGGCGCGAGGCGGGCCCGGCGGGCGGCGGCGTCGATCCGGACCGTGACGTCCGGGCCGCCGCCCCGGGAGAAGT
>LIQL01000476.1:0-124 GCA_001418405.1 Streptomyces diastatochromogenes | reverse complement strand
CGATCCCTGTCAGCATGGTGTCGACGCGCTCGGGGGCGCTCTCGCGGATGGTGCGGGCGGCCTGGGCCTGGACGACGATGCCGGTCACGTGGTGGGCCACGAAGTCGTGCAGGTCGCGGGCGAG
>LIQL01000475.1 GCA_001418405.1 Streptomyces diastatochromogenes | reverse complement strand
CTTCTTCGGGGCGGGCGTCGTCGTGGGTCATGGCGTCAGCGTAGAGATGCAGAGTGTTCTCTGCATAGGTTTCTCTGCAAAGAACTCTCTGCAATTGGCCGGGCGACGGCGCGGGGACGCCGTGCGTCGGGGACGCAGGCAGGGGCGGGGCCACCGGCTCCGCGGGCGGTGGTGCCGTGCGGAGGACCGCCGGTGGTACAGACGGGTACGCGCGAGAATGGCGGGGTCGAGGGACGCGTTTCGGCCGTCGCGGCTGACTATCCTCGGGCGCATCCCCCGCCCCGCGCGATACGAGGTGTGCGACGTGACGGTGATCCTGCTCGCCCTTGCCGCGGCATGCTGTCTGGGCACCGGGTTCGTCTTCCAGCAGCTCGCGGCCCAGCACGCCCCGCCACAGGACTACCTCTCCTTCCGGCTGCTGCTCGACCTGGTCCGGATGCCCCGGTGGGTGGCCGGGATCGCGCTGATGGTGGCGGGGATGGCGCTGGGCGCGGTGGCGCTGGGGATGGGTGACATCACCCTCGTCGAACCGTTGATGGCGACCAACCTGCTGTTCGCGATGGCGCTGGCCCGGCGGGTCTCCCGGCAGCGCCTGGGCCGCAGCGGCTGGGCCGGCCTGTTGCTGTTGGCGGGCGGGGTGACCGCGTTCATCGTGGCCGGGCAACCGCACGGCGGGCACAACAGCGAGGTGGGCCAGTTGGCCCAGTGGCTGATCATGGGCGGGGTGTCGTCCACCGCCCTGGTGCTGGCGGCGGTCGCCAAACGGGAGCGGGTGCACGTCAGCCTGGAGGCCGCGCTGCTCGGCGTGGCGGCCGGGCTGCTCTACGGCCTCCAGGACGCGCTGACCCGGATCAGCGGGCTGCGGTTCACCGCGGGCGGCTGGCACGCGCTGCTGACGAGTTGGCAGCCGTACGCGATCGTGGTGCTGGGGGTGGTGGCGCTGGTGCTGGTGCAGAGCGCCTTCGAGTCGGCGCCGCTGCGGATGTCGCTGCCGGCGCTGACCGCCGCCCAGCCGCTGGCCGGGATCCTCTGCGGGGTGGGTTTCCTGGGTGACCAACTGCGGGTGACGACCGGGGCGCTGGCCTTCCAGGCGGCCGGCATCGCCGCGGTCGTCGCGGGGATCGTCCTGATCGGCAGCCATCCGGCCATGCCGCCGGGGGCCGGGCCCAGCAGCGCCGCGCAGGAGTGCCCGCCGCGCTGAGCACGGGCGACTCGCCCGCCGCAGCGCGCCGACGGGCGTGCCGGGCCGCACGATCTCCCGGCCCGTCCGAGGGCCCGCCGACACGCCCGTCGGGAAACTTCCGACGCCCCCTTCCCGGTTTATTAATGTCGGGCATTAGAATCGGGGACATGCCCAGGACATCAGGCCCCGAGACCCGGGAGAAGCTGATCCGTGCCGCCGAGGAAGTCTTCGCGGCGCAAGGCGTGGACGGTGCGCAGATCCGCGACATCGTCACGCTGGCCGGCCAGAGCAACCCGTCGGCGGTGCAGTACCACTTCGGCTCCCGGGCCGGACTGCTGGACGCCGTCATGGCCGGCCGACTGGCCCGTACGGAGGCGGCCCTGGCGCCGCTGCTGGCCGCGGCCGCGGACGACGGACCGGCGCTGCGGGAGTTGATCGCGCTGCTGGTGACCGCCGAGGCCACCGAGCTGCGGACCGACCGGGGCCGACGCTGCCTGCGGATCTCCGCGCAGCTCAGCCACGAGAGCGGGGTCCGCACCCGGGTCCCGCACCCGACGCTCGCCGGCACCGCGTACTGGCGGCTGATCTGCCGGGTCGAGGAGGCGCTGGCCGCCGCCGGACTGCCGGAGGCGGTGCGGCTGGAGCGGCTGGACCTCGCGCTGACGCTGATCGGCGCGGGCATGGCCGACCGGGCCCGGCACTACCTGGACGGTGCCGCACCCCTGACGGGCGAGGAACTGTTCCTCGCCGACCTCACCGGGACGACGACCGCGTTCCTGCTCGCCGCCGCCCCCAGAACCGAAGGAGTTCCCCATGAGTGAGCCCATCCAGGCGGCCCCCGCCGCGGACCTGAGCGGCAAGACCGTCATCCTCACCGGCGCGGCGCGCGGGCTGGGCGCCGCGGCCGCCGAGCAGGCCGTCGCGGCCGGCGCCAACGTCGTCCTCACCGACGTCCTCCAGGAGGAGGGCGCCGCGACCGCGGCCCGACTGGGCGAGCGGGCCCGCTTCCTGACCCACGACGTGACCTCCGAGGAGGACTGGCAGCGGGTCGCGGACTTCGCGGTGGCGGAGTTCGGCGGCATCGACGGACTGGTGAACAACGCCGGGATATCGACCGGGGCGCCCCTGGAGACGGTCTCGGTCGACTTCTTCCGCAAGGTCCTCGACGTCAACCTCACCGGCGTCTTCATCGGCATGAAGACCGTGCAGCCGGCGATGAAGGAGCGCGGCGCCGGCTCGATCGTGAACATCTCCTCCGCGGCCGGGCTCATGGGCCTGGCGATGACCGGCGGCTACGGCGCGTCGAAGTGGGGCGTCCGCGGGCTGACCAAGATCGGCGCGGTGGAGTGGGGCACCGCCCGGGTCCGGGTGAACTCCGTGCACCCCGGCATGACCTACACCCCGATGACCGCCCAGGTCGGCATCCAGGTGGGCGAGGGCAACTACCCGAACACCCCGATGGGCCGGGTCGGCGAGGCGCACGAGATCGCCGGTGCGGTGGTCTTCCTGCTCTCCGACGCCGCCTCGTACATCACCGGCGCCGAGCTGGCGGTGGACGGCGGCTGGACCACCGGCCCGACCGTGAAGTACGTCATGGGGCAGTGACCGGGCGGCCCGTGGCGGCGCGCCCCGGCAGGTGCGCGGGCCGCCACGGGTGGTTCCATGGCCCCATGACCGATCACCCGCCGCACACCGCGCAGGCGCCGCTCAACGCGGACGAAGTCCTCGATGTCGTCGACGAGCAGGACCGGGTCGTGGGGCGGGCCCCACGGGCGGAGGCGTACGCCCGCCGGCTGCGCACCCGGTGCGCGTTCGTCCTGGTCCGAGACGCCGACGACCGGGTGTTCGTCCACCGGCGGACGCCGCAGAAGCTGGTGTTCCCCTCGCACTACGACATGTTCGTGGGCGGGGTGGTGGGCGCCGGGGAGACGTACGACGAGGCGGCCCTGCGGGAGGCCGAGGAGGAACTGGGGGTGTCCGGACTGCCCCGTCCGGAGCCGCTGTTCCGCTTCCTGTACGAGACGCCCGAGCACACCTGGTGGTCCGCGGTCTACCAGGTGCGCTGCACACTGCCGGTGGCGCCCCAGGAGTCGGAGATCGACTGGCACGCCTTCCTGCCGGAGGAGGAGCTGGCCCGGCAGTTGGACACGCGGGCGTGGACCCCGGACGGGCTGGCCGCGTACCGGGAACTGCTCGCCCGGCGGGCGGCCGGGGAGGTCTGATCCGATGGGCCCCGGGCTCCGGCTGTGGTTCTTCCCGGAGCGGATGCGCGAGGAGGGCACCACACCCGACTACCGCTTCTCGCTCGCCAACGAACGCACCTTCCTCGCCTGGCTGCGCACCGGACTGGCGCTGATCGGCGGGGGCTTCGCGGTCGACCAGTTCCTGCCCCGGCTGCACGGCAGCCTGCGGCTCGCCTTCACCGTCGTCCTGCTGGTCGGCGGGGCGCTGTGCGCGCTGCGGGCGGTCAACCACTGGGTGCGCTGCGAGCGCGCGATGCGGCGCGGCGAGGACCTGCCGCTCTCCCGTTTCCCCACCGTGCTGGCGCTGTGCGTCGCAGGGCTCGCGGTGGCGGTGGTGGCGCTGACGCTGCTCGGCCAGACCGACTAGCGGGGGCCGGGGCGATGGGCGCACCCGGGGAGGCCGGGCGAAGCGGCGGGGTACCGCGGCCGGCCGCGGACCGGGACCCCGGACTCCAGCCGGAGCGGACGAGGTTGGCGTGGCGGCGGACGGTGCTGTCGGCCGCCGTGGCGGCGGTGCTGGCCGGCCGGCAGGTGCTGCGCGGTGGCGCGCCGGGCCCGGTCGAGGCGGTGCTCATGGTGCTGGTGGCGCTGCTGTGGTGGGCGTTCGCGATCGTCGCGCACCGCCGGATGCGGGCGCTGACGGCCGGCCGCCCGGCCGCCCTGCCGCCGCGCCCGGCCCTCCTGGTGGCCGGCTGCACGGTCGGACTGGCGGTGTGCGGAGCGGCACTGCTGGCGCCGGGACGGTGAGGTCGGGCCCGAAGGTACCGTTACGAGTGCCGCGCGGCAGACGGATCGTCACGGCGGGGCCGCACGGCACCGCGCCGGCGCCGGTCCCGACCAGCGGCGACGACGTCCGCGCGGGACCGAACCACCCCCCACCCGAAAGCGGGACATGACGGACCATCAGCACGCTCCGGAGACCGCCGCCGACACCGACGGCGACCTCCCCGAGCCCTACCTCACCGAACTCGCCCCAGGCGTGCACGCGTTCATCCAGCCGGACGGCGGCTGGTGTCTGAACAACGCGGGCTTCGTCACCGACGGCACCGCCACCCTGGTCGTGGACACCGCCGCCACCGAGCGCCGGGCCCGGCTGCTGCGCCGCCGGATCGCGGAGAGCGGCGCCCCCACCCCGAGGACCCTCGTCAACACCCACCACCACGGCGACCACACCTACGGCAACGGCGTGTTCACCCCCGAGGCGACGGTCATCGGACACGCGGCCTGCCGCCGGGAGTTGCTGGCCGCCGGCCACCAACTGCACGCGGTGTGGCCCGAGGTGCCGTACGGCGACATCGTCCTGACCCCGCCGGAGGTCACCTTCGAGGACCGGCTGACGGTGCACGCCGGCGACGTCGAGGTGCAGCTGATCCACCCGGGGGTGGCGCACACGCCCGGCGACACCATCGTCTGGCTGCCGCAGCAGCGGGTGGTGTTCACCGGCGACCTGATCTTCAACGGGGGCACCCCGTTCCTCTTCATGGGCTCGCTGACCGGGTCGCTGCGGGCGATCGAGGTACTGCGGTCGCTGGGTGCGGAGACGGTCGTGCCCGGACACGGTCCGGTGGCCGGACCGGAGGTCTACGACGAGGTCGAACGGTACCTGCGGTTCGTCGCGGAGCTGGCCCGTACGGGGCGGGCGGCCGGGCGGACGCCGCTGGAGGTGGCCCGGGAGGCCGAGCTCGGCGCGTTCGCGGAGCTGAAGGAGCACGAGCGGCTGGTGGCCAACCTCCTGCGGGCGTACGCGGAGCTGGACGGGGCGGCGCCGGGCGCGCCGCTGGACGCGGTGGCCGGGTTCGGGGCGATGGCGGAGTTCAACGGCGGGGTGCCGCCGGCCTGCCACGCCTGAGCCGGCCGGGGCGGGCGCGGGGTGGCGCAAACGTATCGGGTGACCGACGCCCCACGGACGGACACTGGACGCCATACCGACTAGTCGGCATGATCAGGCGGGACGGGCCCGCCGGCCCTGGACCGTCCGACCGTCCACTCCGTACGGAGGAAGCACGATGAGCAACGGCACCCCGCCCCCGCCGGCCGCCGGAAAGGCACCCCCCGGCCTCGATCCGGAGCGCCTGCGGGAGCACCTGGACCGGGAGCGGCCGGGCCTGGTCTCCGGGCCGCTCGGCGCGCAGCTGATCGAGGGCGGGCGCTCCAACCTCACCTACCGGGTCACCGACGGCACCGCCTCCTGGGTGGTCCGCCGCCCGCCGCTCGGCCACGTGCTGGCCACCGCGCACGACATGCGGCGCGAGCACCGGGTGATCAGCGCGCTGCACGACACCGCGGTGCCGGTGCCGGAGGCGCTGCTGCTGTGCACGGACGAGTCCGTCATCGGCGCGCCGTTCTACGTGATGGAGTTGGTGGCGGGCACCCCGTACCGGACCGTGGAGCAGTTGGCCCCGCTCGGGCCGGAGCGGACCCGGGCGGTGGTGCTGTCGCTGGTCGACACGCTGGTGGAACTGCACGCGGTGGATCCGGCGGCGGCCGGGCTGGGCGACTTCGGGCGCCCGGACGGCTTCCTGGAGCGCCAGTTGCGGCGCTGGGGCAAGCAGCTGGCGGCCTCCAAGAACCGCGACCTGCCCGGCATCGACGCGCTCCACGAGGGCCTGGGCCGGGCACTGCCCGCCTCCCCCGCGCCGACCGTGGTGCACGGCGACTACCGGCTGGACAACGTCCTGGTGGGCGCCGGCGACACCCTCACCGCGGTGCTGGACTGGGAGATGTCCACGCTGGGCGACCCGTTGACCGACCTCGGGCTGCTGGCGATGTACTGCACCGACCTGGGCCTGCCCGGATCGCCGGTCAGCACCACCAGCGGCGCACCGGGCCACCCCGACCCGGACGAGCTGATCGCCCGCTACGCCGAGCGCTCCGGCCGGGACGTCGGTCGGATCGCCTGGTACACCGCGTTCGCGTGGTTCAAGCTCGCGGTGATCCTCGAAGGCATCCACTACCGCTACACGCTCGGCCAGACGGTCGGCGCGGGCTTCGACCGGATCGGCGAGTTGGTGCCCGTCTTCATCGACCGCGGACTGACCACCCTCAAGGAAGGCTGAGGCACCGATGGACTTCGCATTCGACGCCCGTACCGAGGAACTGCGCGCCCGGCTCGACGCGTTCATGACCGACCGGGTGTACCCGGCGGAGCGGGTCGCGGACGAGCAGCGGGCCGCGCTGGCCTCGCCGTGGGACACCCCGCAGGTGGTGGAGGACCTCAAGGCCGAGGCGCGCCGGCAGGGCCTGTGGAACCTCTTCCTGCCGGACGCGGAGCACGGCGCGGGGCTGACCAACCTCCAGTACGCACCGCTGGCCGAGATCACCGGCCGCAGCCCGCAGTTGGCGCCGACCGCACTGAACTGCGCGGCGCCGGACACCGGCAACATGGAGGTGCTGGCGCAGTTCGGCGACGACGAGCAGAAGAAGCGGTGGCTGGAGCCGCTGTTGGCGGGGGAGATCCGCTCGGCGTTCGCGATGACCGAGCCGGAGGTCGCCTCGTCGGACGCCACCAACATCGAGACCCGCATCGAGCGGGACGGCGACGACTACGTCATCAACGGCCGCAAGTGGTACATCTCCGGGGCCATGAACCCGCTGTGCCAGATCTTCATCGTGATGGGCAAGACCGACCCGGACGGCGCGGATCCGCGCCGCCAGCAGTCGATGGTGCTGGTGCCGCGGGACACCCCCGGCCTGACCGTCAAGCGCGCCATGCAGGTCTACGGCTACGAGGACCACTACCACGGCGGGCACGCGGAGGTCGTCTTCGAGGACGTACGGGTGCCGGTGGGCAACCTCATCGGCGAGGAGGGCGGCGGCTTCGGCATCGCTCAGGCGCGGCTCGGGCCCGGCCGGATCCACCACTGCATGCGGCTGATCGGGATGGCCGAGCGGGCGATCGAGCTGATGTGCCGGCGGGCGGTGGCCCGTACGGCGTTCGGCAAGCCGCTGGCCCAGCAGGGCGTGGTCCAGGAGTGGATCGCGGACGCCCGGGTGGCGGTGGAGCAGCTGCGGCTGCTGGTACTGAAGACCGCGTGGCTGATGGACACCGTCGGCAACAGGGGCGCGCACACCGAGATCCAGGCCATCAAGATCGCCACTCCGCGCACGGTGGTGGACATCCTCGACAAGGCGGTGCAGCTGCACGGCGCGGGCGGTGTCAGCCAGGACTTCCCGCTGGCCGAACTGTGGGCCGCCGCCCGGACGCTGCGGCTGGCCGACGGCCCCGACGAGGTGCACCAGCGCTCGCTGGCACGGCGCGAACTGAAGCGGTACCTGTAGGGCGGGCGGCGGTGTGCGGGCGGGTCTCCTGCGTGGGGCCCGCCCGGGCCGCTGCGGGCCCTGCCGTCGGGGGCCCTGCGTTGGCGGGACATGGGGCCGAGGGGCCCCGGACGGCCTCGGACGGCCTCGGACGGCCCCGGACCGCGTCGGACGGCCCGTGGGATGGGCCCGTCGGACCCGGTAGGGCGTGGTCGGACCCCGTAGGGCGTGGTCGAACGGTTCCCGTAGGGGTCGGGTGCGCCCCCTGCGGGGCCACAACGCCGGGTGGGGGCGGGGGTATTCCGGGAAGCGTGCCCGTTACGGCCGCAGGGCCCGCAGGAGGAGTCCGGCCAGGTGGTCGGCGACCTGCTGGGGGCTCAGCGGCCCGTCCTCGCGGTACCAGGTGCCCAGGTGGTGCACCGAACCGAAGTGGTAGTCGACGACCAGGTCGGCGGGGACGTCGGCGCTGAACACCCCGGTGTGCTGGCCCTCTTCGATCAGCGCCCGGAACCGCTCGTGGTAGCGCCGCCGTTCGGCCCGCACCTGCTTGTCCTTCTCCGGGCTCAGGTGGTGCATCGAGCGGAAGAAGATCTTCGTGTCGTCGAGGTTCTCGATGGTGGTGACCACCACGTCGGCGGCGGCGTCCCGCAACCGCTGCTCCACCGGCGCGTCGGCGTCCGCGAACCGGTCCAGCCGCTCCTGCTGGAGCCGCAGCACCCGCCCGTAGACCTCGTGGAGCAGGTCCTCCTTGGAACCGAAGTAGTGGTAGAGGGCGCCCTTGGTGACGCCCGCCGCGTCCACGATCTCCTGGACCGAGGTGCGGTCGTAGCCCTGCTCCGCGAAGAGCCTGGTGGCGGTGGCCAGCAGTCGTTGCGCGACGGGCTTCGCCGCGCCGCCGCCGTTGCTGGCGCCTTCCTTGATGCCGGCCATCGCTCTCACCTGTTCCTTACGTGCGTCCGTCATGCGCGCTGGCGCAGCTCCCGTCGGAGGATCTTGCCACTCGCGGTCTTGGGCAGCTCCGGCAGGACCTCCACCACACGGGGGTATTTGTAGGCGGCGAGTCGTTCCTTGCAGTAGGCGGCGAGTTCCTCCGGGGCGGGGCAGGCGCCCGGGCGGAGACTGACGTACGCCTTGACCGTCTCCCCGCGGTAGGGGTCGGGCACCCCGACGACGGCGGCCTCGCGCACCGCGGGATGGGTGTAGAGGACGTCCTCGACCTCGCGGGGCCAGACCTTGAAACCGGCCGCGTTGATCATGTCCTTCTTGCGGTCGACGACGTAGAGCCAGCCGTCGCGGTCCATGAACCCGATGTCGCCGGTGCGCAGTTCACCGTCCGGGAGGGTCTCGGCGGTGGCGTCCGGCCGGCGCCAGTACCCGGGCACGACCTGCGGACCGCGGACCGCGATCTCGCCCTGCTCCCCGAACGGCAGGTCGCGGCCGGCGTCGTCGACGATCCGCACGACGGTGTCCGGGCCCGGGACGCCCACCGCGAGGGTGCCGGAGACCTTGTCGACGGGGGCCCGGCGCCCCGGCGGGACGCTGGCGCAGGGCGCGGTGCACTCGGTCAGGCCGTAGCCGTTGTGCACGTAGGGCCCGAAGTCGGCGCGGAACCTCTCGACCAGGGCCGGCGGCAGAGGTGCGCCGCCGGAGCTCATGCAGTGGAAGGAGGCGAAGTGGCCGGGGGTGACGTCCGGGTGGGCCATCAGCGCCATGTAGGCGGTGGACGGGCCGACGGTGAAGGCCGGCCGGTGTTCCAGGAAGGCGTCGAGGACGGTGCCGGCCTCGAAGCGGTAGGCCAGGGCCAGGGTTCCGGCGGTGGCGAGGCAGGCGGCGAACTCGCAGACCATGCCGGTGATGTGGAAGAGGGGGGCGAGGGCGAAGTAGGTGGCGCCTTCGGGGAGGCCGAGGCCGTTGCGCTGCCGTTCGGCGTTGTAGCTGATGTTGCCGTGGGTGTTGATGGCGCCCTTGGGGGTGCCGCTGGTGCCGGAGGTGTAGCTGATGAGCGCGGTGTCGGTGGCGTCCGGCTCCGGGACGGCGGGTGCCGGTCCGCCGGTGCGGGCGGCGGTGAGCAGGTCGTCCGCGCCGTCCTGGGGGCCGGCGGGCGCGCCGCGCAGCACGCGGGCGTCGTGGCGGTCCTGGAGGCCGCGTTCGTCGGCGGTCAGCGCGATGCGGACCGAGGGCGTACGGGCGGTGGTGGCGCGCAGGTGGTCCGCCCAGGTGCGGTCCGCACACAGGACGGCGGTCACTTCGGCGTCTTCCAGGATGTGCCGGGTCTCCGCCGCCTTGTACATGGGGTTGACCGGGACGACCACGCCGCCGGCCTTCCAGACCGCGAGCACCCCGAGCACGAAGTGCGGGGTGTTCTGGAGCATGACCACGGCCCGGTCGCCGGGCCGGAAGCCGCGGGCCGCCAGGTGGCCGGCGAGGCCGTCGGAGAGCGCGTCGGCCTCGGCGTAGGAGATCCGGCCGTCGAAGTAGGCGAGCGCGGTGCGGTCGGGGGCGCGGCGCACCGCGGTGCGGAAGGCGTGCAGCGGGGAGGGCGGCGGCTGGACGGGGGCGCGTTGGGCGGCGGTGAGCAGGGCCAGCCACGGCTTGTCCTGGTAGGTGGTCACCGGGTCTCCCCCTCGCGCGCCTCCAACTTCTGCTGGAGGTGGTTCATTCCGGACAGCCAGCGGTCCGGGTCGGCGGCCCGCGCGGTGACGTAGTCGGCGACCTCCGGGTGCGGCAGGACCAGGAAGCGGCGGTCGTCCATGGCGGTGAAGAGCGCGTCGGCGACGGCGTCCGGTTCGATGGCGGTCGGGGTCAGGACGAGGTCGCCGGCGACGCCGGTGGCGGCCAGCATGTCGGTGCGCACGCCCTGCGGGCAGATGGCGTGCACGTCGATGCCGCGGTGGCGGTAGGTCAGCGACAGCCACTCGGCGAAGGCGTACGCGCCGTGCTTGGTGACGCTGTAGGGCGCCGCGGCGACCATGGTGAGCAGGCCGGCAGCGGACACCGTGGAGACGAACCGGCCGCTGCCGCGCGCCAGCCACTCCGGGAGCAGCTCGCGGGCGGCCCGCACGTGGGCCATCACGTTGACGTCCCAGGCCAGCGCCCAGTCGTCCTCGGGGGCCTCGGGTCCGCCGCCGGTGCCGACCCCGGCATTGGCGCAGAAGACGTCGATGGTGGAGCCGAGCGCCTCGCGGGCCAGACCGACGATGCCGGAGGCGTCGCCGGGTACCGCGACCGCCCCGATCTCCTCGGCGGTCTTGCGGGCCTTGGCCTCGTCCAGGTCGTTGACCACGACCCGGGCGCCCTCGGCGGCGAACCGGCGGGCCAGTGCGGCGCCGATCCCTCCGCCCGCTCCGGTCACGACAACGGCCTTGTCCCGTACGGCTGCCACGCTGCGTCTCCCTCGGTCGTCGCCCTGGTCCACCCGTTCCCCGGGTGCCGGCAGGGGCAGACTAACCAGTCGGTATGTCCCAGCGGAAGTCTCTGTTTCCCGCCACGGCCGGGCACGTTCCGCAGCGGGTCGCGGAGCATTAGCGTGCCCACGACACACATCGGGTCCACCACTGTTCACGGAGGTGTGCGCATGGCTCTGTCGAGACGCGTTCTGTTGGGGCACCTGGCGGCGACCGGGGCGGCCGCGGCGGCGGTCACCGCGGGCCCGGGCTCGGCCCAGGCCGCCCCGCACGACGGCCGGCGGCGGGTCCGCACCGGCTTCGACCGCCTGGCCGCCGACGGCTACCGCCTCCTGGACGGCCACCGGGTCGGCATCGTCACCAACCCCACCGGCGTCACCCACGACGTGCGGCACGTCGTGGACGTGATGCACGCCGACCCCCGGGTCCGCCTCACCGCCGTCTTCGGCCCCGAGCACGGCTTCCGCGGCACCGCCCAGGCCGGCGGCTCGGAAGGCCGCTACGACGACCCGGCCACCGGGCTCCCCGTCTACGACACCTACGACAAGAGCGGCCGGGAACTCGCCGACGTCTTCACCGCCTCCGGCGTCGACACCGTCGTCTTCGACATCCAGGACGTCGGCGCCCGCTTCTACACCTACATCTGGACGCTCTACGACTGCATGGTCGCGGCCGTCCTGGCCGGCAAGCGGTTCGTGGTCCTGGACCGCCCCAACCCGGTGACCGGCCGGCGGGCGACCGGCCCCGTCCTGGACCGCCGCTACGCCTCCTTCGTCGGCCGCGAACCGATCGCCCAGGCGCACGGGATGACGGTGGTGGAGCTGGCCCTGCTCTTCAACGGCGAGTTCGTCCCCGCGGCGGCCGGACGGC
>LIQL01000474.1 GCA_001418405.1 Streptomyces diastatochromogenes | reverse complement strand
CGTGACCGATTTGGGGCCGGGCACGGTGCCGGTCGCAGCGACCGCCCCGGGAGCGACGGGGGCGGGACACAGGGCAGGGAGGGCGGGGCTCTCGGTCATGCCCTTACTTTAATGGCTGGACAAGGGTTCCGATCTTGATCAAAAGCGGCGCAACCTGTGCGAAACACGGCTCTCGTGGTGCAACCGCAGGCAGCGGGCCTCTCCGGGGCAACAGGGGCGACACCGACATACGGAATGTGGGTTACCAGATGTCAACGGTACGGACATCCGCTCCTCCTTCATATGCCGATTCAGGTATGCCGATTCATATGCCGAGCAGCCAGCGCCCGCCGCCGAGCAGGGAGCACACCGTCACCACGTGGAAGAAGCCGAGCCAGACGGCGGCCGGGACGTGGGTGAGCCGGGCCAACTGGTCGGGGTCGGAGTCCACGGCGCCGCCGCGCCGCCGCTTCCCCTGGAGCTCGAACGGCGGCCGCACCCCGCCCAGCAGCAGGAACCACACCACCGCGTACGCGAAGCCCGCCTGCACCTCGGGCGCGGTCAGCCAGGACACCAACAGGAAGGTGCCGCCCGCCAGCACGACGGTGAGCACGCCGTACGCGTTGCGGATCATCACCAGCATCGCCAGCAGCAGCGCGGTGGCCCCCCACAACAGGGCCGTGGTGTGCCCGGCGGCCAATAGCGCGGCACCGGCCAGGCCCAGCAGCGACGGGGCCAGGTAGCCGGCGGCGGCGGTCAGGACCATGCCCAGACCGTGCGGTTTGCCGCGCGAGACGGTCAGCCCCGAAGTGTCCGAGTGCAGCCGGATGCCGTCCAGACGGCGCCCGGTGACCAGGGCGATCAGCCCGTGTCCGCCCTCGTGGGCGATGGTCACGGCGTTCCGCGACAGGCGCCAGGCGGTGCGCGGGACGACGGCGCCCAGGGCCAGCACGCCGGTGACGATCACCAGCCAGAGCGAGGGGCCGGGCTGGGCGGAGAAGACCCGCTCCCAGACGTCGGTGATGTGGTGGGTGTCCATGTCTCCCCTTCGTGTGGCATGGCAGTGTGGCACGCATGTGCGGTAGGTATGCAGCGAGCCGGCAGGCCGAGGAACTGGTGGGAACCTTCGGCGTCCAGCAGTGGCAACCCACGGAGACGTTGGCGCCCAGTTGGAACGTCGCCCCGACGGACAACGTGCAGGTGGTGCTGGAACGTCCCCTCAAGGGCGAGACGGCCGCCGCCTTCCCGCCCGGCCCGGTGCGCCAACTGCGGACGCTCAAGTGGGGCCTCGTCCCGGCGTGGGCGAAATCACCCGAGGGCGCCGCACGGATGATCAACGCCCGGTCGGAGACGGTGCACGAGAAGCCGTCGTTCCGGCAGGCGTT
This sequence comes from Streptomyces diastatochromogenes, assembly GCA_001418405.1. Classification (GTDB taxonomy): domain Bacteria; phylum Actinomycetota; class Actinomycetes; order Streptomycetales; family Streptomycetaceae; genus Streptomyces; species Streptomyces albulus_C. The sequence continues at coordinate 22,491 of LIQL01000474.1, read as the reverse complement.
CGCCGCCCGCCGCTGCCTGATCCCCGGGGACGGCTACTTCGAGTGGGTCACCGGCGCCACCGAGCGGCAGCTGGAGGAGCAGGGCCGCAAGAAGCGCCCCCGCAAGCAGCCGTACTTCGTGACGCCCGCGGACGGCTCGGTGATGGCGATGGCCGGGCTCTACGAGTTCTGGCGCGACCGCACGCTGCCCGCCGACCACCCGCTGGCCTGGTGGGTTACCTGCACGGTCCTCACCACCGAGGCCGAGACGACCGCGCTGGCCGGTGCCGACGGCGGCGAGGGCCCGCAGACCCTCGCCGAGATCCACCCGCGGATGCCGCTGGTGCTGCCGCCGGAGCGCTGGGACGCGTGGCTCGACCCGGGCCGCGGCGACCCGGACGAGCTCCGCGCGCTGCTGACCCCGCCGCCGCCCGGTCTGATGCGGGCCTTCCCCGTGCCGACCGACGTCAGCAACGTCCGCAACAACGGACCGGAGCTGGTCACCGAACTCGACGGGCCGGAGGTCGGCACCCTGTTCTGAAGGCCGTCGTGGCCGGTCGGGCGGGCCGCGCTGCCCTCCCCGGCGCACCGCGGGCAGGATGGGCCCATGAGTACGAGGGCGAACGAGAGCGAGACGGTCGCGACGCCGGCGGGCGACGCCCGGATCTCCTGGTACCGCGACGCCGAGCCGGCCCGGGCGGTGATCGCCGTCAGCCACGGCGCGGGCGGCGGCATCGAGGCCCGTGACCTGCGTGCCCTGGCGGCGGCGCTGCCGGCCCGCGGCTACACCGTGGCGCTGGTCGAGCAGCCGTGGCGGGTGGCCGGCAAGAAGGTGGCGCCCGCCCCGAAGACCCTGGACATCGGGTGGACCGCGCTCTGGCCGGCGCTGGAGAAGCCCGGCCTGCCGGTGGTCGCCGGCGGTCGCAGTGCCGGCGCCCGGGTGGCCTGCCGGACGGCCCGCGCGCTGGGCGCCCACGCCGTCCTGGCGCTGAGCTTCCCGCTGCACCCGCCGGGCAAGCCGGAGCGGTCCCGGGGCGAGGAGCTGACCGGCGCCGGCGTGCCGACGCTGGTGGTCCAGGGCGGGCGGGACCCGTTCGGGCGGCCGGCGGAGTTCCCGGCGGGCACCGCGCTCACCGAGGTGGCCCACGGCGACCACGGTTTCGCGGTGCCGAAGTCGGCGGGGGTGAGCGAGGCGGAGTCGATGGCGGTGCTCACCGACGCGGTGGTGGCGTGGCTGGACGGGATGTTCGGCTGACGGCCCCCGGCCGGGGCGCCGTACCGCGTCGCACGGCCCCCGGCCCGACCTGCCACGACCGGCCAAGATCCGGTCGGTCCGGGCGGGAATGATCCGGCCCGGTGCCGCTGTTGTGCCATGCGTAGGCAATGGAGCACAGCCAGCGCGCACGAGGAATGGGAGTCCGCCGCATGGGAATCGCTTGCCCGGCTCGACCGGCCGCCGACCTGCAGTGGCCGCCGATGCAGGTGACGCAGTCAGCCCTGGTTGGAGCGGCGGCCGCACCGGATCGTCGTCTATTCTCCGAATCGAGAGGACCCGTGGCGCCGGCAGCCGCGGGATCCGCCACGGTGTTGGAGGAGGTGGGTCCGGTCACCGGAACCGACGAGGGGACCGACGGCCCGGCTGCGGAGCAGACCGCGGGCCGGACGGAGAGCGACACCGAGCGCAACGCGCGCTTCGAGCGGGACGCCCTCACCTTCCTCGACCAGATGTACTCCGCGGCCCTGCGCATGACGCGCAACCCGGCCGACGCGGAGGACCTGGTGCAGGAGACGTACGCCAAGGCGTACGCGTCCTTCCACCAGTTCCGGGAGGGCACCAACCTCAAGGCGTGGCTGTACCGCATCCTCACCAACACGTTCATCAACTCGTACCGCAAGAAGCAGCGTGAGCCGCAGCGCAGCGCCGCCGACGAGATCGAGGACTGGCAGCTCGCGCGCGCCGAGTCCCACATGTCGACGGGTCTGCGCTCCGCCGAGTCGCAGGCGTTGGACCACCTTCCCGACTCGGACGTGAAGGCCGCGCTGCAGGCGATCCCCGAGGAATTCCGGATCGCCGTCTACCTCGCGGACGTCGAGGGCTTTGCGTACAAGGAGATCGCGGACATCATGGGGACACCCATCGGCACGGTGATGTCCCGTCTCCACCGCGGTCGGCGCCAACTGCGCGGCATGCTGGAGGACTACGCCCGCGAGCGCGGGCTGGTTCCGGCGGGGGCGGCCGCCCAGACGGAGTCCGCGCCGGCGCCGGAGTCGCACGACCGGAAAGGCTCGGGATCATGAGCTGCGGAGAGCCGCACGAGAAGGACTGCTCAGAGGTCCTTGACCACCTTTACGAGTACCTCGACCGCGAGATGCCGGCCGGGGAGTGCGCCGAATTCCAGGTCCACCTCGACGAGTGCTCGCCATGCCTGGAGAAGTACGGGCTGGAGCAGGCCGTCAAGAAGCTCGTCAAGCGGTGCTGCGGCCACGACGACGTCCCCACCGACCTGCGGTCCAAGGTCATGGGCCGGATCGAGCTGATCCGGGCTGGGGAGGCCGTGCCCGAGGTGAGTGTCCTGGACCAGGCCCGGCACGAACAGGCCCAGCGGGAGCGCGCGGCGGACGCCCAGGGCGCCGCCGGCGCACCGCCGCAGGCCGACGCGGCGGACAGCGCCGCACGCGCCGAGTAGACCCGGCCGCCCCAGCGGGCCCGGGTGCCTCCGGGGAGTCCCGCGATCCCGGCCGCCCCGGTCACTCCGGCCCCGCAACGCTGCCGCGTACGCGTGCGGCTCCGACAACGGACCGCCGCCGCGCAGCCGGCACGTCCACGCGTCGAACGGGCGTGCGCCCCGCTCACCCCTGGGGGTGAGGGGCCGGGCAATCCGCCCCCTCCGATCCGTCGATGCGTCCCCTCGGGCGCCACCGCCCCTCTATTCTCGCCGGACCTCGCGGTGCGCGGCCGTCCGCCGTGACGGCGGGGTGCGTCGGGCAGGGTGAGGAGGGCGCGATGCGGGAACTCCCAGCGGCCGCGCGGGTGTACATCGGTTGCGCCGCCCTGGCCGCGGCGCTCTGCGCGGCCCCCGCGGTACGGCTCGGCGCCGCCGCCCCCTGGGCCGACGCCCTGGCCCTGGGCGTCCTGCACGGCCTGTGCGAACGCATCCGCCGCTGCCCGTTGACCCAGGGCCCGGCGCGGCACGCGGCCGGGCCCGACGCACCGCCCGGAACGTTTCCTCCGGGCTGGGCCACCCCCGTGGTGCTCGCCGGAGCCTTCCTGTTGCCACCGCCGTTGGCGGCGCTGGTCGCCGTGCCCGGCGCCCTGCTCGCGCCGGCCGCCCGCCCCTGGCCGGCCGCCCGCCGCCTCTGGCACACCGCCGAACTCGCCCTGGCCGCCTGGGCGGCGGCCCAGGTCTTCCGGGCCGTCGGCCCCGCCGCACCGGCCGCGGCCCCGATGTCGACCTTCCCGCAGCTGCTGCCGCCCGCGCTGGCCGCCGCGGCCGCCTTCTGCGGTGTGCTCACCGCGCTCGGCGGCGGCGTGCTGGCCCTCGCCGAGCGGCACCCGCTGCGCACCGCGTGGCGCGGCCCGGCGGCGCGGCTGCCGGTGACCCACCTCGTCCACGGGCTGACCGGGCTGATGATGGCGGTGCTCTGGCACAGCGTCTACGGGCCGCCCGCGGCGCTGCTGGTGCTGCTGCCGGTGCACCTGTCCTGCTGGGCGTTCGCGCAGTACCAGCGGGAGCGCGCCGCCCACCAGGCCACCGTCCGGGCCCTGGTCCAGGCCGTCGACATCAAGGACCGCTACACCCGCGGGCACAGCGAGCGGGTCGGCCGGGCGTCGGTGCTGATCGCCCGGGAACTGGGCATGGCCGAGGACCGGCTGGAGGTGCTGCGGTTCGCCGGCATCCTGCACGACGTGGGCAAACTCGGCGTCCCCACCCGGGTGTTGCGCAAGGACGGGCCGCTGACCCCGCAGGAGCGCCGGATCATCGAGCTGCACCCCGAGTACGGGCACGAGATCGTCCGCGGCATCGGGTTCCTGGGCGAGGCGCGGGCCGCGATCCTGCACCACCACGAGCGGGTGGACGGCAGCGGCTACCCCTACGGCCTGATGGGCCATCAAATTCCCGAGTGCGCACGGATGGTGGCCGTCGCCGACGCCTTCGACGCGATGACCTCCACCCGTTCCTACCGGCGGGCCCGCCCGGTGCCGGCCGCGGTCGCCGAACTCCGGCGGTGCGCCGGGACGCAGTTCGACCCGCGGATGGTCCGGGCACTGGCCGCCGCCCTCGACAAGCACGGCTGGCGACCGGAGCAGGTGACCGCGGGGGAGGAGCGGGCGGCCGATCCGGCGCCGGCGGGCAGCGGCGCCGTCCCCCCGGTCCGGGCCCACCGGTCGGGCGCGGACCACGGCGCCGCCCGATGAGACGCCGCACCGCCGCCTGGGTGTACGGCCCGGCCGTCGCGCTGGCCTGCTGGGGCCTGGGCCACACCCTGTGGCACGGCATCGCCGCACCGCGCACCGCACTGGCCTTCGGGGCGCTGATCGCGGCGGGCGAGGCGGTGCGCCGTGCCCCCGCCCGCCCGGGGCTGCGGGAGGGCGCCCCGCTCGGTGCGGCCGGGGCGCTCGGCTACGCGCTGCTCGACGACGCGGACGGGCGGCCGGCCGGGCACGGCGTGGCGCAGACCCTGGCGGTGGTGGTGGCGGCCGGGTTGGTGGGGCTCGTCCCCTATCTGGCACGCGGCGGCGGGCCGGTGCTGGACCCGCTCGCCCGCCGGGTGCTGAGCGTCGGGTTCGCCGCCACCTGCTGCCAACCCCTGCACGCCGCGGGGACGTTGCCGGCCTGGGCCGCGGTCGGTCCCGTCCGCCCGCTCTTCCTGGCCGTGCTGCTGGCGCTGACCGCGCTCTGCGACGCGGTGCTGGCCGCCGCACTGGCCCGGGCCCGGACGGGGTGGCCGTACGGGCCGCTGCTGCGGGACGCGTTGCGGGCGCTGCCCGGCATCGGTACCGCGATCTGCGCCACCGGTGTGGTCATCGCGCTGGCCGTGGCGGTCGCCGGCCTGTGGGCGCTGCCGGTGTTCTGCCTGCCGCTGCTGCTGACCCAGCTCGCCTTCCGCCGGTACGCGGCGGTCCGTGCCACCTACCGCCAGACCATCGCCTCGCTGGCCCGCGCCACCGAGATCGCCGGCTGCACGCCGCCCGGCCACGTCCGCCGCGTGGCCGGGCTCAGCCGCGCGGTGGGGCGGGAACTCGGGCTAGGCGGGCCGGACTTGGACGTCCTGGAGCACGCCGCCCTGATGCACGACATCGGACAGCTCTCGCTCGTCGACCCGGTGCCGGACGGCGCCACCGCCCCGCTGCCGCCCGCCGAACAGCGCCGGATCGCCCTGCTGGGCGGCGCGGTGGCCCGGCAGACCGGTGCCCCGCCGGAGGTCGCGGTGATCGTCGAGCGGCAGGCCGATCCGTACCGGGAGCAGCCGGTCACCGCCCGTATCGTCCGCACCGTCAACGCCTACGACGACCTGGTGGCGGGCACCACGGGGCCCGCCGGGCGGCTGCGGGCCCTGGAACGGCTGCGGCTGGCCACCGCCCGGGACCACGAACCGGGGGTGGTCGAAGCGCTCGCCCGGGTCCTGGCGCGCGGGGGCCGGGCGGGTTGAGCCCGGGCGCCGGGGGGCTTCCGCACGCGGTGTGCGCCGGGGCGCGGGCCAGTTCCGTGCGCTCCCGTCGAGGCCCCGTGCACCCCCGTCGCACGGTGTTCCCGACCCGTCCACTGTCGGGGAACCCATGGGTAATGAGCGGCCTGCGAGATGGGCATGGTTGGATGCGAAGGGAGCCCCTTGAAGGGGGGTTCAGGGGGTCGGCGCAGGGCATGAGCCGCACGGGGGTGAGCCCGACGGCAATCTGTGGCAGGTTGTCGAGTGGGCCCCCAGAAGGCCCCGGGGAACCGCCCGGGCCCCCTCCGGAGCGGCACAAGAGCAACCAGCAGGCGGGAATCGTGAGGATCTTCGGCAAGGTACGGCACCGGCCCTCCGCCTCGTGGCGGCAGGCGACCGACCGCGCTTTCACGCTGATCGGCGACGGCCGTTACGAGGACGCGGGGGCACTGCTGACCCGCGCGGCGGACATGGAGCCCTGGCTGTCGGAGTCCTGGTTCAACCTCGCGCTGCTGCACAAGTTCCGGCACGACTGGGAGCAGGCCCGGGCCGCCGGCCTGCGCGCCGTGGCGCTGCTGGACCGCGAGACCGGGGCGCCCGACTGGTGGAACGTCGGCATCGCCGCCACCGCCCTCCAGGACTGGCCGCTGGCCCGCCGTGCCTGGCAGGCGTACGGGCTGAAGGTCCCCGGCGAGGGCTCGCCGACCGGGGAGCCGCGCGGGATGGCGCTGGGCAGCGCCGCGGTCCGGCTCTCGCCCGAGGGCGAGGCCGAGGTGGTCTGGGGCCGCCGGCTGGACCCGGCCCGCATTGAGGTGCTCTCCATCCCGCTGCCGTCCTCCGGGCGGCGCTGGGGCGAGGTGGTGCTGCACGACGGCGTCCCGCACGGCGAGCGGACCACCACCGCCGCCGACGGCGACACCCGCGCCTTCCCGGTCTTCGACGAGATCGAGCTGTGGGCGCCCTCCCCGGTGCCCACCTGGGTGGTGCTCCTGGAGGCCGCCACCGAGGCCGACCGGGACGCCCTGGAGCAGCTGGCGGCCGACGCCGGCTTCGCCGCCGAGGACTGGTCGTCGTCGGTGCGGCTGCTGTGCCGCACCTGCTCCGAGAGCCGGATGCCCAGCGACGAGGGCGACGGCGAGCACCTGGACCCGCACGACCACAGCGAACCGGGCCACCCCGGGCCGCTGGGCCACCGCACCGCCGGCTCCGGCTCGCTGTGGGCCCCCGAGCGCGAGTGCGGTATCGCGGCGCCGGCGGCCCTGGTGCGGGGGCTGCTGGACGGCTGGGTCGCGGACAGCCCGGACACCCGGGAATGGCGCGATCTTGAAGAGGTCTGCTGAGCGGGCGACCGCGTCCCCGTAGGCTGTAGGGCGTTCCCCGAGGGTTTTGCAGGAAGGCGTACGGCGGAGATGGCCCAGCAGGACAGTGATCAGCAGGAGAGCGTCGCGTTCGTCGACGACGTCACGGACGCCAAGGAGCGCGAGGCGGCCCACCGGGAGCGCGGCACCTCCCGTCCCATCACCGTGGTCGGCAACCCGGTCCTCCACAAGGAGTGCAAGGACGTCACGGAGTTCGACGACGAGCTGGCGCAGCTGATCGACGACATGTTCGCCAGCCAGCGCACCGCCGAGGGCGTCGGCCTGGCCGCCAACCAGATCGGCGTGGACCTCAAGGTCTTCGTCTACGACTGCCCGGACGACGAGGGCGTCCGGCACGTCGGCCACGTCTGCAACCCCGTCCTGGACGAGCTGCCCGCCGGCCGTCGGGTGCTGGACGACTCCAACGAGGGCTGCCTGTCCGTCCCCGGCGCGTACGCCGAGCTGGCCCGCCCCGACTACGCGGTGGTGCGCGGCCAGAACGCCAAGGGCGAGCCGATCGTGGTCGAGGGCACCGGCTACTTCGCGCGCTGCCTCCAGCACGAGACCGACCACCTCTACGGCTACCTCTACATCGACCGGCTCTCCAAGCGGGACCGCAAGGACGCGCTGAAGCAGATGGCCGAGCGGGAGCCCCGCTACGCCGTCGTCCCCAACGACTGAGGCGGCGGGCGGCGCGGGGCTCCCGGCCCGGCGCCGCCCTACGCGGCGCCTTGGTAGGCGGTCCAGACCCGGGGCGGGAGCGAGGTGCCCAGTCCGGTGTCGGGGCCGCCGACGCCGTTCAGGGGCAGCAACTGGGGCGCGCCCGGCTTGTTCCGGAACAGCGTGATCGCGGTGGTGGGTTCGGCGCCCTTCCCGGCACCGGACGTGGGGTCGGCGCGGACGCCGGCACCGGCGACCGGTGCGGGGCGCACTCCCTTGGCCCAGCCGCCGCCGGCCGGCGGCGGGGTGGCGACGAACCACGCCGACTTCATCCGGTCACCGGGCTCGGTGGCCGCGACCGCGGGCGGCTCCTCGCCCGCCTTGAGGCCCGACGGCAGGGTCCGCCAGCCCAGCCCCGCCAGCATGTTGGTCATCGTCTGCGCGACCTCCGGGGTGACCGCCTGCTGCGGCTCGGGGCGCTCGAAGCCGGCGACCGCCTTGCCCTGGTAGGTCATGGTCGAGACGGCGTACGGCTCGGCGTGCCGCCCGGCGTTGGCGAAGGTGCTGTAGGCGCTGGCCAGGCGGACGGCGCTGGGCGCCGAGGTGCCCAGCGGGAAGGTCTGCTCCAGCTGTGCCAGGCTCTCCTTGCGCAGCCCCAGGCTGAGCGCCAGGTCCCGGATCTGCTCCAGTCCGAGTTGCTTCCCGCCTTGGACGAACGGGACGTTCGAGCCCTGCATCAGGGCGCCGAGCAGCGCGTCGGACCGGCTGGAGCTGTCCGCCGGGCGCGGCTGGTCGCCGTACCGCTCGGCTTCCTGCTGGAGGGCGGTGGCCAGGACGATCGGCTTGAAGGCGGAGCCGGCCGGCACCGCCGTGGTGTCGGCGTTGTTGCTGAAGTGCCGGGTGGCGTCGGCGCCGCCGTAGAGCGCGACGATCGCGCCGTCGTCGGGGCGCACCGAGGCCGCGCCGAATTCCACGTAGCTGTCCGCGGCGCGCTTCTTCGCATCCAGGCTCTTGGCGCGGACGTCGTTGACGGCCTTCTCCAGCCGGCGGGTGCGCTGCTTCTCGAACGTGGTGTGGACGCGGTAGCCGCCGCGGGCCAGGTCCTTGTCGGTCAGCCCGGTGGTGCTCTTGACGAACTTGTTGGCGACGTCGACGAGGTAGCCGATCTGGCCGGCCTGGCTGGTGGGTTTGGTCACCGGGCGCGGTTCGGGGAACGTGCGGTAGTGCGCGCGTTCCTCCTTGCTCATCGCACCGGTGTCGACGAGCCGGTCGAGTATCCACTTCCAACGGGCCACCGCCCGGGCGTGGTTGGCCTTGCTCAGGCCCGGGTCGTACTGCTCGGAGCCCTTCAGCACGGCGGCCAGCAGCGCGCCCTGACTGGGGTCGAGGTCCTTGGCGTCGATGCCGTAGTAGGCGTGGGCCGCCGCCTGGATGCCGTTCGAACCCCGGCCGAACCAGCTGGTGTTGAGGTAGCCCCGCAGGATGTCCGACTTGCTCTTCTGGTTGTTGACCTTCAGCGCGATGATGAATTCCTTCACCTTGCGGGTGGCGGTCTGGTCCGGCGAGAGGTAGGTGTTCTTCACGTACTGCTGGGTGATGGTCGAACCGCCCTGGGTGTCACCGCCGGAGACCATGTTCACCACGGCCCGGGCGATGCCGGTGAGCGAGACCCCGTGGTCCTCGTAGAAGGTGGCGTTCTCGGCCGCGATCACCGCGTTCTGGACGTGTTTGGGCACTTTGTCCAGGGTGACGTTCTGTCGGTTGACTGTGCCGACGGTGACCATCTGGCTGCCGTCCGCCCAGTAGTACACGGTGCCTTCCCGGCCGGCGAGCGCGTTCTCGTTGGGGACGTCGATCTTCGCGTAGACGAACGCGAACAGCCCGCCCAGACATGCCAGGACGAACGTGCACGTGCCCGACCACAGGCGCCACGACGGCAGCCAGCGGCGCACCCCCTTCCGGCCGAGGCGGGGGTAGTCGATGTACCGGCGACTTTTCTTCCTGCCCTCCATATCCGGGTAGATGTGGTGGCACAGGCTCCGGTTGCCGCTCCGGCCACCCGCTAATCGAACGCTCACATTCGGGCGGGTGGCCGGGGCACGGCTTCAGCCGGTCGGGATCAGAACTCGTCGTCGAAGGAGACCGAGCCCTCGACGGCGACCTGGTAGGCCGAGGCGCGCCGCTCGAAGAAGTTGGTCAACTCCTGGACGTTCTGCAGCTCCATGAAGGAGAACGGGTTCTCCGAGCCGAAGACGGCGGGGAAGCCCAGCCGGCGCAGCCGCTGGTCGGCGACGCACTGGAGGTACTCGCGCATCGACGCGGTGTTCATCCCCGGCAGGCCCTCGCCGCACAGGTCGCGGGCGAACTGCAGCTCGGCCTCCACGGCCTCCGTCAGCATGTCGGTGACCTGCTGCTGGAGCGCGTCGTCGAAGAGGTCGGGCTCCTCCTCGCGGACGGTGTCCACCACGGAGAAGGCGAACTCCATGTGCATCGACTCGTCGCGGAAGACCCAGTTGGTGCCGGTGGCCAGGCCGTGCAGCAGGCCCCGCGACCGGAACCAGTACACGTAGGCGAACGCGCCGTAGAAGAACAGGCCCTCGATGCAGGCCGCGAAGCAGATGAGGTTCAGCAGGAAGCGGCGGCGGTCGGCCTTGCTCTCCAACTGGTCGAGCTTCTCGACGTGGTCCATCCACCGGAAGCAGAACTCCGCCTTCTCGCGGATGGACGGGATCTTCTCCACCGCGGCGAACGCGGCGGCCCGGTCGTCCGGATCGGGCAGGTAGGTGTCCAGCAGCGTCAGGTAGAACTGGACGTGCACGGCCTCCTCGAAGAGCTGACGGCTCAAGTACAGCCGCGCCTCGGGGGAGTTGATGTGCTTGTACAGCGTCAGCACCAGGTTGTTGGCGACGATCGAGTCGCCGGTGGCGAAGAACGCCACCAGACGGCCGATCAGGTGCTGCTCACCCGGGGAGAGCTTGGCGAGGTCGGCGACGTCGGAGTGGAGGTCGACCTCCTCGACGGTCCAGGTGTTCTTGATCGCGTCCCGGTAGCGGTCGTAGAAGTCCGGGTAGCGCATGGGCCGCAGGGTCAGCTCGAAGCCGGGGTCCAGGAGGTTCTTCCGGCCGCCGGTGGTGGCGGTGTGGGCGGCTGCGGCGTTCGTGGTCTTCTCGGGTGCGGTGGACATTACTGGCAGGCCTCGCAGGACTCGGGGTTCTCCAGGGAGCAGGCGACCGCGTCGGGGTCGCTCACCGGGAGCTGGGCGGGAACGGACGCGGCGCGGGCCGACTGGGCGATCCGGGTCGCCGGCCGGGAACGCAGGTAGTACGTGGTCTTGATGCCGCGCTTCCAGGCGTACGCGTACATCGAGCTGAGCTTGCCGATGGTCGGCGACGCCATGAAGAGGTTGAGCGACTGGCTCTGGTCCAGGAACGGCGTGCGGTCCGCGGCCATGTCGATCAGGGCGCGCTGGGGGATCTCCCAGGCGGTGCGGTAGCGGTGCCGGACGTCCGAGGGGATCCAGGCCAGCTCCGCGACGGAGCCGTTGGCGTCCCGGAGCGCGTCCCGGGTCCGCGCGTCCCACAGGCCCAACTCCTTGAGCTCCTCGATCAGGTACGTGTTGACCTGGAGGAACTCGCCGGACAGCGTCTCGCGCTTGAAGAGGTTGGAGACCTGCGGCTCGATGCACTCGTAGACGCCGGCGATGGACGCGATGGTGGCGGTCGGCGCGATGGCCAGCAGCAGCGAGTTGCGCATCCCGGTCGTGGCGATCCGGGCGCGCAGCGCCGCCCAACGGTCCGCCCAGCGCGGTTCGGCGTTCGGGTAGTGGTCCGGGTGCAGCACGCCGCGGGCGGTGCGGGTCGCGGACCAGGTCGCGTGCGGCCCGTGCCGCTCGGCGAGGTCGGCGGACGCCTCGTAGGCGGCCAGCATGATCCGCTCGGAGATGCGGGTGGACAGCTCCCGGGCCTCGGCCGAGTCGAACGGCAGCCGCAGCCGGAAGAAGACGTCCTGCAGGCCCATCAGGCCCAGACCCACCGGCCGCCAACGGGAGTTGGAGGCGGCGGCCTGCTCGGTCGGGTAGAAGTTGATGTCCACGACCCGGTCGAGGAAGGTCACGGCGGTGCGGACGGTGGCGTCCAGCCGCTCCCAGTCCATCGCCTCCGCCCCGTCGCCGGCGTCCTGGCGCAGGTGCGCGGCGAGGTTGACCGACCCCAGGTTGCAGACCGCGGTCTCGCCGTCGTCGGTGACCTCCAGGATCTCCGTGCACAGGTTGGAGGAGTGCACGACCCGGCCGGGCTCCGCGGTCTGGTTGGCGGTGCGGTTGGCGGCGTCCTTGAACGTCATCCAGCCGTTGCCGGTCTGCGCCAGGGTGCGCATCATCCGGGAGTACAGCACCCGGGCCGGCACCTGCTTGAGGGCCTTGCCCGCGGCCTCCGCCGCCCGGTAGGCGGCGTCGAACTCCTCGCCCCACAGGTCGACGAGCTGCGGCACGTCGGCCGGGGAGAACAGCGACCAGTCGGCGTCCGCCTCGACCCGGCGCATGAACTCGTCCGGGATCCAGTGCGCGATGTTGAGGTTGTGGGTCCGGCGGGCCTCCTCGCCGGTGTTGTCCCGCAGCTCCAGGAACTCCTCGATGTCCGCGTGCCACGTCTCCAGGTAGACGCAGGCCGCGCCCTTGCGGCGGCCGCCCTGGTTGACCGCGGCCACCGACGCGTCGAGCGTGCGCAGGAACGGCACGATGCCGTTGGAGTGCCCGTTGGTGCCGCGGATCAGCGAACCGCGGGCGCGGATCCGGGAGTACGACAGACCGATCCCGCCGGCGTGCTTGGAGAGCCGGGCCACCTGGTGGTAGCGGTCGTAGATGGAGTCCAGCTCGTCCAGCGGGGAGTCCAGCAGGTAGCAGGAGGACATCTGCGGGTGCCGGGTGCCGGAGTTGAAGAGCGTGGGGGAGGACGGCAGGTAGGACAGCGTGCTGGTCAGCCGGTACAGCTCGGCGACGTCCGCCAGCGCCCGCGCGGAGTCGTCCTCGGCGAGACCGCAGGCCACCCGCAGCAGGAAGTGCTGGGGCGTCTCGATCACCTTGCGGGTGGTGGGGTGCCGCAGCAGGTAGCGCGACTGCAGGGTGCGCAGCCCGAAGTACCCGAACCGGTCGTCGGCGCCGGACTCCAGGGCTCCGTCAACCAGCGCGTCCAGCTGCGCCTCGCGGCCGCGGACGAACTCCGCGGTGACGTCCGCGATCAGGCCCTCCCGGTGGCCGACCTCGATCGAGGCCGCGAAGGAGGTGGCGCCCTGGCCGGCGGCCTCCTCGGCGATGGCGAGGGTGAGCAGGCGCGCCGCGAGCCGGGAGTACTGCGGCTCGTCGGCGATCAGCCCGGCCGCGGCCTCGGTCGCCAGCGCGCGCAGTTCCGCCTCGTCGGAGCCGGGGTGCCGGCCGCGCAGCGCGGCGGCGGCCACCTTGCCGGGGTCGGTCGCGGTCAGGTCGGCGGTCAGCTCGGTCAGCGTCCGCAGCAGGGCGACGCCCGGTCCGTCCTGGTGCGCGGGAGGTGCGGCCACCACGGACTGCACGACCTCGGCGTCTGACGCGGGCTCCGTTGGCGCGATGGTCACCTGATGCTCTCCCTCACTCGGCGGGGGCCGGGAGGGGCGGCGGTGCGACGGCAGCCGCGCGGGCAGGGCGGCACCTCACGGCGAGCCGGAGGTGCGCGGGTCGGCCGCGCGGCGTCCATCGGCCCATCCCTCGGGGCCCGGACGTATCGACGCCGCACCGATGGCGGTGCGGACGTGCCGTCGGCAGGTCCTCGGACTCGGGAGCGCACCGCCGGACCCTTGCGAACGGGCCGCGGAACGCGCTCTCACACCGTTGCGGGACAGTCCCGGATTCGCACCGGATTCCCCTGCGGCGACAGCGAGGAAGAGCATACATCTTGTGTCGCTCCCCGCATGCACCCCCACATCTTGTGTCGCTCCCGCATACCATTCCCGCAGGTATGCGAAGGGCCGGACCGCCCGGGCGCCGCTTCGGCGCCGCCGGAACGCCGTCGCGACGGCCGCCGACGACCCCTCAGACCAGCTCACAGGCGAACACCCACAGCGTCACCCCGGGGACCGGAACCCAGTCCCGTTCCGCCGCCCGCGCGAAGCCCAGCCGGCGGTACAGCCGGTGCGCCGGCAGCAGGTGCGCCTGGCTCGACAGCACCATGGCGCGCAGCCCCGACTCCCGGGCCCGCGCCAGGCACGCCCGCACCAGCGCCGCCCCGACGCCGTGCCCGCGCCCCGCGGCCCGCACCGCCAGCATCCGGAACTCGGCCTCCCCGGGCCCGGCCAACTCCGCGTACGGGCTCCCGTGCGGCGCGAACGTCACCGCTCCCAGCAGCGCCCCGTCCGCCCCGCCCACGGCCACCAGCACCTCGGCGTGCTCCGCCCGGTGCGCGACCTTCCGCAGCACCGCCGCGTACGGATCGTCCGCTCCGCCCTTCAACAGTCCGTCGGCCAGGTACACCTCGGTCACGAGGTCCCCGACCGTCTCGTACTCCGCCGGGCGGACGGGTCTGATGGTGATGTCCATGGAGGCCAGTGTCGCGGCGGCCGCCCGAGGGCACGGTCGGGGCAGCGAATGGTAACCATCATGTGACCGTCAGTGGCCTCGACTATCGTCGGACTTACGCTCTCTGGTCCGTCCAGCGGAAGAAGGAGGAGGCTCCATGACCGCGCTCGTCGACCGGCCGCACAGCACGCTCACCGATTACTTCGAAGAGGCAGCTCGGATAATCGACCGGGCGGAGGAAGGGGCACGGCTGGAACTCATCGACGGAAAAATCTGGAGCAAGGCTGTGCCGGACGGGGATCACGGGCGGATCATCCAGTGGCTGACACGCATCTGCATGCAGCACCGGCCTGAACTCTGGCTCGACCCCAACCAGGGCTTGAAGGTGCAGCCCTACCGAGGGGGTCGTGCCCGGCCGGATGGTTCGCTCGCGCCCAGTGACGCCTTCGTCGGCCAGGGCGAATGGGCGGATCCCGAGGCCGTGCTGATGGTCGTCGAGGTGACCTCCCACGACTCCGACACCGAAAAGCGCGACCGGGTGGAGAAGCCCAGGGCCTACGCCGAAACCGGCATCCCGCTCTACCTGTTGGTCGACCGCGAAGCCTGCGAGGTGACGCTCTACAGCGAGCCCGGCGGCGGCCGCTACGAGGACGTCCACACCGTGCCGTACGGCAAGCCGCTCCATCTTCCGGACCCCGTGGGCATCACCCTCGATACCGAGGCGCTCAAGGACTGGGTGAGCTGATCCTGCGCGGCCGACGCGCCGCACAGGACACAGGGCCGTGCCGTTCCGGGGGAACGCCACGGCCCTCCGCCGTAGTTGACGGCGCTCAGTGCCCCGCCGGTGCCCCCGCCGTCGCCGGCGGCAGGTCGGCGGTGACGCCCGCGTCGCCGACGTCCGCGGTGTAGTCCCCGGGAGAGGTCTCGTCGGTGCCCTCGGGGGCCTTGAGGGCCTTCAGGACGAACGTCAGGACGACGGTCACCACGACGTTCAGGACGAAGGCGGTGAGGCCGATGTAGCCGATCTCGCCGATGCCGGGGATCTGGGCGTTGGAGCCGCCGAAGTGCTTCTGGGTCGGGCTGGCCACCCCGTAGGCGGCGAGGGTGCCGTAGACCATGCCGACCGCCCAGCCGGCCAGCAGCGCCCAGCGGTGGAACCAGCGGGTGAAGAGCCCGCCGACCAGGGCCGGCATGGTCTGCAGGATCCAAATGCCGCCCAGCAGCTGGAAGTTGATCGCGACGGTCTTGTCCATGGTGAGGACGAAGGCCAGCGCGCCGACCTTCACCAGGAGGGAGACCAGCTTGGCGACCTTGTGCTCCTGCTCGGGAGTGGCGTCGGGCTTGAGGAAGTCCTTGTAGACGTTCCGGGTGAAGAGGTTGGCGGCGGCGATCGACATGATCGCCGCGGGCACCAGTGCGCCGATGCCGATCGCGGCGAACGCCACGCCCGCGAACCAGCTGGGGAACATGTCCTCGAAGAGCTGCGGGATCGCCAACTGGGCATTGCCCCGGGTGTCCGTGCCGGCCTTGATCGCCATGAAGCCGAGCAGCGCCAGGAGGCCCAGCATCAGGGAGTAGAGCGGCAGGATCGTGGTGTTGCGGCGGATGACGTTGCGGCTGCGCGAGGAGAGCGTCGCGGTGATCGAGTGCGGGTACATGAACAGCGCCAGCGCCGAGCCGAGCGCGAGCGTGGCGTACGCCCACTGCGCGTTGGGGCCGCTGGCCAGTTCACCGCGCGGTTTGCCGGTCGGCCCGTGCACGGCGAGTGTGTCCTTGGCCGCGTGGAAGATCTCGCCGAAGCCGCCCAGCTTGATCGGGATGTAGATGATCGCCACC
Organism: Streptomyces diastatochromogenes; assembly: GCA_001418405.1. GTDB lineage: Bacteria > Actinomycetota > Actinomycetes > Streptomycetales > Streptomycetaceae > Streptomyces > Streptomyces albulus_C. The sequence continues at coordinate 6,468 of LIQL01000474.1, read as the reverse complement.
ACGATGACCAGGTAGATCAGTCCGTCCTTGACGAACGCGATCAGCGCCGGCGCCCGCAGGCCGGACGAGTAGGTGTACGCGGCCAGCACGGCGAACGCGATCAACAGCGGCAGGTCCTTGACGAACCAGTTGGCGTCCGCACCGCCGCCGACGCCCAGCACGTCCAGGACGGCCTGGATGCCGACCAGTTGGAGCGCGATGTAGGGCATCGTGGCCAGCAGGCCGGTGAGGGCCACCGCCAGCGACAGGCCCTTGGAGCCGAAGCGGCCGCGGACGAAGTCGGAGGTGGTGACGTACCCGTGCCGGTGCGAGACCGACCACAGCCGGGGCAGGAAGGTGAAGATCAGCGGGTAGACCAGGATGGTGTACGGGACGGCGAAGAAGCCGGCCGCGCCCGCCGTGTAGATCGCCGCCGGAACGGCCACGAACGTGTAGGCGGTGTAGAGGTCGCCGCCGAGCAGGAACCACGTCACCCAGGTGCCGAAGCTGCGGCCGCCCAGGCCCCATTCGTCGAGGTTGGCGGACTGCTCGGCCTTGCGCCAGCGCGCGGCCAGGAAGCCCATGACCGTGACGGCCAGGAAGAAGAAGACGAAGACGGCGAGCGCCACGCCGTTGACGCCCTGGGGGGCGGCGGCGAGCGTCGTGGTCAAGGGGGTCGTCGTCATGCCGCACCGTCCTTGCGGGCCCGCTGCTCACGCTGGACCAGCTTGTAGGCCACGGACGTCAGCACCGTCGAGATCAGCACCCACGCCATCTGGTACCAGTAGAAGAACGGGATCCCGATCAGCGTCGGCTCGATCCTGGCGTACGAACTCACCCACAGCATCGCGATGAACGGGGCGATCAGGCACAATCCGGCCACTACCCGCGTGGGGGTGACGACCGGTCTGCGGTCCGGTGGTGCGGCTTTCTCGGCCATGACCGTGGCTCCCGTCCCTCGTGAACTCCTGTGCAACCGGCTGGAAATCTAAGGCAGGGTCGTGGCACGCGTCACTAGCTGTCCGCATATCGGTATGCGGCGGTTACCGCACGGGAGTTGGGCGGACGCCGGGAGGGACCGGATTCCGTGGCGTGCGGCGGCGGTCGGGCGGCGTGCCGTTCGGAATCCGTACGGTCGGTCGGCTCCGGGCGGGGGCGTCAGTCGGTCGGGCGCTGGAGGCGGGCGACGAACTTGTAGCGGTCGCCGCGGTAGACCGAGCGCACCCATTCGACCGGCTGGCCCTGGGCGTCCAGGGAGTGCCGGGAGAGCATCAGCATCGGCAGGCCGACGTCGGTGCCCAGCAGGCCGGCCTCGCGCGGGGTGGCCAGCGAGGTCTCGATGGTCTCCTCGGCCTCCGCCAGCCGGACGTCGTAGACCTCGGCCAGCGCGGTGTACAGGGAGGTGTACTTGACGAGGTTGCGGCGCAGCGCCGGGAACCGCTTGGCCGAAAGGTGGGTGGTTTCGATGGCCATCGGCTCGCCGCTGGCCAGCCGCAGCCGTTCGATGCGCAGCACCCGGCCGCCGGGGGTGATGTCCAGCAGCCCGGCGAGCCGGTCGTCGGCGGTGACGTAGCCGATGTCCAGCAGCTGGGAGGTGGGTTCCAGGCCCTGGGCCCGCATGTCCTCGGTGTAGGAGGTCAGTTGCAGCGCCTGGGAGACCTTGGGTTTGGCGACGAAGGTGCCCTTGCCCTGGATGCGCTCCAGGCGGCCCTCGACGACGAGTTCCTGGAGGGCCTGGCGGACGGTGGTGCGGGAGGTGTCGAACTCCGCGGCGAGGGTGCGCTCGGGCGGCACCGGGGTGCCCGGCGGCAGGGTTTCGGTGATCTCCAGCAAATGCCGCTTGAGCCGGTAGTACTTGGGCACCCGGGCGGTCCGCGCGCCACTGCCGCTGCTCTCGGCGCTGCCCGCCTCGGTGTCCATGACCCGCCTTTCCGATGCCTGTCGTGCTGCCGTCACCGGCTCCTCCGTACGTAGCGGCTCACATCGTGGCACGGACGGGGTGCCCATGCGTCCACGCGGGCCTGGGCCCGCCAGATGTCGGTCCGGTAACGGACCTGACAGCGACTCTTATACACCCTTGACACCCCTAAAGGTCTAGGCCAAGCTGCGGGAACTGGTCTAAACCATTAAAGCCACACCCGTCCTTGAGGGGGAGAGCGCGATGAAGCGTGGGCTCATAGCGGCGACCGCGGTCGCGGGAATGCTGGTGAGTGTCGCTGCCTGTGGGTCGAGCGGCAAGAGCAATGCGGGCGCCGATGGCTTCAAGGGCCAGAAGCTGACCGTATGGGTGATGTCCGGGTCCAATCCGGAACAATGGACCAAGCAGGTCTCCGACCAATTCAAGAAGAAGACCGGCGCCACGGTCGAATTCAAGGTCCAGCAGTGGAACGGAATTCAGCAGAAGCTGAGCACCGCTCTCTCGGAGGACACTCCGCCGGACGTCGTCGAGATCGGCAACACCCAGACCGCCGCCTACGCCAAGGCCGGTGCCCTGGTCGACCTCGGCGACCTGAAGAAGGAGATCGGCGCCGACTGGAACGACGCCTTCAACAAGGCCGCGATGGCGGACGGGAAGCAGTACGCCCTGCCGTGGTTCGCCGGCAACCGCGTGGTGATGTACAACAAGAAGATCTGGGCCCAGGCCGGGATCACCAAGCTCCCCACCACGCGCGCCGAACTCTTCCACGACTTCGACACCATCAAGCAGAAGACCGAAGCCGATCCGCTCTACCTGCCCGGCCAGAACTGGTACTTCCTCGACGGCCTCACCATCGGCACCGGTGCGCAACTGGTGAAGAAGGAAGGCGGCAAATGGGTGTCCAATTTCGCTGACCCCAAGGTCGCCAAGGCGATGGACATCTACAAGCAGTACATGGCGTTCAGCAGCGCCCCCAAGAACAAGGACGAGGCCACTCCGCAGCAGGCCGAAATCTTCGCCAAGGGGAAGACCGGCGCCCTCATCGCCATGGGCTACGAAGCCGCGACCGCCGTCAAGGCCAATCCGAAGATCAAGGAAGACATCGGATTCTTCACCATTCCGGGGGAGACCGCCGCCAAGCCCGAGGGCGTCTTCCTCGGCGGCTCCAACTTCGCAGTCGCCGGAATGAGCAAGAACCAGGAACTCGCCAAGGAATTCCTGAAGGTCGCGCTCTCCAAGGACAACGACGCCCAGATGGTCAAGGAATCCGGCTGGACGCCCAAGTCCCCGGCCCTGGCCGGCGCCGCCAAGGACAACCCGGCCGCCGCGGCCGCCGCCCCCGCCGCCGAGAAGGCGGGCGGCACCACCCCGCTGATCCCCCAGTGGGCCGCGGTGGAGAACGTGCCGAACCCGATCAAGAACTACATGACCGCGGTCCTGAACGGTAAGGCCCCGACCGACGCCGCCAAGGACATCGAGTCCGAGATCAACGCCCGGCTCGCCAAGGAGTAGCCGGTCACCTGAGGCGTACCGGCCGGGCGGCCCTGCGGGACCCGGCCCGTACGCCCGGAGCAGCGACCGCGGCCGCCGTCACCGCGCCGGGCCGGCACCCCGCGGTGCCGGCGGCCGCCTCCACCGCACCACCCGGCGCATCCACGGGAACGAGGGGACCACACGCTCATGGCAGTGCAGCTCGACGAAGCGGCGGGGAGGACCACGCCGCGGACCGGCAAGGGCGGCGCGCCGCCCGCCCGGAGCGGCCCCGGCGGCCGACGGAGCGCCCCCTACCTCCTGCTGCTCCCGGCCCTGCTCGCCACCGCGGTCTTCCTGGGCTGGCCCCTCGTCCGCAACCTGGTGCTCTCCTTCCAGAACCTCAACATGAAGGAGTTGATCCAGCACCTCACCGACTGGCGGGGCCTGGGCAACTACCAGGAGGTCCTGGGCAGCGAGCAGTTCTGGCGGGTCACCGGCCGCACCATCGTCTTCACCGCCGTCAACGTCGTGCTGATCATGGTGCTGGGCACCCTGCTCGGACTGCTGCTGGCCCGGCTCGGCACGAAGATGCGCCTGGTGCTGTCGGTGGCGCTGGTACTGGCCTGGGCGATGCCGTCGATCGCCGCCACCACCGTCTTCCAGTGGCTCTTCGACTCCCGCTACGGCGTCGTCAACTGGCTCCTGGACCACCTCGGTTGGCACGCCATGGCCCACTACGACTGGGTCGGCACGCAGCTGTCCACGTTCTTCGTGATCACCGTCCTGATCGTCTGGCAGTCGCTGCCCTTCGTGGCCCTCAACCTCTACGCGGCCACCACGACCATCCCCAAGGAGCTCTACGAAGCGGCCCGGATGGACGGCGCCGGCACCTGGAAGATCTTCACCTCCGTCACCTTCCCCTTCCTGCGCCCCTTCTTCATGGCCACGACGTTCCTCGAAGTCATCTGGGTCTTCAAGGCGTTCCCGCAGATCTTCGCGATCAACCAGGGCGGCCCGGACCGGCTCACCGAGACGCTGCCGATCTACGCCTTCACCGAGGGCGTCGGCAACCTGCACTTCGGCATGGGCGCCGCCATCTCCGTCCTGACCATCGTCGTGCTGCTCGCCCTCACCGCGTACTACCTGCGCCTGACCCTCAAGCAAGAGGAGGACGCGCTGTGAAGCGCTCACTCGCCGGCCGGATCTGGCCCAACGCGACCGCCGCCGTCCTCGCGCTGCTGTTCGTCTTCCCCGTGTACTGGATGTTCGCCACGGCCTTCAAGCCGACCCAGGACATCCTCAGCGAGGACCCGGTGTGGTTCCCGTTCCACGGCACCGTCTCGCACTTCGTGACGGCCGTGGACGCGCCGAACTTCTGGCGCCTGGCCGGGAACTCCGTCGTGGTGACCGTGGTCGCCGTCGGGCTGTCGCTGGTGATCGGGCTGTGCGGTTCGTTCGCCATCGCCCGGATGCGGTTCAAGGGCCGCCGGGGCATCCTGCTGACCTTCATGGTCGCCCAGATGGCGCCCTGGGAGGTCATGGTGATCTCGATCTACATGATCGTCCGGGACGCGGACCTGCTCAACAGCCTGCTGCCGCTCACCTTCTTCTACATGTTGATGGTGCTCCCCTTCACCCTGCTGACGCTGCGCGGCTACGTCGCCGCGGTGCCCAAGGAGTTGGAGGAGTCCGCGATGGTCGACGGCTGCTCGCGCCGGCAGGCGTTCGTCAAGGTCGTCCTGCCCCTGCTGGCCCCCGGCCTGATGGCCACCTCCCTCTTCGGCTTCATCACCGCCTGGAACGAGTTCCCACTGGTGCTGGTCCTCAACAAGGAGCCCGGCGCCGGCACCCTGCCGCTGTGGCTCTCGCAGTTCCAGACCCAGTTCGGCGACGACTGGGGCGCCACCATGGCCGCCGCGTCGCTCTTCGCCCTCCCGATCCTGATCCTCTTCCTGTTCCTGCAGCGCAAGGCGGTCGGCGGTCTCACCTCCGGCGCAGTGAAGGGATAGCCCATGGCCACCGTCAGTCGCTCCGCCGACACCCTCACCCGGGACGCGCTCGCCGTCCTCCAGCCCGGCTTCACGGGCACCACCGCCCCCGACTGGCTGCTGCGCCGCCTGGACGAGGGCCTGACGACCGTCGCCCTCTTCGGCCGCAACGTGCACGACGCCGAACAACTCGCCGCCCTCACCGGTCGGTTGCGCGACGTGCGCCGGGACCTGCTGGTAGCCATCGACGAGGAGGGCGGCGACGTCACCCGCCTCGAAGTGCGCGGCGGCTCCTCCTTCCCCGGCAACCTCGCCCTGGGCGCCGTCGACGACCCCGACCTGACCCGGGCCGTCGCCCGCGAACTCGGCCGCCGCCTCGCCGACTGCGGCATCAACGTCAACTGGGCCCCCTCCGCCGACGTCAACTCCAACCCCGCCAACCCGGTCATCGGCGTCCGCTCCTTCGGCGCCGATCCCGCACTCGTGGCCCGTCACACCGCCGCCTACGTCCAGGGACTGCAGTCCGCCGGCGTCGCCGCCTGCACCAAGCACTTCCCCGGCCACGGCGACACCGACACCGACTCCCACCACGACCTCCCGCGCATCACCGCCGACCTGACGACCCTCCGGGAACGCGAACTGGTGCCGTTCCGCGCCGCGGTGGCCGCCGGCACCCGCGCGGTGATGAGCGCCCACATCCTGCTGCCCGCCCTCGACGCCGAGCGGCCCGCCACACTCAGCCCCGCCGCGCTGCACGGGCTGCTGCGCGCCCCCGCCACCGAGGGCGGCCTCGGCTTCGACGGACTGATCGTCACCGACGGCATCGAGATGCGGGCCATCGCCGCCGCCTACGGCATCGAACGCGGCAGCGTCCTGGCGCTCGCCGCCGGGGCCGACGCGATCTGCGTCGGCGGCGGACTGGCCGACGAGGACACCGTGCTGCGACTGCGCGACGCCCTGGTGCGCGCGGTCCGGGACGGCGAACTGCCGGAGGAGCGGCTGGCCGACGCCGCGGCGCGGGTCCGCACCCTGGCGCACTGGACCCGGGACGCGAGCGCGGGGGAGGGGACCGCGCCCGCGCCCGGGATCGGCCTGACCGCCGCCCGCCGG
>LIQL01000473.1 GCA_001418405.1 Streptomyces diastatochromogenes | reverse complement strand
GCGCCGGGCACCTCCATCTCGCCGCGGGGACGGACGGTCGGCAGGCCGGAACCGGTCGGGTCCGCTCCGTCCAGGAAGACCGGGCCGGTCTCCTCGACGGCGGCCGGCGAGGGAGTCGCCGGCGCCACGCCGGGCGGCGGCGCGGGCATCGGCTCGCCCTCCGCGGGGGCCGGCCGGCTGGTGCCCGGCGCCCATGCGGCACCGTTCCAGTACCGGATGTAGCCGGGGATGGACGGGTCCGGGTAGAAGCCTGGCGTGGGGCTACCGCCGGCGGATCCTGAGGTAGGGGCGCTCATGTCCGAAGTCCCGTATCTGTTCTCGGCCTGGTGGGTGTCGGGGTGCAGTCTGCCGCAACGCGGCGTCCACATCTATCAGACCCCGGGTCGTAACCGTGTTCCTCCCCTGCCCCGGCAGCCGTCGGCAACTCCCGGAGAACTCCCGGAAAAAAGTTGCCCGAAGTCGTGTAAGAGTCCGGCCGTCGCGCGCTCTCTCCTGGTGCGGGCCCGCAATCGGGTCCCGCGCGAGAAGTCGGAGAGAGGCGGAAACCCATGCACACCGTGGTGGAACGAGAGCTGGAACTGGGCCTGGTGGTGTCGCCGGAGCGAACCATTCCGGTACCGGCCCGGTTGACCTACCGGACCGACGACCCCTATGCCGTGCACGTCACCTTCCACGTCGGATCGGACTCCCCCGTCCACTGGACGTTCGCCAGGGAACTGCTCGTCGAGGGCGTCTTCCGGCCGTCCGGCGAGGGCGACGTGCGGGTCTGGCCGACGAAGTTGGACGGCCGCAGCCTGGTCTGCATGGCGCTGGACTCGCCGGACGGGGACGCCCTGTTGGAGGCGTCCGCCGCCGTCGTCTCCGCCTGGTTGGAGCGCACCCTGCGGATCGTGCCGCCCGGCTCCGAGAGCGTGCACCTGGGCATCGACAAAGGGCTGAGCGCCCTGCTCGCACTGGCCTCCCGGGACGACGCCGGGCCGAACGGGCCCTGGCCGACGGAGGAGTCCCCCGAACCCGGCGCGTGAGCGGTGGCGTCGTCCCACCGCCCCACGACCGCCGGTCCGTCGACTGCTGGCCCGCCGACCGCCAGCCCGTCGACCGCCCTTGTGGAGGGCGTCCACCGCGGCGCGGGCCCGGGGCCGGGTCCGCGCCGGCACACCCGGCCGCGGACCGGCCCCCGTTCAGTCGCCGCGGTACGTCTCCAGCAACCGGAGCCAGATCTCGCTGATCGTCGGGTAGGACGGGACCGCGTGCCAGAGGCGTTCGATCGGGACCTCCCCGGCGACCGCGACGGTGGCCGAGTGCAGCAGTTCCCCGACGCCCGGCCCGACGAAGGTGGCGCCCAACAGCACCTCGCGGTCCAGGTCCACGACCATCCGGGCCCGCCCGCGGTAGCCGTCGGCGTACAGGGACGCGCCGGCCACCGCGCCCAGGTCGTAGTCGACGACGCGGATCCGGTGTCCGGCGCGTTCCGCCTCGGCGGCGCTCAGGCCCACGGCCGCGGCCTCGGGGTCGCTGAAGACCACCTGCGGGACGGCGTGCCGGTCCGCGGTGGCGACGTGCGCGCCCCAGCGGTCGGTCTCCAGCAGCGGGACCCCGCGGGCCCGGGCCGCGATCACGGCACCGGCGACCCTCGCCTGGTACTTGCCCTGGTGGGTGAGGAGGGCGCGGTGGTTGACGTCGCCGACGCCGTACAGCCAGCCGCCGGTCACCCCGTTGACCCGCAGGGTGTCGTCCACGTCCAGCCACGCGCCGGGCGCCAGCCCGACGGTCTCCATGCCCAGGTCCTCGGTGCGCGGTGCCCGCCCCGTCGCGATCAGCAGTTCGTCCGCGACGATCTCGTCACCGGTGTCGAGCAGCACCGTCACCGGCCCGCCCGGCGCCTCCCGGCGCACCTCGCGCACCTCCACACCGGTCCGCAGGAACACGCCCGCCTCGGCCAGCGACTCGGCCACCAGGTGGCCGGCGAACGGCTCCATCCGGGGCAGCAGCCCGTCCCCGCGCACCAGCAGCGTCACCGAGGCGCCCAGCGCCCGCCAGGCGGTCGCCATCTCGACGCCGACCACCCCGCCGCCGACGACCACCAGCCGGCCCGGCACCGTCTTGGCGCTGGTGGCGTCCCGGCTGGTCCACGGCTTGGCCTCGGCGAGCCCCGGCACGTCCGGCAACACCGGGCGACTGCCCGTGCACACCGCGACCGCGTGCCGGGCCACCAGCGTCCGCCCGCCCTCGACGGTCACCCGCCGCGGCCCGGCCAGCCGCGCCCGGCCGCGCACGAGGTCCAACCCTGCCGAGTCCAGCCAGCGGACCTGCCCGTCGTCCTTCCAGTAGGAGACGGTCGCGTCCCGGTGGGCGAGGACCGCCGGCGCGTCCAGGGGCCCGGCGACCGCGTCGCTCAGCCCCGGCACCCGGCGCGCCTCGGAGCGCGCCGTCACCGGCCGCAGCAGCGCCTTGCTGGGCATACACGCCCAGTACGAGCACTCGCCGCCCACGAGTTCGTGCTCCACCACCACCGCGCTCAGTCCGGCGGCGTGCACCCGGTCGGCGACGTTCTCACCGACCGGCCCGCCGCCCAGCACGATGACGTCGTACGTGTCGGGGGCGGCCCCGTCACCGCCGGCCGGCTCCGCGCCGCCGGACGCCGCGGTCGCCCCGCTCTCTTCGGTCGCTTCGGTCGGTCGCTCAGCTGACATCGGCGGTCGCTCCCTGCTGCGGTGGGGTGGGCCGGGGTCACACGCCCCTAACGGCCATCCTCTTCCCGCCTCGGGCTCAGCGCATCCGGCGCTCGACTGCTTCCTTCGCCTCCACGAGCCCCGCACCGGTCACCTCGCGGTAGAGCTTGATCGCCGCGACCGTCTTCTTCTCCGCCAGCAGGGCGTCGATCTCCGCCATCCGCGGGTCCTCCGGCTCCTCCACCCCGAGGTGCGCCATCACCAGGTCCACCTTCTGCTCCAGCCGCGCCATGCGCCGCTCCAACGGCTTGGTACGACGGTCGAGCGAGGAGGCGAGCACGGCGACGGCCAGCACCAAGATGGCCAGGGCAGTGAAGGTTGTGTCCATGCCGCAAGCGTAGATCGTTTAGCCGGCACGGGCGCCGGCGAGCGCGTGCGGGGGTGCAGGGGCGGGCAGGTGGGGTGGCGGTGTCCGCCGTGAGCGCGCGGCGCGGCCCACGCCTCCCCTCAAGGGAGCAGCGCTCACCCCGAATGCGCCAACGCCCGCCAGCGGTACGGTTCCTGAAGTCCGATCCGGAACGGAGCCCGGCATGCCACGCCCTGATGACGACCACATCGGCGCCAGAATCGCGGACTACCGCAAGCTGCGTCAGCTGACGCAGATCGGCCTCGCCCAGCGCGCCTACCTCTCCCGTGGCACCATCGCCAAGATCGAAGCGGGGCTCACCCCCGCAACACCCGGCGTGGTGGCCGCCATCGCCCGAGTCCTCGAAGTCGACCCGGCGATACTGAACGGACAGCCCTACCTCTCCGAGATGCGCCAGGACCGCCTGGACCGGATGATCGCCCCGCTGTCCGACGCCCTCGACCAGTACGACCTCGGCCCCGATCCGGACATCACTCCACGCCCCGTCAACGTCGTGGCGGCCGAGGTGGACGCGCTGTGCGCGGGGACGTGCGCCACGGAATACAAGAACGTCGGATCCCGACTACCGGGCCTGTTGAGCGAGTTGACGACTGCCTTCAGCGCACTTCCGTCCGGGAGCGAACGCCAGCAGGTGGCAGCTTCGCTGGGCTGGTCCTACTGGGTCGCCTACGAGTTCGCGTACCGCCTGGGCTATCAGCAGCTCGCCTCGATCGCCCTGGAACGCATGGGCTGGATGGCGGAGCAGGCCCAGGACCCTCTGTTGCTGGCATTCCGGCTCAACAAGCGCAGCAGCACCCTGTTGCGCCGGGGCAACAACCAGATGGCCCTGAAGGTCCTCGAACGCGGCCACCGGCTCGTCGAACAGCACGACGCCGCGGATTCGGTCCCCGCCCTCGCCGTGGCCGGGAGCCTGCACCTGGCCGGCGCCATCGCCGCGGCGCAGGCACGGGACGAGAGCCTCGTCGAGGGCCACATGGAGCTGGCGCGGCAGACCGCGCGGAAGATCGGCGGGGACGTCCCCCACGTCTACTGGACGTCGTTCGGCACGACGAACGTCGCCCACTTCAACGTGGCGACAGCGGTGGAGCTGGGAAAGCTCGGCGAGGCGATGAAGGCGGCCCGGAACCTCCACTTCCCGACCGAGCACCCCCGAATGCGGGTGGGCCGCTACTACATCGAAATGGCCCGCGCCTACGCCCAGATGGGAAAGCCCGAAGCGGCCGAACGATCCCTGCACCGCGCACGCGAGGTGGCGCCCCAGCAGGCGCGGTACCACCCACTCGTACGCGAGACGATCGCCGTACTGGTGCGACGGCAACGCCGGGCGCCTACGGGACTGGCCTCGCTGGCCGCGTGGGTCGGCATGTAGCGCACGGCGAGGAACGTGCGATCACGTCCGGGCCGTCTCCCTCAGAAAGGGAAACCTCCGCTCTTGACGGCGGCGACGAAGGACGACCAACCGTGTGCCGGAATCACCACCACGGGGCCCAGCGGATCCTTCGAATCACGGACGCGGACGACGCCGGGGAAACCGGGGGCCACCTCGATGCAGTTGCCGCCGTTGTCTCCGCTGTAGCTGCTCTTGATCCACGTCGCGGAGTTGAACTCGTGCGAATTCGTCATGCTGGTGCCCTTCCCTCTGGAACGGAACAGCCGCGTACCGACCTCAGGCGGTCAACTCCCCGCCCTTTACCGCAGCGACGAAGGACGACCAGCCATCGGCCGGAACCACCAACACGGCGCCACACGGATCCTTCGAATCACGAACGGGGACGACGCCGGGGAAACCGGGGGCCACCTCGATGCAGTTGCCGCCGTTGTCGTCGCTGTAGCTGCTCTTGGTCCAGGTCGCCGCGCTGAGTTCGTACCTGTCCATGATGCTCGTACCCTTCCATCACGTCGCTGATCAGAGCGGCGGATTCGCGGGCTGACGGAGCGTCCGCCCTGAGCACATCATAGGTCTGGGCATGGCGGGCGTAGACAGCCGGATCATCGTTGAAATGGCCACGGTCGAGGGACTCCGAGTAGACCCACCGGTGCCCGTCGGGCAGCTCGATCAACGACATGGAACCCCTGGGCCTTACGAACCCGGTGATTCCCGCCGGGGCCACCTGGATCCGGATGTTGGAGCGCCGTCCGACGCTTAGTAGATGGGCGCACTGGTCACGCATGATCTCCGAACTCCCCACGCCGTTGCGCAAGCAGCTCTCGTCCAGGACGGCGACGTACATCGGACCAGCGTCCGCAAGGAACCGCTGCTGTCGACTCAGTCGGGCGCGGACGCGCTCAGCGACCTCGTCCGCACTCGCAGGCCGGCGACTAAACAGCGCGTGCGCGTATTCCGGCGTCTGCAACAAACCCGGGATAACCCGCTCTTGATACTCCCGCAAGGCAACCGCCACCGCGTCCATCTCCGCCCGGCGCTTGAACCAGTCAGGGTGCGCGACCTCCGGATACCAGTCGATGCGGCCCCACAGCTTCTTCAACACCCCACCGGTGCCCAGTAGTTCGTCGCACTTTTCGGCCGAGGTTTCGTGTGGGACCCGCGTTCCCCGCTCGACTCGCGCCACCTGCGACCGATCGCACGGGATCTTCCTCGCCAGTTCCTCCTGGGTGAGCCCGGCCGCTTCGCGGAAGTGCCTCAGGACCTCCCCGAAGACGGCGGCGTTCGTGGCGGCCGTTCCCCCCGTGGCATTGCGTCGGCTCACGCCTTCCCCTTTGTGACAGTCGATGAGCGGCACGCGTCCGGCATTGCATCCCGCCACTCCGCAGAGCAACGCTGTACCTACCCAACGTAATGGGCCCAGGGCGGCACGACCCGCCAATCGCACAAGACCCCCGCGACCGTGCGACCGGTCCGGGGGCGTGGCCACCAACTTCGAGGAGTTGACGACGTGATGCACCGTACCGTGAGGCCGTTCCTGCCGCTGCTGCGGCTGTTACTTCCGGCCGCCGGACGACACCGGACGCCCAGTACCCCGCAGACGACCTCGCACCGCGCGGAGCCGCAACCGGCGATCGCGCCGCGCCGGTCGCCCGCCCGGCCGCCCGTCCTGCTTCGCGGCGAGGACGTCCCGCTCGTGCGGCCGTACGTCCTCACCGAGGCGGAGCGCCGGGAGCAGAGGCTACGACGGGGACGGCGGCGGGCGCTGTGGCTCGCGGTGCACGGCGTCGACGTCGGGCCGCGCCGCATCCACGGGCTCGAGGTCGCCGCATGAGGGACCACGCCGACCGCACGCCACGACTCCTGCCCTGGACGACCCCGGAGGGGAACCCATGCTTCCTGCTCCCCAGTGACGGCACCGGGTACGTCTCCCGACTCGCCGACCGGTTGGAGGCCGAACAGCTCGGCTCCGCCGCCGTCCTCATCGAGGACGCGGAACAGATCCTCGCCGCGCGGTCCTGGACGCCCGGTGAACTCCATCTGCTCACCGTCGAGTTGAAGAACTCCCTGGTCACCACCCACCGGGTCGCGGAAAGCCGCGGCGCCCGGTTGCCGGCGCCCGCCTACGAGCCGGACGACGACGCGGACGACGATCCCGAGGACGCACCCGACGGCGGGCGGTATCGGCCCTAGGCGGGTTCGCGGGTCCGCCCCAGGCGTGACGTCCCCCGACGGGAAACAGCGCGACGACGGCAGACGTGCCGTTCGTCCCGCCCCGTCCGCCCCCGTACGCGGGGTGCCGCCGTCGGCGGTGAGGGGCGCCACCGCGCTGGCGCGCCGGGCTGCGACCTACGACCGCGCCACCGCGCCCCGCCCGCGCAGGCCCCAGAGTCCGCCGGCCGCGGCCAGGCAGAGCAGGCCGGAGCCGACGCTCATCAGTGCCTGGAACGAGCCGTCCCAGAGGGCGTAGGAGAGGAGGTTGAAGGCGAGGGCGGCCAGGAGCAGCAGCCAGAGCAGGGGCTTCACCGTGGGGATCCTTCAGGGCGACGAGGGGACGGGTACGTCACCTCGACCGTACGCGGGGCGCTCGGCGTGCCGGGCGGCGGGCCCGTCGGGCGGGTGGCGGAGCGTCTAGAACAGCTTTCCCGGGTTGAGGAGTCCCAGGGGGTCGAAGACCTGCTTGATGCCGCGGTGCAGTTCCACCGCGTCCGGGCCCAGTTCGCGGGCCAGCCACTCCTTCTTCAGGACGCCGACGCCGTGCTCGCCGGTGATGGTGCCGCCCAGTTGGAGGCCGAGGGCCATGATGGCGTCGAACGACTCGCGAGCGCGGCGTTCCTCGTCGGGGTCGGCCGGGTCGAAGCAGACCAGCGGGTGGGTGTTGCCGTCGCCGGCGTGCGCGCAGACGCCGATGGTCAGGTCGTACTTCTCGGCGATGGCGGCGGCGCCTTCCAGCATCGCGGCGAGTTGCGAGCGGGGCACGCAGACGTCGTCGATGAGCATCGCGGGCTTGATCCGTTCCAGCGCGGTGAAGGTCAACCGGCGGGCCTGGAGGAGGAGTTCGGACTCTGCGGCGTTCTCGGCGGGGACGACCTGGGTGGCGCCGGCGGCCTCGCACAGCGCGCCGACCGCGGCCAGGTCGGCCGCCGGATCGGGGGTGTCGAAGGCCGCCAGCAGCAGGACCTCGGTGGTCTCCGGCAGGCCCATCTGCGCCATGGCGTTGACCGCGCGGACGCTGGTGCGGTCCATCAGCTCCAACAGGGACGGGGCGTGGCCCTCGGCCATGATCCGGCAGACCGCGTCGCCGGCCGCGGACACCGAGCCGAACTCGGCGACCAGGGCCAGCTGTTGCGGCGGCTCGGGCTTGAGCGCCAGGGTGGCGCGGACCACGACGCCGAGGCTGCCCTCGGAGCCCACGAAGAGCCGGGTGAGGTCGTAGCCGGCCACGCCCTTGGCGGTGCGCCGGCCGGTCTTGATCAGTCGGCCGTCGGCGAGGACCACCTCCAGGCCGAGCACGTACTCGGCGGTGACGCCGTACTTCACGCAGCACAGGCCGCCGGCGGCGGTGCCGATGTTGCCGCCGATGGTGCAGGTCTCCCAGCTGGAGGGGTCGGGCGGGTAGTAGAGGCCGTGCTCGTTGACCGCGCGGGACAGGACGGCGTTGACGACGCCGGGCTCGACCACCGCGATCCGGTCGACGGGGTTGATCTCCAGGATGCGGTCCATCTTGACCAGCGACAGCACGATGCAGCCGTCGGTGGCGTTGGCGGCGCCGGAGACGCCGGTGCGGGCGCCCTGGGGGACGACCGGGACCCGCAGTTCGGTCGCGGTCCGCATCACGTGCTGGACCTGCTCGACGGTGCGCGGCAGGACGACCACGGCGGGGGTGCCGGCGTCGCAGAAGTTGGCCATGTCCCGGGCGTAGGAGCCGGTGACGTCGGGGTCGGTGAGCAGTGCTTCCCCGGGGAGCCCGGCGCGCAGGCGTGCGATGAGGTCCATGTCCTCAGCCTCGCATCCGTGGGCCGTACACGGAAGATCGTGTACGGCCCACGGGAACGGGGCTCCGGCGGCAGGACGGTGCCGGCCGGAGCGGGCTCAGAGGTTGCCGCGGCGGTCCTGCTCGCGCTCGATCGCCTCGAAGAGGGCCTTGAAGTTGCCCTTGCCGAAGCCCAGGGAGCCGTGCCGCTCGATCATCTCGAAGAAGACCGTCGGGCGGTCCTGGACGGGCTTGGTGAAGATCTGCAGCAGGTAGCCGTCCTCGTCCCGGTCGGCGAGGATCTTCAGTTCGCGCAGTTCGTCGAGCGGGACCCGGGTCTCGCCGACCCACTCGCCGAGGGTGTCGTAGTACGAGCCGGGCACGTCGAGGAACTCCACGCCCGCGGCCCGCATCTGGCGGACCGACGCCACGATGTCGTTGGTGGCCAGTGCGATGTGCTGGACGCCCGGGCCGCCGTAGAACTCCAGGTACTCGTCGATCTGCGACTTCTTCTTGGCGATGGCCGGCTCGTTGAGCGGGAACTTCACCTTCTTGGTGCCGTCCGCGACGACCTTGGACATCAGCGCCGAGTACTCGGTGGCGATGTCGTCGCCGACGAACTCCTTCATGTTGGTGAAGCCCATGACGTTGTTGTAGAAGGCCACCCACTCGTCCATCTTGCCGAGTTCGACGTTGCCGACGCAGTGGTCGACGGCCTGGAAGAAACGTTTTGCCGGGGCGGCGACCAGCGGCTCGGTGGCGACGAAGCCGGGCAGGTAGGGGCCGTCGTAGTCGGTGCGCTCCACCAGGGTGTGCCGGGTCTGCCCGTAGGTGGCGATGGCGGCCCGGACGACCGTGCCGTGCTCGTCCTTGGTCTCATAGGGCTCGGTGA
This sequence comes from Streptomyces diastatochromogenes, assembly GCA_001418405.1. Classification (GTDB taxonomy): domain Bacteria; phylum Actinomycetota; class Actinomycetes; order Streptomycetales; family Streptomycetaceae; genus Streptomyces; species Streptomyces albulus_C. The sequence continues at coordinate 5,410 of LIQL01000473.1, read as the reverse complement.
GGCCGGTGGCGCCGTGCGCGACGGCGTAGGCGTACGCCGCGCGGGCGTCCGGCACCTCGATGGCCAGGTCGACGACGCCGTCGCCGTGCGCGGCCACGTGCTCCGCGAGGAAGCGGCCCCACTCGGTGGTCGGCTTGACCACGGAGGTGAAGACGAACCGTGCGCCGCCGGACTCCAGGACGTAGGAGGCCGTCTCGCGGCTACCGGTCTCCGGGCCCTGGTAGGCGACCCGCTTCATGCCGAAGGCGGTGGAGTAGTAGTGCGCGGCCTGCTTGGCGTTGCCGACGGCGAAGACGACCGCGTCCATCCCCTTGACCGGGAAGGGGTCCGCCTGCCGGGCCGTGGCCGGGGTGGTGGGCTGGGTGTGCATCGTGGTGTCTGCCATGTCCGCAGAGTCCCGCCGATCCACAAGGTGCGCAATAGTTCACGCAATCACTGGGCAATGTGTACAGCGACTCTCGGAAGTCACCGAGCGATCTGTACACGATGACCATCGGAATCGGAGGCTACGGCGGTGGCGATCGATCATTTGGACGGGGCGTTGCTGGAACTGCTCGCCCGGGAGCCGCGGATCGGCGTCCTGGAGGCGTCCCGCCGGCTGGGGGTGGCCCGCGGGACGGTGCAGGCGCGGCTCGACCGGCTTCAGTCGAATGGAGTGATCCGGGGCTTCGGGCCGGACGTGGACCCCGCGGCGCTGGGCTATCCGGTGACCGCGTTCGCGACGCTGGAGATCAAGCAGGGCCAAGGCAACGACGTGCGAGCCCACTTGGCCGGCGTACCGGAAGTACTGGAACTGCATACAACGACCGGACACGGGGACATGCTCTGCAGGTTGGTGGCGCGGTCGAACGCCGATCTCCAGCGGGTGATCGACCGGGTCGTGGGCTTTGATGGCATCGTGCGGGCGTCCACGGCGATCGTCATGGAAAATCCCGTTCCGCTCCGGCTCATCCCGTTGGTGAAGCAGGCCGCGGGCGACTGAACCGCGGTGGGCGGGCCGCAGCGGTGACCGACCGAGGAGGCGACGGGTGAGCTTCTGGGAGTACGTCGGCAGTCGGCACGCCCAGCTGCTGACGGACACGTTGCAGCACGCCAGCGCCGTCTTCCAGTGCATGGTGATCGCCACCGTGCTGGGTGTCGCGCTCGGCGTCGCCACCTACCGCAGCGAGTGGGCCGGCGCGCTCGCCACCATGACCACCGCGACCATCCTGACCATCCCCTCCCTGGCCATGATCGGCCTGCTGATCCCGATCGTGGGCCTCGGCGTCGCGCCGACCGTCGTCGCCCTGACGCTGTACGGACTGCTGCCGGTGGTGCGCAACGCCATCGTGGGGCTGCGCGGGGTGGACCCGGCACTGGTCGACGCCGCCAAGGGCATCGGGATGTCGCGCACCGCCCGGCTGTTCCGGGTCGAACTCCCGCTGGCCTGGCCGCCGATCCTCACCGGCATCCGGGTCGCCACCCAGATGCTGATGGGCATCGCGGCCATCGCCGCCTTCGCCTCGGGACCCGGCCTGGGCAACGAGATCTTCCGCGGGATCGCCTCGTTGGGCAGCGCCAACGCGCTCAACCAGGTGCTCTCCGGGACGCTCGGGATCGTCGTCCTGGCCCTCCTCTTCGACGCCGCCTACGTCCTGATCGGACGCCTGACCATTTCCAGGGGGATCCGTGCCTGAGCCGCCCGCGAGCGACCCGAGCGCCACGAGGGCGGCCGCCCGGCCGGCCGCTTCGACCGGCGCCGCCATCCACCTGGAGCACCTGACGAAGGTCTATCCGGGCAACCCGGCCCCGGCGGTGGACGACGTCAGCATGGAGATCAAGGCCGGCGAGACGGTGGTGTTCGTGGGGCCGTCCGGCTGCGGGAAGTCCACCACACTGAAGATGATCAACCGGCTGATCGAGCCGACCTCCGGGCGCATCCGGATCGGCGACGAGGACGTCACCGCCATCGACCCGGTCGGGCTGCGGCGCAAGGTCGGCTACGCGATCCAGGCGTCCGGGCTCTTCCCGCACATGTCGGTGGCGGAGAACATCGCCCTGGTGCCGAAGATGACCGGCTGGTCGAAGGCGCGCACCCGGGAGCGGGTGGCGGAGATGCTCGACCTGGTCGGGCTGGACCCGGGCGAGTTCCACGACCGCTACCCGCGCCAGCTCTCCGGCGGTCAGCAGCAGCGGGTCGGGGTGGCCCGCGCGCTCGCCGCCGATCCCCCGGTGCTGCTGATGGACGAGCCGTTCGGCGCGGTCGACCCGATCACCCGCGACCACCTCCAGGACGAGCTGATCCGGCTCCAGCACGAGCTGCACAAGACGATCGTCTTCGTCACCCACGACTTCGACGAGGCGATCAAGCTCGGCGACCGGATCGCGGTGCTCCGCGAGCGCTCGCACATCGCCCAGTTCGACACCCCGGAGGCCATCCTGACCAATCCGGCGGACGACTTCGTCTCCGGGTTCGTGGGCGCCGGGGCGGCGCTCAAGCGGCTGAACCTGACCCGGGTGCGGGACGTGGCGGTGGTCGACTTCCCCACCGCGCAGGTCGACGACCCGCTCCAGTCGATCTTCGACCTGCTGCGCGACGGCGCCACCAACGAGGTGCTGCTGCTGGACCGGCACCGCCGCCCGTACAAGTGGCTGCGCCGCAGCGACCTCTCGCGCGCCAAGCAGTCGCTGGCCCGGGCCGGCACTCTGGTCACCGACACGGTGACCCGGGACGCGACGCTGCGCGACGCGCTGGAGGCGGTGCTGACCGACAGCGCGGGGCGGGTCGCGGTCACCGGCCGGCGCGGCGAGTTCCTCGGCGTGGTCGACATGGAGACGCTGATGAACAACGTCCACGAACTGCTGGAAGCGGACCGCCTGGAGGCCCTGGAGCACCAGCACGAACTCCAGACGCTGAGCGCCCACCGGACCCAGCTCGCCCAGGAGGGCCTGGACGGCGTTGGTGGGGCCGACGGCGGCCCGGGGGACCGGGCGTGACGCCCGGCACGTCCCCGGGCCGCGGGGGCCGTCCAGAGCGCGCTGACGGGCCCGACGGGGCGACCCTCCCGGACGACGCGGCGGACGCGGAACGGGAGTTGGCGGCCGGAACCGCGCCCAGCGGGTCCGCGGCCGCCGGCGGACGCCGGATCAGCTGGCAGAAATGGACGTTCATGCCGGCGTTCCTGACCGCCGCGCTGCTGGCGACCTGGCTGTGGTTCCGCGGCGCCCAGCTGGACTCCATCGCCCACCAGGCCGTCGACCACGGCAAGGTGTGGCTGGCGCTGCGCCAACACATCCAACTGACGGCCGTCTCCACCTTCTTCGTGTTGGTGATCGCGATTCCGCTGGGCATCGCGCTGACCCGGCCCCGGCTGCGCCGGGCCACCCCGTTCGCGATGGTCGTCGCCAACCTCGGGCAGGCCGTGCCGGCGCTCGGCCTGCTGGTGCTGCTGGTCATCTGGCTCGGCATCGGGGCCCGTTCGGCGATCGTGGGCATGGTGATCTACGCCGTGCTGCCGGTGCTGGCCAACACCATCGCCGGACTGCGCGGGATCGACCCGACGCTGACCGAGGCGGCCCGCGGGATCGGCATGTCCCCGCTGGGCGTGCTGGGCCGGGTCGAACTCCCGCTGGCCGTCCCGCTGATCCTGGCCGGCGTGCGCACCGCGCTGGTGCTGAACGTGGGGACCGCGACGCTGGCCACGTTCGGCGGGGGCGGCGGGCTGGGCGACCTGATCTCGGCGGGCATCATCACCCAGCGGATGCCGGTGCTGATCCTCGGCTCGGTGCTGACGGTGGCGCTGGCGCTGCTGGTCGAGTGGCTCGCCTCGTTGGTGGAACTGCTGTTGCGGCCGCGCGGGTTGGAGGTGGCCACGTGAGGGGGTGGCAGGGGTCCCCGGGGCGGCGGGAGCACCGGGGCGCGCGGCGGGCGGTCGTCGCGGCGGTGCTGGCCGCGGCGCTGCTGGGCGGCTGCGGGCTGGTCAGCGGCAGCCCGATGACCGACGACGTCGCCCCGGGGACGGTCGGTAAGGGACTGCCCCTCAAGGGCGCCGAACTGACCGTCACGTCGAAGGAGTTCACCGAGAACATCATCCTCGGCCAGATCATGGGGCTGGTCTTCAAGGCCGCCGGCGCCACCGTCATCGACAAGACCAACATCCAGGGCACCATCGGCGCCCGGGAGGCCGTGCGCACCGGCACCGCGGACGGCATGTACGAGTACACCGGCACCGGCTGGATCACCCACCTCGGCCACGTCAAGCCGATCCCGGACCCGCAGCGGCAGTGGGAGGCGGTACGGGACGCCGACCTGCGCAACGGCATCGTCTGGCTGCCGCAGTCCCGGCTGAACAACACCTACGCCCTGGCGCTGAACGCCGCCAACGAGAAGAAGTACCGGGTGCGCACCCTCTCCGACGTCGCCGCGCTGCTGAAGAAGGACCCGGGCGCGGTCACGCTCTGCGTGGAGAACGAGTTCGCCACCCGCAACGACGGCCTGCCCGGCATGGCGAAGGCGTACGGCATGAACGTCCCGCCCGGCAACGTCCGGCGGATGACCGGCGGCGTCGTCTACACCGAGACGGCGAAGGGCACGTCCTGCACCTTCGGCGAGGTCTTCACCACCGACGGCCGGATCAAGGCCATGGGGCTGACCGTGCTCGCTGACGACAAGCACTTCTTCCCGAACTACAACGCCGCACCGGAGATCAACGCCGCCGCGCTGCGCGCGCACCCGCAGATCGCCGCCGTCCTCGCGCCGGTCACCGCCGCCCTGAACAACGAGGTCGCCCAGAAGCTCAACGCCAAGGTGGACGTCGAGGGCCAGGATCCGCACGCGGTGGCCAAGGAGTGGCTCCTCAAGGAGGGCTTCATCAAGGAGGGCGGCCGCTAGGACCGCACGATCCCGCTGAGAACGGGGTCGATCCCCCGCCGCGCCGCCGCCGTCGCCGCCCTGGTCGGCGCCGGCGCCCGGCCGCAGAGGGCTTCGCCGAGGGCGACAAGGTGAAGGTCACCGTCTTCTCCTTCGACGACGACGGCTTCCGCTACGCCGACCGCGAGGTCACCGCGACCCTCTGAGCGCGGCCGCCGGGCCCTCGGCTCAGTCGGTGCAGCTGGGCACCGCGCCGCCGGAGTTGAGGGCCTTCAGGGCGTCCACCGCCCCCGCCAAGGTGGTGATCGGGATCAGCCGTATCCCCTGCGGGAGCTCGGCACGGGCGTCCGTGCACTCCTTGCGCGGGACGAGGAAGACCGTCGCGCCGTCGCGGTGCGCCGCCTGGGTCTTCAGGGCCACCCCGCCGACCGCGCCGACCTCGCCGTCGGCGTCGATGGTGCCGGTCCCCGCGATGGTGCGGCCGCCGGTGAGCTCGTGCCCGGCACCGTCCCCGTCGAGCTTGTCGACGATGCCCAGCGCGAACATCAGGCCGGCGCTCGG
>LIQL01000472.1 GCA_001418405.1 Streptomyces diastatochromogenes | reverse complement strand
CCCTGTTCGGGGGCGGCGGTGGGGGCGACACCCCGAAGAAGGACGCCGTCGAGCGGCCGAAGCCGCCGACCGCGCTGTGGAGCGCCGGCCTGTGGTGCCCGGAATCCGGCGGCGAGGTGATGCGGGTGGGCCGCAACCTGGCCCTGCGGGCGGGCATCGTGCTGTGCGGCATCAACGCCGAGTCGGGCAACGCGACGTGGCAGTCGAACATCGAGGAGACCTACCGCTCGGCCACCGACGGAACCCGGATCTACGCCCTGCGGGAGGCCGAGCAGGGCGCTTCGCTCGCGGTGTGCGAGGTCGCGCAGACCGACGGCGAGTTGGGCAAGCCCCTGGTGGAACTGTCCGCGTTCGCGGGCAAGGAGAAGTTCAACCAGCTGGTGTGCGTGGCCGAGGGGGTCGCGTACCTGGTCGCCAAGGCCGCCGCCGGCGGACGCTGGTACCTGGTCGCCGCCGACCTGGGCACCGCCAAGGAGCGCTGGCGGACCCTGGTGGACGGCCCGCAGGCCGAGAACACCCCGCCCGCGCTGTGCGGCGCCGTGTCCGGGGCCCGGGTGGTGCTGTGCGGGAGCCCGTCGGAGGGCTCGAAGTTCCTCCACCTGTCCGTGCACGACAAGGCCAGCGGCCGCCAACTGTGGCAACTCGCCGAGACGTTCGACGGCGCACCCCCGTCCCATCTGGTCCTCGACGACCGCACCCTGTACCTGGGCGCGCAGGCCCTCACCGCCCGGCGGCTGTCCGACGGGGAGCTGGCGTGGGTCTTCGGCACCCGGCGCGACGTCGGCGACAGCGCGGGGGAGGAACGGCGGTACGGCACGCCCGTCGTCCAGGACGGCGTCGTCTACTGCACCGAGGCGGACCGCGGGCTGGTCGCCGTGGACGCCCTCTCCGGCACCCTGAACTGGCAGGAGAAGGGGCTGTCCGGCAGGAAGAGCCTGCGGGACGTGGGCGTGGCGGTCGGCAAGTGGTACGCCTACTGCGCCGACGACAAGGGCGTGCGCGCCGTCGACCTCAAAACCCGCGAGGCCGTCTGGACCTACGAGGCGACGCCCGTCGTCCTGACCGCCGACGCCGAGGCCGGCCACCTGTACGTCCGCCAGGAGAAGCGGACCCTCGCCCTTCCACTGGCCTGACCCGCCCCTCCCGCACGACCCAGGAGACGACCACCGTGAAACCCCTCGGCCAGGGAGACCCGCTGCGCCTGGGCCCCTACCGCCTCCACGGCGTCCTCGGCGAGGGCGGCATGGGCAAGGTGTACTTCGGCGTGGACGCGTCCGCGCGTCCCGCCGCGGTGAAGGTCCTCCTGCCGGAACTCGCCCACGACGGGCACCTGGCAGAGCGTTTCCTGCGCGAGGCGCGCACCGCGCAGGCGGTGACCAGTGAGGGCGTGGCGCGCGTCCTGGCCGCCGAGTTGGCGGGCGGCCGACCGTGGATCGCCACCGAGTTCCTGGCCGGCCCCACGCTGGACGACGCCGTCACCCGCTTCGGACCGCTCGACGACGCGGGCGTACGGGAGCTGGCCCGGTCACTGGCCCGCACTCTCCAGGACGTGCACGCCACGGGGCTCGTCCACCGGGACGTGAAGCCCCCCAACGTCGTGCTGACCGCCCGCGGCCCCCGCCTCATCGACTTCGGCATCGCCCGCCCCGAACACGGCCTGACCCTCACCCGCACCGGACAGATCCCGGTCACTCCCGGCTACGGCGCCCCGGAACAGGTCCTCGGCCAGCGCGTCGGACCGGCGGCCGACGTCTTCTCGCTCGGCGCCGTCCTCGCCTACGCCGCGGCCGGCCGCCCCGCCTACACCGGCGCCGAGATCACCGCGGTCCTGTACGAGGTCGTGCACGGCGAACCGGACCTGGCGGCCGTGCCCGAGCCCCTGCGGTACCTCCTCACGCCGTGCTTCGCCAAGGACCCGAAGGCCCGCCCGCTGCCCAGCCAGGTCGCCGACGCCGCGGCGGCCCCGCGACAGCCCGAGAAGCTGTGGAAGTCCGGCCGGTTGGGGGAGGAGATCCGCAGGCGGGAGGCGGCGGCGCGGCGCGTGACGTCCCAGCCGGCCGGCCCGGCGCCCACCGCCGGTCCCGGCGCGGTCGGCGACGGCCCCGGCGTCTCCCGCCGGCGCCTGCTGCTCGCGGCCGCCGGCGGCGGCGCGCTGCTGGCCGCGGCGGGCGGCGGAACCGCCTGGTGGCTCAGCCGCGGTGACGCCCCGTCCGACCCGTTCGACGTCCCGCCCGCCGTGCAGGTCGAGGCCGCGCCGCTGGGCTCCGCCGACGGCACCCCGACGCCGCTGTGGGGCCCCTTCCAGGACGTCGCCGACGCCGGCTCGCCGGCTCCGCTGCCGGTGCGCGACGTGGTGGTGTTCGGGGCCTCCGGCGGCGGCATCGCGGCGCGCCGGGTCACCGACGGCCGGGAACGGTGGCGGGTCGGCGACGCCAAGGCGGACGCCGGCTACCTCTCGATCGGGGACCGCCTGGTGGCCACCGCCGACGCCGAGGGGACCCTGCGCACCTGGGTCGCCGCCACCGGCTCGCCGCGGTGGACGGTGGACGCGCAGGTGGGCGCACTGCTCGCCGCCGACTCCCGCGCCGTCTACCTGCTCACCACCGACGGCCGGCTGCGCTGCGTCGGAACCGACGGGAAGGTGCGCTGGACGCAGCGGCCACCGTTGTCGCTGGCCGGCGGGCACCCCGTCGCGGCCCTCGGCGCCGGCCACTTGGTGCTGTGCACGCAGACCGGCGACGTGGCCGCGGTCCGCGCCGGCGACGGCGCCCGCGCCTGGGTCCGCAAGGGTCAGGCCGAGGGAGCGCTCCGGCCCGCCGTCGACGGCGGCACCGTCTACCTCGGCGGCCGGAGCCTGGCGGCGGTGGAGGTCGCCGGCGGTCGCCAACTGTGGTCCCTGGACCCGTTGCGTCCGCCCCGGCGCGGCACCGGCGGCTGGGGCCCGCCCGCCGTGACCGGCGGCGTGGTCCACGCGTTGGACTGCGACGCACTGCGCTCGCTGCACGCCGACGGCAGCCAGGCCGCCGACCCGATGATGGTCGCCGGCGTCGTCCCGCCGTGGCTGCCACCGGTCGTCCAGGGCAACGGCGTCTGGATCGTGGAGAGCCAGGAGACCGGCGTGACCGGCCTGCCGCGCTCGGGCCAGGGCCGGCCCCAGACGTACGCCCTCGCCGGCGGCCCGCCCCGCACCATCGCCGCCAGCGGCAACCGCCTCTTCGTCCTCAACCACGCGACACTGCTGGCACTTCCCGTGTACTGAGGCACGTCCCGTTCGCGCCGCCCGGCGCCCGCAAATGCATCGGCGACCTCTTCGCGACGACCGAGGCAACCCTCGCCCTCGCCACCCTCGCCGCCCGCTGGCGCCTGACGCACCTGCCCGGCCATCACCGGACCCGCCCCGTCCTGGGAGCGTCCTTCGCACCGGGCGAACTCCGGATGCGGGCGACTCGCCGGTAGCGGTGCCGTAGCGATTGGCGAAGGACGGCGGGCCGGCGCCCGATCGGTGCGGACCTCAGTCGCCGTAGGCGGCGACCGCGATCCGGACGAACCCGCGGACCAACGGACGGGAGTCGCCGGCGCTCCACGCCACCACCACGCGGCTCGGGGCCATGTCGACCAGCGGCACCACGGTGAGCCCCGGCACCGGCTCGTGGTCCAGGAGGGTCATGCCGACCGTGCCGTTCCAGAGCACGGCCTGCTGGCACTCCTGAACGGTCCGCACCACCGGACCCTCGCGGGGCTCCCCGCCGTGCCAGTACGCCTGCCACCGCGGATCGGTGCCCTCCGGGAACCGGAACCAGCGGCGGTCGGCCAGGTCTGCCAACTCCAGCCCCTCGCGGCGGGCCAGGGGATCGTCGGTGCGCAGCACGGCGCCCACCGGGTCGGCGCGCAGCGCGCGCACGGTCAGACCGGTCTCGTCGAACGGCCCGCGGGTCAGGGCGACGTCGACCGCTCCGGCGTGCAGCCCGCAGGTGGGGTCCGTCAGGTCCGCGGCGCGGATGCGCGTGTCGACGTGCGGGTGCTGCCGGTGGTGGGCGCGCGCCAGCCGTGCAGCGCGCCGGTCGTTGCCGTCCCCCAGGATGCCGACGGTGAGGGTGGCGTCGCCGGCCGCCGCGGCCACCCGTCCGCGCACCCGGTCGGCGTGGTCGAGCAGGTCGCGCGCCTCGTCGAGCAGTACCGCCCCCACCGGGGTGAGGGCGACACCGGTGGGTGAGCGGTCGAAGAGCGGGGCGCCGACGTCGGCCTCCAGCCGCTTGATCGCCCGGCTCAGCGGCGGCTGGCTCATGTGCAGCCGGGTGGCGGCCCGGCCGAAGTGGAGTTCCTCGGCGACCGCCACGAAATAGCGCAGCGTTCGTAGCTCCATGCTGCGACGATACCCGTTCGGTATCGCCCTCGTGGAACGGGTCTTGGACGCGCGCGCCGGACGGCTGTGGAATCGGGGCATGAACGATCGACCGAAGGCCAGCGCGCCCACCTCCCACCCCTCCGCATGCGTCGTCGGGCCGGACGACGGGGAGAAGCTCACCCTCGGCACCACGCGCATGCGCATCCTTGAGGACGGCAGCAACACCGGTCACCGTCTCGGACTCGCCGAGTCCGTCCTCGCCCCGCACACGCCCGGGCCTCCGCAACACCGTCACGCGCAGCACGACGAGGGTTTCTACGTCCTTTCCGGCACCGTGCGGTTCACCGTCGGGGACACGCAGCACGACGCGACCGCGGGCACGTTCGTGCTCGTCCCGCCGGGTGCCCCTCACACGTTCGCCAACGTCACCGACCAACCGGCCGTCATGCTCAGCACGTTCACACCGGACCTCTACGTCCAGTACTTCCGAGACCTTCAGGAGCAGTTCGCCGGCGGCCAGGCACCGACACCGGAGGCCAACCTCCGCACGATGAGCCGTTACGCCACCGAACCCGCCGACGACCTCGCCTGATGCCGGGAACACCCACCACCGCACCGTGGACGGAGTCATGAACGCCGCCTATTGGACCGTTGCCGGTCTCCTCGCCCTCTTCTACCTCCATGCCGGCCGCCTGAAGGCGCTCAGGAGCCGCGAGCGGCTCCGGCCGATGATGGCGTGGGTGGACGACATCCCGATGCCCGCGGTCAGGGCCCTCGGCCTGCTCGAAGTGCTGGGCGCGATAGGGCTGTTGCTGCCACCGCTGACGGGTACCGCGCCCTGGGTGTGCCTGGCCGCGGCCGCCGGCTTCGTCGTCCTGCAACTCGCCGCGACGCGTGTCCACCTCGTCCGCGGCGACCGCCGGATCGCGCTCAACCTCACACTGCTCCTGGCCGCGGCCACGACCGGTTGGCTGGCCACGACCTGGCTGTGATCCCCGGCCGGACCGGCACCACCCGGCCCCAGGCATCCGCCGCGTGGCGACCGTGCGACCCGTGGCGCACCGAGGCCAACGGCCCACGTCCGCACGGTCGCACCACGCACCTGCCTGTTGGCCAAATCCCAACGCCTCTTTCGAACTTTCCTGCGCTATGTTCTCCAAAGTCCAGATCGGCGTTCTTATCGCCCGTCTAGGGGCGGCCATTTCCTTTTCTTCCGGTACGTGTTGAGCGCATCTGCTGACTTGTTGAGGGAGACACCATGAGAAACCGGGTCCTTGCCGTGGCGGTGGCGACCGGCGCGGCCGTGCTCTGCCTGCCGGGCACGGCACAGGCCGCCGACCCCGGCGCCTGCACCAAGAGCCACGGCGGCCCAGTGGCCACCGTGGCCTGCCAGGGCGTACCGCCCACCACGGTCTGGCGCGCCACCGACTGGTGCGTGCGGTACGTGAACGGCCAACCCTTCGACTTCTTCGTCCGGGGCGCACAGGTGACCGGCAACGGCACGTCGGTGGTCGCCTGCGGTCCGGGCACGTACGCCACGGACCACGTCAGCGCGGAGATCCTGTACGACGGCCGCCCGCGGACCCCCATCGTCGGCTACGGGGGCAAGTGCCTGGACGTCAAGGACGGCAAGTCGAAGAAGGCCCAGCCGGTCCAGATGTACGACTGCAACGGCACGCCCGCCCAGGACTGGACGCTCAACGCCGACGGCACGATCAGCGCGTTGGGCAAGTGCCTGAACGTCGTCTGGGGCGGCAAGGACAACGGCACCCTCGTCGAGATCTACGACTGCGTCGCCGCACCGTCCGAGACCTGGCAGGTCCGCGACGACCGGACCCTCGTCAACCCGGCGTCGGGCAAGTGCCTCGACGTCCTGGGGTTCAACACGGCCAACGGCGCACGGCCGGGCCTGTGGGACTGCAACGGCGCCGAGAACCAGAAGTGGACCGTGACCCGCTGAGCACCCGAACGGGCCGCCGGGGCGGCGGAGTTCCGCCTCGGCAGCCCGTTCCGGTCCCTTCCGGCATGCGGCGTGGCCGACGGGTCCGATCAGCCGACCAGGCCGAGCGCGGCGAGGCGGGTCGGATCGGTGAGGATGTCGAGGCCGGTGATCCGGCCCTCGCGGATCGTGAACGACATGACCGACAGCGGACGCCCGTCGGCCAGGGACACCACACCGGGGGACCCGTTGACGAGCACCAGGCGCGCATCGGCGGCGAACCGGGCGAAGGCGATCGCCTGGGAGGCGACGTCGTCCGCGCCGCGCCGCAGCAGACTGGGCAGGAGTGCCCCGCCGTCCGAGCGCGCCACGACCTCGGGGTCGAGGACGGCGAGGAGCGCTTCGAAGTCGCCGCCGCGCGAAGCGGTCAGGAAGGCGTTCACGACCTCGCGCTTGCGTGCCTGGTCGGTGTCGGCTCCCAAGGTGACGCCCTGGACGCGGCGGCGGGCACGACTGGCGAGCTGCCGGGTGGCTGCCGAGGTGCGGTTGACCACGGGCGCGATCTCGTCGAAGGGCACGTCGAACATGTCGTGCAGCACGAACGCCACCCGCTCCGCCGGCGCGAGGGCCTCCAGCACGACCATCAGCGCCATGCCCACCGAGTCGGCGACCAGGACCTCCCGCTCGGGGTCGAGCGTGGCCAGGCCGCTGACGACCGGGTCCGGCAGCCGCACCGAGCCGTCCTGCTCGGGCAACGGCTCCTCACGGCGCGCGGCGCGCGAGCGCAACTGGTCCAGGCAGCCGCGGCTGACGACGGTGGTCAGCCAGGCCCCCAGGTTCCGCACCTCGCCCACGTCCGTGCGGCTCAACTTCAGCCAGGCGTCCTGGACGGCGTCCTCGGCCTCGGCCAGCGTGCCCAGCAAACGGTAGGCGACCGCGCGCAGTTGCCCGCGCTCCGCTTCGAAGCGCGCCGCCAACAGATCCTCTTCGCTCACCTGTCACATCCTCACACCGGTATCCGTCGGTCCCGTGACGGAACCTAATCGATCACGCCGCAAAGGCCGACGTCGCACTCCCGCGCCACCACCCCCGCCGGCCCGACCGCGTCCTACCGCGGGAGCACCAGATCGCGCCGGTACCAGGCCCCCTCTCTCCCACCGAGATCGGCCGGGTCCGCCGGGCCGACCAAGACGAACCCGGCCTTGACCAACACCCTCCGGGACGCGGTGTTCGCGTGAGCGGCGGCCGCCCTGAGCGTCCGCAGCCCGTGCCGCTCGACAGCCAGTCGGCACAGCTCCCGCACGGTTGCGGTCGCCACACCACGGCCGGCGACGTGCTGCGCGACCCGGTAGCCGAGCTGCGCCGTGCCCTCCTCGATGTCGACCAGGTTGAACCTGCCGAGCACCGCGCCGTCCTCCGCGACGAGCACGTAGAAGGCGCAGACACCGGCCGCCTGCTCGGCCAACAGGGCGTCGTACCGACCGGTGAAGTCGGCGAAGTAGGCGTCGCCACGGTCGGAGATCGACGCGGCGAAGTACGCACGGTTCGCCCGCTCGAACGCCAGGACCGCGGGGGAGTGGCCGCCGTGCAGCCGGGTGAGTTCGGGCATCCCGCGACCCTAACCGGCCGAGGCGTCGAGCCCACCCCGGTTTTCCGCCGGCGAGGCGGCCGGCGAGGGGACGGCCCGCCGGACGACGAGGGCGGCAGCCAGGCACCCGGCACCGGCGACGGCCATCCCGGCGGCGGGGCCGAGGGCCGTCATCGCCCCGGTCGCGGCGGCCAGGACCAACGTCTCCAGCGTCATCCGCACCGTACTGAACAGCGCGGCGCCCGCTCCTCCGCGCCGGGCGGGCACGTACCGGAGCGCCTGTCCGTCCGGGACGCCTTCGGTCAGGCCGAGGGCCAGCCCCACCACCCCCGCCGCGACGAGCAGGGCCGCCGGGCGGTCGGCGACCTGGAGGACGACCGCGGTCGCGGCGCAGGCCGACAGGGCCGTCGTCACGAACCACCGGGCCAGGCGGCGCGCGAGCCGAGCGGCCAGCAACGGCAGGACCGTCGACGGCACGGTCAGGAGACTGAGCATGACCCCTGCCTGGCCCGGACCCATGCCGTACGCCGACCCGAGCTGCGGGAGCACCGTCAACCCCACCACGAGCATCCCCATCAACGCGCCCGTCGCCACCGCGTACGCGCGGTAGGCGGGGATCCGCAACAGGTCCACGGGGATCGCGGGGACGGGCGCGCGCCGTTCCACCCGGACGAGGCGGGCGACGCCGGCCGCCGCGAGGACGAGGAGCCCGGCCGGCCCCCACCACGGAACGCCCGTCCCGAAGCCCAGTCCGAGTGCGGTCACCACGGCGGCGACGACCACCCCGAAGAGCACGGCTCCGGCGAGGTCGAACGCCGCGGACGGCTCCGGACCGCGCAGGGCGGGAAGCCCGCACGTCCCCAACGCCGCCAGCGCGGCCACGCCTCCCGGGGCCGCGAAGACCAGCGGCCATCCACCGACCGCCATGAGCACCTGGGCAACGGCCGGCCCCAACGCCAGGCTGCTGCCCAGCACGGCCCCCGCGTACCCGTACACCCGACGCCGCTCCTCCGGCGGGTACACGGCCAGGACCATCGACGATCCACCGGCGGCACACATCGCCGCCCCGACACCGCCCACCGCCCGCAGCGCCACCAGCGACGGCACGTCCGGAGCGAGGGCGGACAACATGCCGGTGACGGCGACGACGGCATTGCCCACGGCGAAGAAGCGGGTGCGGGCGCTGCGATCCGCGCCCGCCCCGGCCAGCAACAGGGCCGCCGCGAAAAGCCCGTTGTAGGCGAGGACGATCCACGGCCCCAGCGCATCCGCACCGGGCACCTGCGCCGTCACTTCGGGGACGGCTGCCGTCGCACCGGTGATGGCGAGCGGAAACACCGCATCAGAGAGGAGGGCGGCCACCAGGACGCGCCGACGTTGACGAACGGACAAGACGAACAAGGGTGCGCTCCGGAACAAGGAGAATCCGAGCACCACGAAGGCGCTCCTGGCCAGGGCTCAGGAGCGACGGCGAGAACCGTGGTTTTGCGCCGCCGCTCTCAGCGACGGCGCACCTTGTCTGTTTTCGGCACGAGCCCACGCTAGCAGGCCTTTCAGGCGGGGAGGCCCGGAAGACCCCCGTCAGCGCTGATGCCCGAACTCCTCTTACACGGCAGCCGAGTTGTACCCACATGCGTTGGCCCTGCACCGGCCGCACGCCCTCCGGAGCGCGCAGGCAAGGCCGAGCCTGGAACCGCAGATTCTCCTTCACCCACGGTTGGCGGGCAGACGGCGCCCGTCGGCCCGGCCCCGGGGGAGTCGACTACGTGCGCCTGCGTTTGCGCCTCGGCTGAGTGGCGAGAGGGCGAGGGCGTCGAGCGGAGTGCTTTTCGTTGCCGGGTGGGCCGGAAAGGAGCACACCGCATTTCCGTGTCACGCCTTCGTGTGCGGAAAGGGGCAGGGATGAATGCGCGGCGATGTCGAAACGGCACCTGGCAGCAGCGAGCCCCGGTGCCGAGACGAGGGCTCGACACCGGGGCTGTTCGCCCTTGCTTACGTGTTTGGCTGCTTACTTCTGGAAGGCGCCGTTGTTGCATCCCATGTCGGAGCCCAGCTTGGTCTGCTGCGCGCCGGCCGAGCCCTCGCCGTTGAGTGCGTTCCCCAGCGCGCCGTCGAGGAGGCCGACCGCACCGAGGACGTCGATGTTCAGGTCGTGCGACCGGCACT
>LIQL01000471.1:978-1269 GCA_001418405.1 Streptomyces diastatochromogenes | reverse complement strand
TCGACCACCCCGCGCCCGGCCAGCGGGCCCTCCTCCGGCAGCATCACCGGCGTCCGCCCGGTGATCTCCAGCGGCTCCCAGGAGGTGGAGAGCATCGACGGCTCGCCCTCGGCGCGGAAGACGTAGCGCGTGCGCATCACGCGGGAGCCCACCGGGATGCGCAGCCGCGCCGCCACCACCGAACCGGCCGGCTCCTGCTCGCTGTTGGACTCCCAGGTGCCCCGCACGCGCTCGTCCGTCTGCTCCTGACGGAACGGCGTGCAGCCGCGGGTCTGGAAGCCGCCGCGGGCG
>LIQL01000471.1:486-951 GCA_001418405.1 Streptomyces diastatochromogenes | reverse complement strand
GTGCGGGGCCAGCACCCCGTCGACGATCTTCTGGCGCAGGTCGCCGGCGACGCGGAGGTACGCGGGCTGCTCACCGAAAGGCACGTGCCCCTCCCAACAGCTTGACAGTCAGCAACAGCGTGACAACCGCGCGTTGCTGACCGCAACCCAAGACCTGAGTTTCACCCAAAGTAATGAACGCAGTTCAGCCACCATCCGCGCCACGCAGTGGCCGCACTGAAACAAGCGTTCCACCACGTTCCGTGTCCGTCCGTGTCACGATCGTCACCGAGCAGAAAGGGGCCGCGATGCCGACCGAGAACGCCGCCGTCAGCTCCCTCCGCCCGATGCCCGACGACTGGCAGCGGGCGCTGGCCGTCGTGGCCCACCCCGACGACCTCGAATACGGCGCCGCGGCGGCCATCGCCGAATGGACCGAGGCCGGCCGCGACGTCCGCTACCTGCTGGTCACCCGCGGTGAGGCCG
>LIQL01000471.1:0-438 GCA_001418405.1 Streptomyces diastatochromogenes | reverse complement strand
GGCCGCGGCGGTCCGCCGGCACCGCCCCGAACTCCTGATCACCCTCAACCACCGCGACACCTGGTTCGGCACCCAGTGGAACACCCCCGACCACCGGGTGGTCGGCCGCGCCGTCCTCGACGCCGCGGGCGACGCCGCCAACCGCTGGATCTTCCCCGAACTCGCCGACGCCGAGGGCCTGGCCCCCTGGTCCGGCGTCCGCTGGACCGCCGTGGCCGGCTCGCCCCGCCCCACCCACGCCGTCGAGGTGGGCCCCGGCATCCCGCGCGCCGTCGCCTCGCTGGCCGCCCACACCACCTACATCCGGGCCCTCACCACCCCCGACCAGGACCCCCACGCCTACGCCCGCGCCTTCATCGACCGCTCGCTGCGCACCGGCGCCACCCACCACCGCGGCCGCCCGGCCACCCGGCTCGGTGCTGGCTCTTATACACATCC
>LIQL01000470.1:829-41617 GCA_001418405.1 Streptomyces diastatochromogenes | reverse complement strand
GTCCGAGGTCGGCCGCCGGGCCGGGGCGCACCTGCTCGCCGCGGGTCGCCGCCGGATCGGCGTGGTGCTGCCGGCCGAACCGGGCCTGGCCGCCCTGGCCGATCCGCGGCTGGCCGGCGTGCGGGCGGTGGCCGCCGGCCACCCCGACGCCGCGGTGCACCCCCTGGACCTGGCGCTCACCGAGGAGTCCGCCGCCCGGCTCGTCGCCCGGTGGCCGGCGCTCGGCCTGGACGCGGTCTTCGCCTACAACGACGCGTACGCGATGCTCCTGATGCGCGCCCTCCAGGACGCCGGTCACACGATCGGGACCGGCCCGGGGCGGATCGCGGTGGTCGGCGCGGACGACCTGCTGCTGGCCCGGCTGCTGCGCCCCCGGCTGACCAGCGTCCGCACCGAGGCCGTCGCCCCGGACCGGCTCGCCCTCCTGGTCGACGCCCTCGTCCGGGCCCCGTCGACGCCGCCGACCACCCACCGGCTCGGGACCTTCCGCCTCGTGCCCCGCGAATCCGGCTGACGAGACATCACCTATGTGCCCGTACGCACAGGACTTGGGGTGTCTCATCGCCAGTCCGCCTCCGGGGTCGCCGCCGCCAGGGCCGCGTGACCGTCGGAGCGGACCGGCACGCCGTGCGGCACGCAGACGGTGTCGACCTCATCGAGGGCGGCCAGCCGGCGGAAGGAGGCGATGGCTCGGGCGCGGTCGACGTTGAGGGGCCCGAGCAGGACCCGGGTGCCGTCGGGGTCGGTGGCGATGGTGTCGCCGGGGAAGAGCACCCGACTCTCCGGAAGGTGCAGGGCGATGCTGCCGGGGGTGTGGCCGGGAACGTGCAGCACCCGGGCGGGCTCCGGCCAGCCGTCGAGGACGTCGCCGTCGTGGAGCGCGACGTCGACCCGGGTGTGGCGCAGCGGCGGGACCCCGTCGGCGGCGATGCCGGCCAGCACCCGCTCGTGCAGGGCCCGTTCGACGGGGGTGAGGTCCGGCGGCGGCTCGGGCCGGGTGCCCTCGACGTACGGGACCTCCGGCGCACCGGCCAGGACCCGGGCCCCGGTGGCGGCCACCAGGTCGGCGGCGGAGCCCATGTGGTCCACGTGGCAGTGGGTGAGCACGATCTGGCGCAGCGCTCCGGGGCGGCCGCCGAGCCGGGTGATCGCGTCGAGGATCGCGGGGGCCGAGCCGGGCAGTCCGGTGTCGACCGCGGCGTAGGCGTCGTCGGACAGTGCGACGAGATGGACGTGGCCCACGGGGAAGGGCAGTTGCCAGACGTGCGGGGCGAGCTGTCGGAGGTCCATGGTCGGGACGCTAATCGTCGGTGGGATCGGGCAGCGGCGCTTTCTGCCGTGGGCAGATGGAGCGAACGGCGCACCGGACGGCGGTGGTCCGGACCGTTCCGTCCGCCGGACGGAACCCGTCGTGCCCCTGACACGTCCCATCCGCGACCGACCCGAGGAGGCACGTCATGCAGCACCCCGTCCACCCCACCCGTCCGCGCACCCGTGTGACCGCCCTGGTCGTCGCCCTCGCCTCGGCCGGCGCCGTCGCGCTCACCGGGTGCGGCAAGGGCACGCAGACCGTGGGCGCCGCACCGCCGCCGCGCGCCAAGGACGCCTTCGAGACGCGGGCCGCGCAGATAGTGCGGGACTGGCCGAAGGTCGCCCCGGTGTCCGGCCGGCAGGAGGCGCTGCTGCCGCTGGCCGGCGCGGACCACCCCACGCGCCCGGACGCCGAGGAACTCACGGTGACCGTCGGCCACAGCGCCTGCGACGCCGGCTACGGCGCCCGCGTCCTGGAGTCCAAGGAACTGGTCGTGGTGTCCGGATGGGGCAAGAAGAAGAATCCCGAGGGGATGTGCACCGAGCAGTTGGCCACCGACAAGACGAAGGTGCGGTTGGACGGCCCGTTGGCGGGCCGCAAGGTGGTGGACGCGGCCACCGGCAAGCAACTGCTGAAGGGCTGAACCGACCGCCGGGCCGCGGCGAACGGGCGGCGGGAGCCGTGTGGGTTCGCCCCGGAGCGCACCGGACGCCCTAGGCTCGCGTGCATGAGCCCTTCCATCGCCACCACCACCCGTGTCGACCTGTCCGAGCTGCTGGAGTTCGTCCGCCCGCGGCACCGCGCGATCCTGCTCACCCGCCGCGCCGACGGCACCCCGCAGGGTTCGCCGCTGACCTGCGGGGTGGACGACTCCGGTCGGCTGGTGATGTCGACGTACCCGGAGCGGGCCAAGGTCCGCAACGTCCGCCGGGTCGCGTCGGTCAGCGTGCTCGTGCTGTCCGACGAGTGGACCGGCCCGTGGGTGCAGGTCGACGGCGAGGCCGAGGTGATCGACTCCCCGGATTCCCTGGAGCCGTTGGTCGAGTACTACCGCAACATCGCCGGCGAGCACCCCGACTGGGACGAGTACCGCGCGGCGATGCGCAAGCAGGGCAAGTCCCTGATCCGCGTCACGCCCCGGCGCTGGGGCCCCATCGCGACCGGCGGCTTCCCGGCCCGTCTGGTGGCGGGCGACGCCGGCTGAGGGACGGGGCGCGGCGTCAACGGGTGGTGTGGGCGCCCCCGTTGACGTTCAGCACCTGCCCGGTGACGTGCCGGGCCGCCGGCGACGCCAGGAACGCCACCGCGCCGGTGATGTCGTCCACGGAGCCGGGGCGGCCGGTGGCGGTGTCCGCGACCAGCCGCTCCCGGCGCGCGTCGGCGAGCCGGTCCCGGAAGAACTCGGTGTCGGCGATGTAGCCGGGCGCGACCACGTTGGCGGTGATCCCGCGCGGGCCGAGCAGTCGGGCGAGTTCGACGTTCCAGGAGGCGAGTCCGGCCTTGGCCGCCCCGTAGGAGCCGGAACCCTGGTCGGCGGCGATGGACCCGATGTGGATGACCGCCCCGCCGTCCGCCAGCCGGTCCTCCAGGGCCCGGGTGGTCAGGGCGGCGCCGAGCAGGTTCGCGTCGAGGTTGGCGCGGAAGTCCCGGGCGTAGGAGGCCAGGTCGGTGCCGCCGTCGGCGTCGAAGTCGGTCTGTCCGCCGGCGTTGTTGACGAGGACGTCGAGGCGTTCGGGCAGTTCCGCGGCGAGCCGGAGCAGCGCCGCGGGGTCGGTGTGGTCGCAGACCAGGGCGGTCACCCCGGCGACGGCGTCCGCGACCGCCCGGAGCGGGCCGGGGCGCCGGCCGGTGATGACGACGTGGTCGCCGTGGCCCGCGAAGTGCGCGGCGAGGGCGCGGCCGATGCCGGTGCCGCCGCCGGTGATCAGGAAGGTGCGTGCCATATGCTGAGCTCCGTCCGTGATTTTTAGATCTAAATGCACAGTTCGCGACGCCCTCTATTGAGGGCTAAATTTAGACCTGAACATAACACTCCCAGGAGGTCCGGTGGCAAGCGAAGCCGCGACACAGGACGGCGCCGACCACCCCGAGGCCCGTGCCGCCGGCTACCCCGTCGAGGAGATCGCCGCCGCCTGGCGCCGCGAGCGCCCGGGCACGCCGGTCTCCTCCATCGGGATCGTCACGCCCATCTGGCGGCTGGCCAAGCTCCTGGGCGACGACCGGCGCCGGGTGCTGAGCGGCGCCGGGATGGACCCGGCCACCCTCGACCTCCTGAGCGT
This sequence comes from Streptomyces diastatochromogenes, assembly GCA_001418405.1. GTDB lineage: Bacteria > Actinomycetota > Actinomycetes > Streptomycetales > Streptomycetaceae > Streptomyces > Streptomyces albulus_C. The sequence goes on along the minus strand of LIQL01000470.1, from coordinate 38,026 downwards.
GCTGCGCCGCGGCGGCCCGCCGTACACCCTGACCACCCGGGAGCTGGGCCAACGCTCCATGATCACCGCCGGGGCGGTCTCCCAACGGGTGGCCCGCGCCGAACGCGACGGCCTGGTCACCCGGCGCCCCGGCGAGGGCCGCCCGCGCACCGTCCTGGTCGAACTGACCCCGGCCGGCCACCACCTCGTCGAGTCCACCGTCGACCGCGTGCTGGGCCGCGAGGCCGAGCTGATCGAGGCGCTCGCCCCCGCACAGCAGGAGCAGTTGACCGGGCTGCTGCGGGTGCTCCTCCAGGACGTCCAGCACCGCCTCGGCGACGACCGGATCACCCAGGTCGGCGAGGACTGACCTCCGCCCGGTCCCGCGCCGGCGGCGCCGCCGGCGTGGGCATGAGCACCTCGTCGGACAACCCCAGCCGGGCCCGGAAGGCGACCCGCCCGGCCTCGGTGACCGCGAGGATCCGGCTGGCCGGGGCCCTGATGACCCAGCGGTGCTCCAGCGCGTGCCGGTAGAGGGCGGCCCCGACCGCACCGGAGAGGTGCTGGCGCCGCGAGGTCCAGTCGAGGCAGGTGCGCACGTGCGCCCGGTGCGTCGACGCATGGCCGCCGCCCTCGATGCCCAGCGCGACCAGCCACGCGGCGCCCGCGTCGGTCAGCTCCAGTCCGTGCTCCCGCCCCAGCAGGCCGCGTTCGGTCATCGCCTCGGCGATGGCCACACCGAGGGCCCCGGCGATGTGGTCGTAGCAGGTGCGGGCGTGATGCAGGGCCCGGCGGTGGTTGGCCTCGGCCAGCGAACGGATCCGCACCCGGCGATAGGGGGCGAGCCCGGCGAGGTTCTCCAGGATCTCGGCGGTGTCCGACCCGGCCAGCCTGACGTGGCGCCGTCGCCCCCGCCGCTCCTCGGCCAGCAGGCCGCCGGCGACCAGGAGGTTGAGGTGCTCGGTCGCGGTGGACGGCGCCACCCCGGCGTACTCGGCCAGCTCGCCGGCGGTCCACGTGCCGCCGTCGAGCAGGGCGATGCAGATGGCGGCGCGGGTCCGGTCCGCGAGCAGCGCCGCGAGGGCTGCCACATCGGGGGTTTCCGCGGTGCTTTCGTGATCGGCGTCCCATCGAATCATGTGCAGAGCGTAATCACATATAACACTTCGGTGAGCGCCGAATCGTCCGGCTTCTATCCTCAAGAACATGAAATCCGCGCTGGAGAAGAGCAGTTCGGTCGTGCCGGCGCTGCTGTCAACGGAGAACGACGACGGGACGTTCGTGCTGGTCGCGCTACAGGTCCGGTGGGACCTCGGCCCCGTGGTGAGCGTCTGGTTGCCCGCCCGGGGGCGCACCGCGCAGAACCTCGCGGTGCGCCCCGACGTTGTCTTCAACCTGCCGCCCAGGAGGACAGCGGCCCAGGAAGGAACGGGCGGCGGCCCCGAGGGGGAGGTGCCGTGGACGGAGCCCTCCGAGCTCGTCCGCCCGCCCCGACTGGCGCACTGCCCGGTGCAGTTGGAGGCCCGGCGGGTCGGCGAGCGGACGGTGACCGACGGCGCCTGGACCCAGATCGAGGCGCAGGTGCTGCGGGTGCACGCGGACCCGCGCTGGGTGCTGCCGCTGGGCGACGGCGCCATCGACGTGTCGGCCTGGCGCGCGCCGGTGCACGACTTCCGACCGCCGGGCACTCCCCCGCAGCAGGCCGTGCCCGCGCCCGCCCGGGAACTCGCCCAGCAGTGGGGACGGCGCTTCCCCGCCCAGCGGGACGGCTAGCACGAGCGGGCCGGCGGGCACCCGCACGGCCCGGGAACGACAATGCGGCGCCTGCCCTCCGGTCGGGGTGGAGGGGCAGGCGCCGCCGTACGGGGGCCGGGCTCTCACCCGGTCCCCGTGCCTCCGTACGACGCTGTACGGGACATTCGGGGACGGACGCTCACGCCGTCAGGGCGCGGTCCGTCGGCTTGATCGGGGCCGGCAGGGCGCTGGCTCCGGTCAGGAAGCGGTCCACGCCGCGGGCGGCCGAGCGGCCCTCGGCGATGGCCCACACGATCAGCGACTGGCCGCGGCCGGCGTCACCGGCCACGAAGACGCCGGGGACGTTGGTGGCGAAGTCCGCGTCGCGGGCGACGTTGCCGCGCTCGTCCAGCTCCACCCCGAACTGCTCGACCAGGCCGTTCTTCTGGTCGGTGCCGGTGAAGCCCATCGCGAGGGTGACCAGCTGGGCCGGGATCTTCCGCTCGGTGCCGGGCTTCTGCTCCAGCTTGCCGTCCTTGAACTCCACCTCGATCAGGTGCAGCCACTGGACGTTGCCGTCCTCGTCGCCCTCGAAGTGGGTGGTGGAGACCGAGTAGATCCGCTCGCCGCCCTCCTCGTGCGCGGAGGTGACCTTGTAGAGCATCGGGAAGGTCGGCCAGGGCTGGTGCGCGGCCCGCTCCTCGCCCGGCCTCGGCATGATCTCCAGCTGGGTCACCGACAGGGCGCCCTGGCGGTGCGCGGTGCCGACGCAGTCCGCGCCGGTGTCGCCGCCGCCGATGACGACCACGTGCTTGCCCTCGGCGCTGATCGGGGCGACGGTCAGGTCGCCCTCCTGCACCTTGTTGGCCAGCGGCAGGTACTCCATCGCGAAGTGGATGCCGTTCAGCTCGCGGCCGGGCGCCGGCAGGTCGCGGGAGGTGGTGGCGCCGGCCGCGATGACCACCGCGTCGTACCGCTTGCGCAGCTTGCGGGCGTCGAGGTCGCGGCCGATCTCGACCTCCGTGCGGAACTTGGTGCCCTCCGCGCGCATCTGCTCGATGCGGCGGTTGATGTGCCGCTTCTCCATCTTGAACTCGGGGATGCCGTAGCGGAGCAGGCCGCCGATGCGGTCCGCGCGCTCGTACACCGCCACCGTGTGGCCGGCGCGGGTCAGCTGCTGGGCGGCGGCCAGACCGGCCGGGCCGGAGCCGATGACGGCGACGGTCTTGCCCGAGAGCCGCTCGGGCGGCTGCGGGGTGACGTCACCGTGGTCCCACGCCTGGTCGATGATGGAGACCTCGACGTTCTTGATGGTGACCGGCTGCTGGTTGATGCCCAGCACGCAGGCCGCCTCGCAGGGGGCGGGGCACAGCCGACCGGTGAACTCCGGGAAGTTGTTGGTCGCGTGCAGCCGCTCGCTGGCCGCGGTCCAGTCCTCGCGGTAGGCGTAGTCGTTCCACTCGGGGATGAGGTTGCCCAGCGGACAGCCGTTGTGGCAGAAGGGGATGCCGCAGTCCATGCAGCGCGACGCCTGCTTGGTGATGATCGGCAGCAGGGAGCCGGGCTGGTAGACCTCGTTCCAGTCCTTGACGCGCTCCTCGACGGGGCGGGTCTGGGCGTGCTCGCGCTCGTGGGTCAGGAAGCCCTTGGGGTCAGCCATTGGTCGCCGCCTCCATCATCTTCTCGTGGGTCTCGGACTCGGAGAGCCCGGCCTGCTCGGCGGCTTCCTTGGCGGCGAGCACTGCCTGGTACGTCGACGGGATGACCTTGCTGAAGCGCGCGGCCGCGGCATCCCAATCGGCGAGGAGCTTCTCGGCCACGGTGGAGCCGGTCTCCTCCTGGTGGCGGCGCACCACGTCGTGCAACCACTGCCTGTCGGCGTCGTCCAACGGACCGACCGCGTCGACGAGTTCCTTGTTGACGTTGGCCGGGTCCAGGTCGATGACGTAGGCGGAGCCGCCGGACATGCCGGCCGCGAAGTTGCGGCCCGTCTCGCCCAGGACGACCGCGCTGCCCCCGGTCATGTACTCGCAGCCGTGGTCGCCGACGCCCTCGGAGACCACCGTGGCACCGGAGTTGCGGACGCAGAACCGCTCGCCGACCCGGCCGCGCAGGAACAGTTCGCCGCCGGTGGCGCCGTAGGCGAGGGTGTTGCCGGCGATGGTGGAGTACTCCGCGAGGTGGTCGGCGCCGCGGTCCGGGCGGACCACGATCCGGCCGCCGGACAGGCCCTTGCCGACGTAGTCGTTGGCGTCGCCCTCCAGGCGGAGGGTGACGCCGCGCGGCAGGAAGGCGCCGAACGACTGGCCGGCCGACCCGGTGAAGGTGAGGTCGATGGTGTCCTCGGGCAGGCCCGCACCGCCGAACTTCTTGGTGACCTCGTGGCCGAGCATGGTGCCGACGGTCCGGTTGATGTTGCGGATCGCGACCTGGGCGCGCACCGGCTGGGCGGCCTCCGCGCTGTCCGCGGACAGTGCGTCGGAGGCCAGCTCGATCAGCTCGTTGTCCAGCGCCTTCGCCAGGCCGTGGTCCTGGACGGTGACCTGGTGGCGGACCGCGCCCTCGGCCAGGTCGGGGACGTGCAGCAGCGGGGCGAGGTCCAGGCCCTGGGCCTTCCAGTGGTCCACCGCCCGCGCGACGTTGAGGACCTCGGCGTGCCCGATGGCCTCGTCCAGCGTGCGGAAGCCCAGCTCGGCGAGGAGTTCGCGGACCTCCTCGGCGATGAACTCGAAGAAGTTGACGACGAACTCGGCCTTGCCGCTGAACCGCTCGCGCAGCACCGGGTTCTGGGTGGCGATGCCGACCGGACAGGTGTCCAGGTGGCAGACGCGCATCATCACGCAGCCGGAGACCACCAGCGGGGCGGTGGCGAAGCCGAACTCCTCGGCGCCCAGCAGGGCCGCGATGACCACGTCGCGGCCGGTCTTGAGCTGGCCGTCGGTCTGCACCACGATGCGGTCGCGCAGGCCGTTGAGCAGCAGCGTCTGCTGGGTCTCGGCCAGGCCCAGCTCCCAGGGCCCACCGGCGTGCTTCAGCGACGTCAGGGGCGAGGCGCCGGTGCCGCCGTCGTGGCCGGAGATCAGGACGACGTCCGCGTGCGCCTTGGAGACGCCCGCCGCGACCGTGCCGACGCCGACCTCGGAGACCAGCTTCACGTGGATGCGGGCGGCCGGGTTGGCGTTCTTGAGGTCGTGGATCAGCTGGGCCAGGTCCTCGATGGAGTAGATGTCGTGGTGCGGCGGCGGCGAGATCAGGCCGACGCCCGGGGTGGAGTGCCGGGTCTTCGCGACCCACGGGTAGACCTTGTGGCCGGGCAGCTGGCCGCCCTCGCCGGGCTTGGCGCCCTGGGCCATCTTGATCTGGATGTCGTCGGCGTTGACGAGGTACTCGGAGGTCACGCCGAACCGGCCGGACGCCACCTGCTTGATGCTGGAGCGGCGCGCCGGGTCGTAGAGGCGGTCCGGGTCCTCGCCGCCCTCGCCGGTGTTGGACTTGGCCCCGAGCTGGTTCATGGCGATGGCCAGCGTCTCGTGGGCCTCGCGGGAGATCGAGCCGTAGGACATCGCACCGGTGGAGAACCGCTTGACGATCTCGGACGCCGGCTCCACCTCGTCCAGGGGGATGGCCTGGCGGTCGGACCCGAAGGAGAACAGGCCGCGCAGCGTCATCAGCCGCTCCGCCTGCTCATTCACCCGTTCGGTGTACTGCTTGAAGATGTCGTAGCGGCGCGCACGGGTGGCGTGCTGGAGCCGGAAGACGGTGTCCGGGTCGAAGAGGTGCGGCTCGCCCTCGCGACGCCACTGGTACTCGCCGCCGATCTCCAGGGCGCGGTGGGTGGCGGCGATGCCGGAGGCCGGGTACGCCTTGGCGTGCCGCGCCGCGACCTCGCGGGCGATGACGTCCAGACCGGCGCCGCCGATCTTGGTGGTGGTGCCGTGGAAGTACTGCGCGACGAATTCCTCGTCCAGGCCGATCGCCTCGAAGACCTGCGCGCCGCGGTAGGAGGCGACGGTGGAGATGCCCATCTTGGACATCACCTTCAGCACGCCCTTGCCGAGCGCCTTGATGAGGTTCTTCAGGGCGGTGTCGGTCTCCACGCCGGGCAGGAAGGTGCCGGCCCGGACCAGGTCCTCGACGGACTCCATGGCCAGGTACGGGTTGACCGCGGCGGCGCCGAAGCCGATCAGCAGCGCGACGTGGTGCACCTCGCGGACGTCACCGGCCTCGACCAGCAGCCCGACCTGGGTGCGGGTCTTGGTGGCGATGAGGTGGTGGTGGACCGCGGCGGTGAGCAGCAGCGACGGGATCGGCGCGTGCTCGGCGTCCGAGTGGCGGTCGGAGAGGACGATCAGCCGGGCGCCGTCGGCGATGGCGGCGTCGGCCTCGGTGCAGATCTGCTCGATGCGGTCGGCCAGCGCCTCGCCGCCGCCGGAGACCCGGTAGAGGCCGGAGAGGGTCACGGCCTTCATGCCGGGCATGTCGCCGTCGGCGTTGATGTGGACGAGCTTGGCCAGCTCGTCGTTGTCGATGACCGGGAACGGCAGGGTCACGCTGCGGCAGGAGCCCGCGGTGGGTGCGAGGAGGTTGCCCTGGGGGCCGAGGGAGGAGATCAGGGAGGTGACCAGCTCCTCCCGGATCGCGTCCAGCGGCGGGTTGGTGACCTGCGCGAACAGCTGGGTGAAGTAGTCGAAGAGCAGCCGGGGGCGCTCGGAGAGCGCGGCGATCGGCGAGTCGGTGCCCATGGAGCCGATCGGCTCGGCGCCGGTCTTGGCCATCGGCGCGAGGATGACCCGCAGCTCCTCCTCGGTGTAGCCGAAGGTCTGCTGGCGGCGGGTGACCGAGGCGTGGGTGTGCACGATGTGCTCGCGCTCGGGCAGGTCGGCGAGGTCGATCAGGCCGGCGTCGAGCCACTCCTGGTAGGGCTCCTCGGCGGCGAGCTGCGCCTTGATCTCGTCGTCCTCGATGATGCGGTGCTCGGCGGTGTCCACGAGGAACATCCGGCCCGGCTGGAGGCGGCCCTTGCGGACGACCTTGGCGGGGTCGATGTCCAGGACGCCGACCTCGGAGGAGAGCACGACCAGGCCGTCGTCGGTGACCCAGTAGCGGCCCGGGCGCAGACCGTTGCGGTCCAGGACCGCGCCGACCTGGACGCCGTCGGTGAAGGTGACGCAGGCCGGGCCGTCCCAGGGCTCCATCATCGTGGAGTGGTACTGGTAGAAGGCCCGTCGGGCCGGGTCCATGGCGGTGGCGTTCTCCCACGCCTCGGGGACCATCATCAGCACCGCGTGCGGCAGCGAGCGCCCGCCGAGGTGGAGCAGCTCCAGGACCTCGTCGAAGGAGGCGGAGTCGGAGGCGTCCGGGGTGCAGACGGGGAACAGCCGGTCGAGGTTCTCGGGGTCCCCGTTGCCGAAGAGCGCGCTGGCCAGCTGGGACTCGCGGGCGCGCATCCAGTTGCGGTTGCCCTTGACCGTGTTGATCTCGCCGTTGTGGGCGACGAAGCGGTACGGGTGGGCGAGCGGCCAGCTCGGGAAGGTGTTGGTGGAGAACCGCGAGTGGACCAGTGCGATGGCGGTGGCGAACCGGCGGTCGGACAGGTCCGGGAAGAAGGGCTCCAGCTGGCCGGTGGTGAGCATGCCCTTGTAGACCAGGGTGCGGGCGGACAGCGAGGGGAAGTAGACCCCGGCCTCCCGCTCGGCGCGCTTGCGCAGCGCGAACGCCTTGCGGTCCAGCGCCAGACCGGTGTTCTTCCGGTCGGCGACGAACAGCTGGGAGAAGGCCGGCATGGTGGCGCGGGCGCCGTTGCCCAGCAGCTGCGGGGCGACCGGGACGACCCGCCAGCCGAGGACCTCCAGGCCCTCCTCACCGGCGATCGTCTCGATCTTCGAGACGGCGGCGGCCGCATCGTGCGCGTCGGAGGGCAGGAAGGCGATGCCGACCGCGTAGGAGCCGGCCGCGGGGAGCTCGAAGGTGACGTTCTCGCGAAGGAACGCGTCCGGAACCTGGAGCAGGATGCCCGCGCCGTCGCCCGAGTCGGGCTCGGAGCCGGTGGCACCGCGGTGCTCCAGATTCGTCAGCACGGTCAGGGCCCGTTCGACCAGGGCGTGGCTGGCCTCGCCGGTGAGCGTGGCCACGAAGCCGACGCCGCAGGCGTCGTGCTCGTTGCGCGGGTCGTACATGCCCTGCTGGGCGGGGCGGCCGTCCATGGGCGACCAAGCGGCGGCGGCGCTGCTGGTGGTCGCGGAGTGCGTGGACGCGTAGCGCATCGGCTCTCCCAACGTCGTCGTGGCATTTGCATTGCCGAGGGACGACGTTGGCCCTCCGCGAAATTTCGTGCAGGTTACAGGATGGCTCGCTTCTCAAAAAGCGGAAGACGCCTTCCAACATGCGGACACCGCACCGGCGGTGAAACGGAATTTCTCAGGAATACGGACGGAAACGAGCCGCCCTCTGCGGCGGCGTTCGGCGAGCGACATTGCCCGCGACGCCAGGGCCTTATGCCCGGTCGTCAACAAACCGAAACCGCTGGGTAACGCGGCCATCATGCGGTCACCCGAATGGGACGTCAACCCACCACCGTTCCGAACAGCGCGCCGAGGGCGTACGTCACGCCCGCCGCGGCACCACCCAGGGCCAACTGCCGCAGCCCGCTGAACAACCAGGAACGCGCCGTCACCCGCGCCACCACGGCACCGCAGCCGAAGAGCCCGAACAGCGCCAGGAGCACCGCCGGCCAGAGCGCACTGGCACCCAGCAGATAAGGAAGAAGAGGCAAAAGGGCGCCCAAGGCAAACGATCCGAAGGAAGAGACGGCCGCAATTGCCGGAGAAGGAAGGTCGGACGGATCGATGCCCAATTCCTCGCGGGCGTGGATCTCCAGCGCCTGCTCGGGGTCGCGGGAAAGCTGCTCGGCGACCTTCCCGGCGAGCTCAGGCTCGACCCCGCGGGACACGTAGAGCGCCGCCAGCTCCTCCTGCTCGTCCTTCGGGTACTTGCGCAACTGGGCCCGCTCGGCGTCCAGCTCCGCGACCACCAGCTCACGCTGCGAAGCCACCGAGGTGTACTCCCCCGCCGCCATCGAGAACGCGCCGGCCGCCAGCCCCGCCAGCCCGGTGATCACGATCGTCTGCTGCGACACCGCGCCACCGGCCACGCCCGTCATGAGGGCGAGGTTGGACACCAGGCCGTCCATCGCACCGAACACGGCGGGTCGCAGCCAGCCACCGTTGACGTCGCGGTGGGTGTGGTTGTCGCGGTGCGCCACGTGGGTCGGCGCGGCGGCGTCCATGATCTCCATGACCGACATGTCTGGACCTGCTCCCTGCTCTGCGAGGTGTGGGCCGCTGACGGCACTTCCCCCTCCAACACCTCGAAGCTATGCGCGAATTACCTTCCTCCGCTAGCAAGGAAGGCCGAACTTACCGCGCTGACCTGCGGCTTTACCGAGAAGTCGAGCTTGTGATCCCGATCACGAGCACTTTTCGCGGCCCGCGGCCCCCCATGCCGGCCGGTCGACCGGGTGACCCTGCCGGCCCGCGGAGCACAGTCGGCCCACCGCGGGGGACGGATACCGCGCCGGGACGACCGCGCACGGGCCCCGCCGACCGCCACCCGCCCCGCGACCACTGCCCCCAGCGAAAGGACGCCCCGCAGATGACGGACGCCACCACCGCCACCACGACGCCGCCGGACCCGGAACCGGCCGCCCCCGCAGGGCCCCTGACGACCCGCGCCGCCGACCCGGAGCCCGGACCGACCGGTGCGCCGCCCGAGATCGCCCCGTTGGAGGACCGGGCGAGCGGCGCGCTCGTCGGGGCCGCGGTCGGCGACGCCCTCGGCGGGCCGGTCGAGGGCCTGACGCCGGAACAGATCGTGGCCCGGCACGGCGGCCGGATCGAGGGCATCGTCGGGCCGTTCCACGCCGACTGGCGCACCGCCAGACCGCTCACGCCGTACCACAAGGGCGACGGCCACGTCACCGACGACACCCTGATGACCCACGCACTGGTCCGCGTCTACGAGACGGTCCGCGACCACCTCGACGCCTACGACGTCGCCGACCACCTCGTCCCCGACCTGATCGGCACCCCGCGCTGGATCCCCGAACTGGAGGCCGAGGCGCTGCCGTTGCAGCGGATCTTCCTCGCCGAGAAGTGGATCGTGGCACGGCTGCACTACGGGCACGCCGATCCACGCGAGGCCGGCGTCGGAAACATCGTCAACTCCGGTGCCGCGATGTACATGACGCCGGTCGGCGTCGTCAACGCCGGCAATCCCGACCGGGCTTACGCCGAGGCCCTGGACATCTCCGCCGCCCACCAGGCTTCTTACGGGCGCGAGGCGGCCGGGGTGTTCGCCGCCGCGGTGGCCGCCGCGTTCCTCCCGGACGCCACCCCGGCCTCGGTGGCCGGGCACGCGCTGCGGCTGGCGAAGGACGGCACCCGGGCCGCGATCGAGGCGGTCTGCGACGTCGCCGCGCCGCACACCGACTACGAGTCCGCGCTGGTGCCGCTGCGGGCCGCGGTCGCGCCGTTCGACACCGTGGGCCCGGACCACCGCCAGCCGTCGCTGGGCGCCCGCCGGCCCTCCCGACTGCACGCCGTCGAGGAACTGCCCATCGCCCTGGGCATGCTGCTGGTCACCGACGGCGACTACCGGGCCAGCGTCCTCGGCGCGGTCAACTACGGACGCGACAGCGCCGCCACCGCCACGATGGCCGGTGCCCTGGCCGGCGCCCTGAACGGTGCCGCGGCGGTGCCCGCCGACTGGCAGTCCGAGGTCGCCCGGGCCAGCCGGCTCGACCTGCACGCCCCGGCCGCCGCCCTCGCCGCCGTCACCCGCGAGGTGTTCGCCCGCGACCGCGCCCGGCGCCTCCGCCACGAGCAGGCGTTCGGCGCCATCGCGGCGCGGGTCACGGTGACCGAGGCCAGCGGGCGGTGACGGTCCGGGTGGCGGGGCGCCCCGCCACCCGGACCACGGCGCGAACGCCGGAGCGCCGGGCGGTCCCGCGGTGAACGGGTCCGCCCGGCGCTCCGGTCGGAAGGGGGATCGACGGTCGCGTCAGGTCTTCGCGCCGCCCTGGCTCCCGGCGGCCTCGGCCGGATCAGGCTTCCCCTCGGCCGCTCCCTCGACGACCTCGGCGTCCTTGATGAGCTTGGCGTCCTCGGCTTCCTTGGCGTTCTTGGCATCCTTGGTGAGCTTCACCTCGGCCGCTCCGTCGGCGGCCTCGGCGTGCGCGGTGCCCGCGGCGTCGTCCCGGGCGCCCTCGGCGAGCTGCCACTCCGGCTCGACGATCTCCTCGCGCCCCGGGGCCTTCTTGGCGGAGACGATCATGTAGACGACCGCCAGGACGAAGACGACCAGCGAGGTCCAGTCGTTCAGCCGCAGGCCGAGGATGTGGTGTGCCTCGTCGACGCGCATGTACTCGATCCAGGCGCGGCCGACGCAGTAGGCGGCGACGTAGAGCGCGAAGACCCGGCCGTGGCCGAGGCGGAAGCGCTTGTCCGCCCAGATCACCAGCGCCGCGACGCCCAGGCACCACAGACACTCGTAGAGGAAGGTCGGGTGGTAGGTGCCGCCGATGCGGCCGATGGCCGGATCAGGGTCGATCTTGAGCGCCCACGGCAGGTCGGTCGGCTTCCCGTAGAGCTCCTGGTTGAACCAGTTGCCCCAGCGGCCGATCGCCTGTCCGATCGCCAGGCCCGGGGCCAGCGCATCGGCGTAGGCGGGCATCGGGATGCCGCGGCGACGGCAGCCGATCCAGGCGCCGAGGGCACCCAGCGCGACCGCGCCCCAGATGCCGAGGCCGCCCTGCCACACCTTGAAGGCGTCGAGCGGATGACCGTTCTCGCCGAAGTACGGCTCGTACGTCGTGATGACGTGGTAGAGGCGCCCGCCGACCAGGCCGAAGGGCACCGCCCACACGGCGATGTCGGCGACGGTGCCGGAGCGGCCGCCGCGCTGCACCCAGCGGCGGTTGCCGAGCCAGACGCCGACGAACACGCCGATGATGATGCAGAACGCGTAGCCGCGCAGCGGGATCGGGCCGAGATGGACGACACCGGTCGGCGGGCTGGGAATGAATGCGAGGTCCATGGCAGGACCGACGCTACCGCGCCGGGCGGGGTTGGCGACAACCCGCCCGGCAACGGCTGCGTAACGACCCCGCCGGGGTGGCGGGCCGTACCGCCGCCCGGAGGATCAGCCCCGGACCGGCGCCTTCTTGCCCTTGTTGGCCGCCAGCACCAGTTTCTTCAGCTCGGCGGGGGTGACCTGGCCGCCCTGGACCTGCGCGAGGTCCTTGCCGTTGAGGATGACGGTCGGCGTGCCGCGGAACCCGCCCTGGGTGAACGCCTCGTTCGACTTGCGCACGAAGCCGTCGTAGCGGCCGGTGCGGACACAGGTGGTGAACGCGTCCGACACCAGGCCGTCGACCTTCCCGGCCAGCTGGATCAGGTACTTCTTGTCGCTGAAGCGGTCCTGCTGCTCCGGCGGCTGGTGGGAGTAGAGGACGTCGTGGTACTCGCGGAACTTCCCGGCGTCCTGGGCGCACAGCGCGGCGTTGGCGGCGTTCAGCGAACCGGTGCCGCCGGCGTTGCCGTCGATCAGGGTGGCGAGGTGGTACTCGGTCTTGAGCTGGCCGGAGTCCTGGAGTTCGTGGATCACCGGGCGGAAGCCGGTCTCGAACTGCTGGCAGGCCGGGCAGCGGAAGTCCTCCCAGACCACGAGGGTGGAGGGGGCGCCGGCCGTGCCCACCGGGACCGCCGGCTTGTCGCCGTCGCTGGCCTTCTTGGGGAGGGCGAAGGCGGTGTCGCCGGTGCTGCCGGACCCGCCGCCGGAGGACACCCAGACGGCGACCCCGCCGGCCACCGCGAGCGCCGCCACCACCGCGCCGCCGACGACCGCCTGGCGGATCCGCCGGGCGCGCGTCTTGTCCTTGGTGCGCTGTGCCTGCAGCCGCTCGCGGGCGCTGCTCGTTCGGTCACGGTCCTGGCCGTCATGGTTCTGGTTCACGCCCGTGGACAACGAGGCGGAGGGGCGCGGTCGCACCCCTCCGCTGCGAAATTCGCCCCATCGGGCGATCCGCCCGGGTCAGTCGCGGGCCGCGCCGTCCCGTCGCACGCCCTCGCCCAACTGGCCGGCGAGGCCGCGCACCGCGGCGAGTCCGGCGTCAAGGTCGTCGTCCGCGGCCAGCAGGCACTTGACGAACGCCGAGCCGACGATCACACCGTCGGCGAACCGGGCCACCTCACGGGCCTGCTCGGCGTTGGAGACCCCGAGCCCGACGCAGACCGGGAGCCCGCGGCGGGCGCCGGCGGTGGCGCGGGTGCGGGCCACCAGGTCCTCGGCCTCCCGGCCGACGGACTCGCGGGTGCCGGTGACGCCCATCAGGGAGGCGGCGTAGACGAAGCCGCTGCCGGCCTCGGTGATCTTGGCCAGCCGCTCGTCCCGGCTGCTCGGCGCGACCACGAAGACGGTGGCCAGGCCGTGCTGCTCGGCGGCCTTGCGCCAGCCCTCGGACTCCTCGACCGGGAGGTCCGGCAGGATGCAGCCGGCGCCGCCCGCCTCCGCGAGGTCCGCGGCGAACCGCTCGACGCCGTAGCGGTCGACCGGGTTCCAGTAGGTCATGCAGAGCACCGGCGCCCCGGTGGCGGCGTGCACCTCGCGGACCGTGCGGATCACGTCGGTGATCTTGACGCCGCCGCGCAGTGCGATGTCGTCGGCGGTCTGGATCACCGGTCCGTCCAGCACCGGGTCACTGTGCGGCAACCCGACCTCGACGACGTCGCAGCCGCCGTCGAGCATCTCGATCATCGCGCGGATGCCGCCGTCGACGGTGGGGAAACCGGCCGGCAGGTAGCCGACCAGCGCCGCCCGGTCCTCCGCCTTGGCCTGCGCCAGCACGGACGACAGGAGTTCGATGTTGCCCGCGTTGCCCTCGTTGCCGGCGTTGCCCGCGTTGCCCGCCATCAGTGGTCCCCCTCGCCGGTCCGGGACGCCTCGTCCGCGGTGTCGTACAGCCCGAAGTAGCGGGCGGCGGTGTCCATGTCCTTGTCGCCGCGGCCCGAGAGGTTCACCAGCAGCAGGCCGTCGGGGCCCAGCTCCCGGCCGATCTCCAGGGCGCCGGCCAGCGCGTGCGCGCTCTCGATGGCCGGGATGATGCCCTCGGTCTGCGACAGCAGCCGCAGCGCCTGCATCGCCGCGTCGTCGGTCACCGCGCGGTACTCGGCGCGGCCGACGTCCTTGAGGTAGGCGTGCTCGGGGCCGATGCCCGGGTAGTCCAGGCCGGCCGAGATCGAGTACGGCTCGGTGATCTGACCGTCCTCGTCCTGGAGGACGTAGGAGCGGGAGCCGTGCAGGATGCCGGGGGTGCCCTCGGTGAGGGTGGCGGCGTGCTCACCCGTCTCGATGCCGTGGCCACCGGGCTCGCAGCCGATCAGGCGGACGTCGGCGTCGGGCAGGAAGGCGTGGAAGAGGCCGATGGCGTTGGAGCCACCGCCGACGCAGGCGACGGCGGCGTCCGGCAGCCGGCCGGCGCGCTCGATGATCTGGCGGCGGGCCTCGACGCCGATGACCCGGTGGAAGTCGCGGACCAGGGCCGGGAAGGGGTGCGGGCCGGCGACCGTGCCGAAGAGGTAGTGGGTGCGGTCGACGTTGGCGACCCAGTCACGGAACGCCTCGTTGATGGCGTCCTTGAGGGTGCGGCTGCCGGACTTCACGGCGATGACCTCGGCGCCGAGCATCCGCATCCGGGCGACGTTGAGCGCCTGGCGCTTGGTGTCGACCTCGCCCATGTAGATGGTGCATTCGAGGCCGAAGAGGGCGCAGGCGGTGGCGGTGGCGACGCCGTGCTGGCCGGCGCCGGTCTCGGCGATGACCCGGGTCTTGCCCATGCGCTTGGTCAGCAGCGCCTGGCCCAACACGTTGTTGATCTTGTGCGAGCCGGTGTGGTTGAGGTCCTCGCGCTTGAGGAACACCCGCGCCCCGCCGGCGTGTTCGGCGAACCGCGACACCTCGGTGAGCGCGCTGGGCCGCCCGGTGTAGTTGACCATCAGGTCGTCGAGCTCGGCGGCGAACGACGGGTCCGCCTTGGCCTTCTCGTACTCGGCGGCGACCTCGTCCACCGCGGCGACCAGCGCCTCGGGGATGAACTTGCCGCCGAACGCGCCGAAGTAGCCCTCGGCGCTGGGCACTTGGCCTTCCGGGTCGGGAAGGAAGAAACGGGAACTTTCGGAGGACATCTGAGCACTCCTCGACCGGGGCGCACTGCCCCGGAGGTCCGGTGAAAGGGGATGACGTGACGACTGCTGCGCGCAGTGGTGCGCCGCCGTTACGGGGACGGGCGCGTCAGCGCGCGGTCCCCGGGCGCCATCGCATCCCGTTGATCTGACCCGGTTCGGAGCCGATGTGGTACCGGACCCGGCGTCCGCGGACCCGCCGGGCGGGGGCCCGGCAGCCGCGGTGCCACGAGGGCAGCGCGGAGCGGCTGGCCTCGGGGCGGCGGGGTACGGCGGTCATCTCGGAGTGTCCTGCCTTCGGCGACCGGGTCAGTCCCGGCCGTGCCGGATCGCCGGGTGGGAGCCTGCCGCGACCAGGTCGGCGACCGCGGTCTTGGGGTCCTTGCCGGTCACCAGCGACTCGCCCACGAGGACGGCGTCGGCACCGTCGTTGGCGTACGCGATCAGGTCGTGCGGGCCGCGCACACCGGACTCGGCGACCTTGACGATGTGGTCCGGGATCTCCGGGGCGACCCGGGTGAAGGTGCCCCGGTCGACCTCCAGGGTCTTGAGGTTGCGGGCGTTGACCCCGATGATCCGGGCGCCGGCGTCCACCGCGCGGGCGACCTCGTCCTCGTCGTGCGCCTCGACCAGCGGCGTCAGCCCGATCGACTCGGCCCGCTCGATCAGCGACACCAGCGCCTCCTGCTCCAGCGCGGCGACGATCAGCAGCGCGAGGTCGGCGCCGTAGGCCCGGGCCTCCCACAGCTGGTAGGCGGTGACGATGAAGTCCTTGCGCAGGACCGGGATGTCGACCTTGGCGCGGACGGCCTCCAGGTCGGCCAGCGAACCGCCGAACCGGCGCTGCTCGGTGAGCACGGAGATGACCGCGGCACCGCCCGCCTCGTAGTCGGCGGCCAGGCCCGCGGGGTCGGCGATCGCGGCCAGCGCGCCCTTGGAGGGGCTGGAGCGCTTGACCTCGCAGATCACCCGGACGCCCTCGCCCTTCAGGGCGGCGACACCGTCCTTCGCGGGGCGCGCCTTGCGGGCCCGCTCCTTGAGCTCGTCGAGGCTGACGCGCGCCTGCCGCTCGGCGAGGTCGGCGCGGACTCCTTCGATGATCTCATCGAGCACGCTCACGCGAGCGGCCTCCTTCTTGAACGGTGGAGGTGGACAGTGACCTGTGGGACCGGACGACTGTCCCAACCGGTCCTCTGATGGTATCCGCCTGCGGGAGCAGGTCCCGCATCCGGTGGACCGTGGTCCCACACCCTGGACACCTCCGGGACGCGGGGAGGGGCGTCCGCGGCGGGGCGGCGGGGTCCGGGCGCGGTGCGGGTCACGGGCGCAGCCCGGCGCCGAGGGGGAGGTTGCGGACGACCGTGAAGGCCAGCAGCAGCGTGCCGAGCGCCCACCAGTGGACCGGTCGGGGACGCGGGCCGGCGGTGGGCAGGCCGCGGGCCGCCCGGGCCAGCCAGACCAGCCAGAAGAGCGCGAACGCGGCGTAGCCGGCGACCGCCGGGGCGTTGGCGCCGAGTGCCGTGACGAGGTCGCCGTGCGCGACGGCGTGGGCGCTGCGCAGTCCGCCGCAGGCCGGGCAGAGCAGGCCGGTGAGGTGCAGCAGCGGGCAGACCGGGTAGTGGCCCGGTTCGTTCGGGTCGACGGCGCCCACCCAGGCGAAGGCGGCGGCCACGGCCGCGAGGGTGCCGACCGGTGCCGCGAGGCGGCGCAGCGGACGGGCGGGCCGGGAGCCGTCCGGCCCGAGCGGTACCACGGGATCGCTCACGGTGCCGATGCTGCTACCGGAAGCGGAAAGGCGCAGCTTCTCGGCCGCCGTACGGGGCGCGGGCCGTACGGGGCGCGGGAAGCGGCGCCTTCGGGTTGCCGCCGAGCGGGGCTCAGCCCTCCTGCGGCTGGACCTTGGCCGGGGCGACCTTGGCGGAGCGCTTCGGCTCCTTGCCCATGCCGGCGGCGCGCATCAGGCCACCCACGACGGCACCGGCGGCGATCAGCACCATGCCCGCCCAGAAGCCGGCCACGTTGGCCATCACGATGAAGACACCGGCCACACAGAAGCCGATGAACGCGATGATGACGCCGGTCCAGGCGGCGGGGGTGTGTCCGTGGCCACTGCTCGACATGGGGTGCTCCTCTTTGCTGAAGTCGCGCCGGGGTCCGGGCGCGGAACCGTCGTCGTCCATTGTCACCGATGCCGGACGGAACCCTTTTACCGGGTGGGGTCCTCGCCGCGGTCCAGGGACTTCCAGATCTCCTCGGGGCGCTCCAGGTCCGGCGCCGCCGGGGCGCGCCGGGGACCGCGGGCGCCGCCCGGGGTGCGCTCGTAACGGCCCGACATCGCAGGCCAGGAGCGGCCGTACACCAGGGCCAGCACCCCGGCGAGGAGCAGCAGCACGCCACCGGCGGCGGCCACCCAGGGCCAGACGGTGTGCGTGACGTGATGCACATCGGCGCCGGCCAGGCCGACCGCGTCGGCGGCCTTCTCGCGCAGCGCCGAGGTGTCGCCGTAGCCGAGCGCGGCGGCGGCGGTGACGCCCAGGCCGCTGAGCGCCAGCAGTGCGGCGACCACGATCCGGCCGACCCGGCGGACCGCGAAGACGGCGACCAGGGCGGCCAGGCCGACCACCGCCAGCGCGCCGGGCACGCCGGTCACGTCGGCGCCGGTCACGGTGCGCGGCAGTTCGCCCTGGGCGAGCACCGCGGTGCCCCGGGCCCAGGTGCGGCCGGCGGCCAGCAGCGCCAGGCTGGCGCCGGCTGCGCCGAGCAGCAGGGCCGGGGCGAGGGAGCGCTTGGCGCTGCGCGCGGGCCGGGCCGGGGACGGCGACGGCTCGGTGTCGGTACGGGGCTGGGGTGCGGCACTCACGCGTACCACTATCGCCCACCGGCCCCGGTGCGCCGGTGGGCGGGGGTGCGCCGGGTCATTTTCCCAGGTGGTTGGCGGTGTGCACGGCGCGCAGGACGGCCGCGGCCTTGTTGCGGCACTCGGTGTCCTCGGCGACCGGGTCGGAGTCGGCGACGATTCCGGCGCCGGCCTGGACGTAGGCGGTGCCGTCGCGCAGCAGGGCGGTGCGGATGGCGATGGCGGTGTCGGAGTCGCCGGCGAAGTCCAGGTAGCCCACGCAGCCGCCGTAGATGCCGCGCCGGGTCGGTTCCAGCTCGTCGATGATCTGCAGGGCGCGCGGCTTGGGGGCGCCGGAGAGAGTGCCGGCGGGGAAGCAGGCGGTGAGCACGTCGAAGGCGGTGCGGCCGGCGGCGACCGTGCCGGTGACCGTGGAGACGATGTGCATGACGTGGCTGTAGCGCTCGACGGACATGAAGTCGACCACCTCCACGCTGCCGGGCTCGCAGACCCGGCCCAGGTCGTTGCGGCCCAGGTCGACCAGCATCAGGTGCTCGGCGCGCTCCTTGGGGTCGGCCATCAACTCGTCGGCGAGCGCCTGGTCCTCCTGGACGGTCGCGCCGCGTGGGCGGGTGCCGGCGATGGGGTGCACCATGGCCCGGCCGTCCTCGACCTTGACCAGCGCCTCGGGGCTGGAGCCGACCACGTCGAAGGCGCGGCCGTCGTCGCCCTCGAAGCGGAAGAGGTACATGTACGGGCTGGGGTTGGTGGCCCGCAGCACGCGGTAGACGTCCAACGCGCTGGCCGTGCAGGGGGTTTCGAACCGCTGCGAGGGCACCACCTGGAACGCCTCGCCGGCGCGGATGCGCTCCTTGACGTCCTCGACGGCGGCCATGAACGCCTCGCCGCCCCACTTGCCGGTGTAGGTGGGCACGGAGGTCGGCGGGAGCGCGGCGGCGCTCGCGGGCGCGGGGCGGGACAGGTCGTCGGCCATGGCGTCCAGACGGGCCACCGCGTCCGCGTACGCCTCGTCGATGCCGGTTTCCAGGTCGTTGTGGTTGATCGCGTTGGCGATCAGCAGGACCGTGCCGCTCCAGTGGTCCAGGACCGCGAGGTCGGAGGTGAGCAGCATGGTGAGCTCGGGCAGGCCGAGGTCGTCGGTGGCGTGGTCGCCGACCTTCTCCAGGCGGCGCACGATGTCGTAGCCGAGGTAGCCGACCATGCCGCCGGTGAAGGGCGGCAGGCCCTCGCCCTCGATGAGGTCGCGGGGCGTGTGCAGGGTCTCGACGGTGGCGCGCAGCGCGTCGAGCGGGTCACCGCCGGTGGGGACGCCGACGGGCGGGGTGCCGAGCCAGTGCGCCTGCCCGTCGCGGGTGGTGAGCGTCGCGGCGCTGCGGACGCCGATGAACGAGTACCGCGACCACGTGCGGCCGTTCTCGGCGGATTCGAGGAGGAAGGTGCCGGGGCGCTCGGCGGCGAGCTTGCGGTAGAGGCCGACCGGGGTGTCGCCGTCCGCCAGGAGGCGCCGGGTGACGGGGATGACCCGTCGGTCCTTGGCGAGCGTGCGGAAGGTGTCGAGGTCCGGTGCGGCGGTGCCGGTGGTTCCCGTGGTCATGGCAGCGGAGCCTACTGGTCGGCGGTGGGTGCGTCGGCCAGCACGTCGGCGTCGAAGCAGGTGCGGGCGCCGGTGTGGCAGGCCGCCCCGACCTGGTCGACCTTGACCAGCACGGTGTCGGCGTCGCAGTCGAGGGCGACGGACTTCACGTACTGGACGTGCCCGGAGGTGTCGCCCTTGACCCAGTATTCCCGGCGGCTGCGGGACCAGTACGTGCAGCGGCCGGTGGTGAGGGTGCGGTGCAGCGCCTCGTCGTCCATCCAGCCGAGCATGAGCACTTCCCCGGTGTCGTACTGCTGGGCGATGGCCGGGAAGAGGCCGTCGGCGTCGCGCTTGAGGCGGGCGGCGATGGCGGGGTCCAGGGCGGGGGCGGTGGCGCGACTGCTGGTCATGGGTCCATTGTGCCGTGCGGCATCCTGCTGGAATGGACCAGCAGCCCCCGGACGCACGCGCCGGCAACACCGCCGCGCCCCCCGCTGCGCCACCGCCGGATCCGGACCGGACGGCGAAGGTCGCGGTGCGGGTGTTGGCGGCGGTGTTCGTGGCGTCGCTGGTGGCGGCCGTGGTGGTGGCGGTGGTCGTGCTGCACTGGTGACGGCGGCGCGGGGCCGGGGCGGGTGCGCCGTGGCAGGGGAGCCGCAGCGGTCGTAGGCTGGCGGTATGTCGACCCATGCGAAGCGTGAACGGCTCCTTCTGGCCGACTTGTTGGAGAGCGCGGGCCCGGAGGCGCCGACGCTCTGCGACGACTGGACGACGCGGGATCTGGCCGCGCACCTGGTGGTCCGCGAGCGGCGCACGGACGCGTCCGCGGGGATCGTGCTGAAGCCGCTGGCGGGGCGGCTGGAGCGGGTGCAGGCGGAGTTCGCGGCGAAGCCGTACGAGGAGCTGATCGGCCTGATCAGGACGGGTCCGCCGAAGATGTCGCCGTTCGCACTCAAGCAGATCGACGAGGCGTCGAACACCGTCGAGTTCTACGTGCACGCCGAGGACGTGCGGCGGGCCCAGCCGGACTGGACGCCGCGCGAGCTGGACCCGGTCTTCGCGGACGCGCTGTGGGCGAGGCTGGAGCGGGCGGCCCGGGTGCTGGGCCGGAAGGCGCCGGTCGGCGTGGTGCTGCGGCGGCCGGACGGGCAGACCGTGGTGGCGCACCGGGGCGCTCCGGTGGTGACGGTCACCGGCGAGCCGGGTGAGCTGACGATGTTCGCCTTCGGCCGGCTGGACGCGGCGAAGGTGGAGCTGGACGGCGAGCAGGACGCGGTGGCGAAGCTGCGGGCGGCGAAGCTGGGCGTCTGACGGGGCGCGGGCCGGGGCCTTCCCCGGCGGGCGCCGCCCCTCAGGACGCGTCGTCGGCCAGGTGCGCGCGCAGGATGCGGTCCAGTTCGCGGGCGGCGCGCGGCGGTGAGACGTCGCCGCGGTGGGCCACGGAGATCACGCGGTGCATGCCGGGGGTGGCGAACGGCGTGATGCGCAGGCCGGAGCGTTCGGCGACCATGCTGGGGACGACGGCGATGCCGAGCCCGGCCCGGACGAAGCCGAGGACCGCGTCCATCTCGCCGCCCTCGACGGTGAAGGTCGGCTCGAAGCCGGCCGCGCGGCACGCGGCCGTGGTGAATTCCCGCAGGTCGTAGCCGCGGCGGAACATCGCGAGGGGGCGGCCGCGGAGGTCCTCGACGCGGATCCGGGTGCGCCGGCCGGTCACCGGTGCCGGGCGGCCGGGGGCGGAGACCACCACCAGTTCCTCGCGCAGCAGCTCCGCGGTGGCAAGGGCCGGGGCCTGGCCGGGCAGCGGCGTGATGATCAGCGCCAGGTCCAGGTCGCCGTCGGCCAGGGCCCGGACCAGGTCCTGGGATCCGTCCTCGCTGACGATCAGGTCGACGCCCGGGTAGGCGGCGTGGAAGGCGCTGAGCACATCGGGGACGAGGCTGGCGCAGAGGCTGGGCGGGGCGCCGAGGCGGAGCCGGCCGCGGCGCAGTTGGGCGACCTCCTGGACCTCGCGGCGGGCGGTCTCGGTGTCGGCGAGGATCCGGCGGGCGAGCGGCAGCAGGGTTTCGCCGGCGTCGGTGAGGGTGATGTGGCCGCGGGCGCGGTGGAAGAGCTCGGCCCCCAACTCCCGTTCCAGGGACCGGATCTGCTGGGAGAGCGAGGGTTGGGCGACGTGTTCGCGTTCGGCGGCGCGGGTGAAGTGGCGGGTGTCGGCCACGGCCGTGAAGTAGCGGAGCTGTTGTAGCTGCATAAGGGGAATATAAGGCAACGATAGGGCCAGCCTATCGAGATCAGCTGGACCATGTCTTGGACTGATGGCGGACGCGTCCCTACCGTCGGGACTCATGGCACTGGCAACACGGACGGACCAACGGCCGCCGAAGAAGAACCCCGCGCCACGGCGCCCCGGCGGTCGGCCGACGGGCGGGCGCGCACTGTGGGACTCCACCGTCGGCAAGAAGACAGTGATGGCCGTCAGCGGCCTGATCATGCTCGGCTACCTCGTCGTCCACATGTTCGGCAACCTGAAGATCTTCTTCGGGCCCGCCACCTTCAACGGATACGCGCACTGGCTGCGCACCCTCGGCGAGCCGTTCATGCACTACGAGTGGACGCTCTGGGTGTTCCGCGTGGTCCTCGTGGCCGCCGTCGTCGCGCACGCCACCTCCGCGTACCAGCTCAGCAGGCGCGACATCAGGGCCCGCCCGACCAAGTACGTGCACAAGAAGCCGCGGGCCAGCTACGCCACCCGCACGATGCGGTGGGGCGGGATCATCCTCGGCCTGTTCATCGTCTGGCACGTGCTCGACCTGACCACCGGCACCGTGCACGCCGGCGGCTTCCAGCCGGGCCACCCGTACCAGAACGTCGTGGACACCTTCTCCACCTGGTACGGCAACGTCATCTACCTCGTCGCGATGCTCGCGCTGGGCCTGCACGTCCGGCACGGCTTCTGGAGCGCCGCGCAGACCCTCGGCGCCGGCAGCCGGAGCCGCGACCGCCTCCTGAAGACCCTGGCCGACGTGCTCGCGCTGGTGCTGACCCTGGGCTTCATCGCCGTCCCCGTGGGCGTCATGACCGGATTGGTGAGCTGACCATGCCCTACACCGACTTCACGACCGGGGAACCGGTCGTCGACAGCAAGGCCCCCGCCGGCCCCATAGCCGAGCGCTGGGACACCCGCCGCTTCGAGGCCAAGCTGGTCAACCCGGCCAACCGCCGCAAGCACACGGTCATCGTCGTCGGCACCGGCCTGGCCGGCGGCTCGGCCGGCGCCACCCTCGCCGAACAGGGCTACCACGTCGTCCAGTTCTGCTACCAGGACTCGCCGCGCAGGGCCCACTCCATCGCCGCGCAGGGCGGCATCAACGCCGCGAAGAACTACCGCAACGACGGCGACTCCGTCCACCGCCTCTTCTACGACACCGTCAAGGGCGGCGACTTCCGGGCCCGGGAGTCCAACGTCCACCGGCTGGCCCAGATCTCGGTGGAGATCATCGACCAGTGCGTGGCGCAGGGCGTACCGTTCGCCCGCGAGTACGGCGGTCTGCTGGACACCCGGTCCTTCGGCGGCGTCCAGGTCTCCCGGACGTTCTACGCCCGCGGCCAGACGGGCCAGCAGCTGCTGCTCGGCGCCTACCAGGCGCTGTCCCGGCAGATCGCCGCGGGCAACGTCGAGATGCACCCGCGCACCGAGATGCTCGACGTGATCGTCGTCGACGGCCGGGCCCGCGGCATCGTCGCCCGCGACCTGATCACCGGGAAGATCTCCACCTACTTCGCGGACGCGGTGGTGCTCGCCTCCGGCGGCTACGGCAACGTCTTCTACCTGTCGACGAACGCCATGAACTCCAACGCCACCGCGGTGTGGCGGGCCCACCGGCGCGGCGCGTACTTCGCCAACCCCTGCTTCACCCAGATCCACCCGACCTGCATCCCGCGCACCGGCGACCACCAGTCGAAGCTGACGCTGATGAGCGAGTCGCTGCGCAACGACGGCCGGATCTGGGTGCCGAAGGCCAAGGGCGACACCCGGCCGGCGCACGAGATCCCCGAGGACGAGCGGGACTACTACCTGGAGCGGATCTACCCCTCGTTCGGCAACCTCGTGCCGCGTGACATCGCCTCCCGGGCCGCGAAGAACGTCTGCGACGAGGGCCGCGGCGTCGGCCCCGGCGGCCAGGGCGTGTACCTGGACTTCGCGGACGCGATCCAGCGGATGGGCCGCGCGGCCGTCGAGGCCAAGTACGGCAACCTCTTCGACATGTACCAGCGGATCACCGACGAGGATCCGTACCAGGTGCCCATGCGGATCTACCCGGCCGTGCACTACACGATGGGCGGCCTGTGGGTCGACTACGACCTGCAGACCACGATCCCGGGCCTGTTCGCCGTCGGCGAGGCCAACTTCTCCGACCACGGCGCCAACCGCCTGGGCGCCTCGGCGCTGATGCAGGGCCTGGCCGACGGCTACTTCGTGCTCCCCGCCACCATCAACGACTACCTGGCGAAGCACCCGCACGGCGACGAGGTGGCGGCCGACCACCCGGACGTGCAGGAGGTGCTGGCCGACACCGAGGACCGGCTGAACCTGCTGCTCGCCGTCGACGGCGACCGCACCCCCGACTCCTTCCACCGCGAGCTCGGCGAACTCATGTGGGAGTACTGCGGGATGGCCCGCACCGAAGAGGGCCTGCGCAAGGCCCTGGACCGGATCCCGCAGATCCGCGAGGAGTTCTGGCGGCGCATCAAGGTGCCCGGCACCGGCGAGGAGTTCAACCAGTCGCTGGAGAAGGCCAACCGCATCGTCGACTACCTGGAGCTCGCCGAGCTGATGTGCCTCGACGCGCTGCACCGCGGCGAGTCCTGCGGCGGCCACTTCCGCGAGGAGTCGCAGACGCCCGACGGCGAGGCCGCCCGCCGGGACGAGGCGTTCTCCTACGCCGCCGCCTGGGAGTTCACCGGCACCGGCACCGCCCCCACCCTGCACCGGGAAGACCTGGTGTTCGAGTACGTCCACCCCACCCAGCGGAGCTACGCATGACCGCCGCCCCCCGGGGGACGACCCCCGCGATGTCCCTCACCCTGCGCGTCTGGCGCCAGAAGAACGCCGACGCACCGGGCACCATGTCCACGTACGAGGTGGACGGCATCTCCCCGGACATGTCGTTCCTGGAGATGCTCGACACCCTCAACGAGGAACTCATCCTCAAGGGCGAGGACCCGGTCGCCTTCGACCACGACTGCCGCGAGGGCATCTGCGGCGCGTGCTCACTCGTCATCAACGGCGATGCGCACGGCCCGGAGCGGACCACCACGTGCCAGCTCCACATGCGCTCCTTCCAGGACGGCGACACCATCGACATCGAGCCGTGGCGGGCCGCGGCGTTCCCGGTGGTGAAGGACCTGGTCGTGGACCGCTCGGCCTTCGACCGGATCATCCAGGCCGGCGGCTACGTCACCGCGCCGACCGGCGCCGCCCCCGAGGCGCACGCCACACCGGTGCCCAAGCCGGACGCCGACTTCGCCTTCGAACACGCCGAGTGCATCGGCTGCGGCGCCTGCGTCGCGGCCTGCCCCAACGGGGCGGCGATGCTCTTCACCTCCGCCAAGGTCAACCACCTCAACGTGCTGCCGCAGGGCGCCCCGGAGCGCGAGACCCGGGTGCTGGACATGGTGGCCCAGATGGACGACGAGGGGTTCGGCGGCTGCACCCTGGCCGGCGAGTGCGCCACCGCCTGCCCCAAGGGCATCCCGCTGTTCAGCATCACCAAGATGAACCGGGAGTTCGTCCGGGCGGTCCGCAAGAAGCGCTGACCCGGCGCGGGCCTTGAACGCACGGGGCCCCCACCGCGAGGACGCGGCGGGGGCCCCGTGCGGTGCGGGCACCGGGCCCGCACGCGGGACGTCACCGCACCGGGTGTCCCGCCTCCCGCAGCGCGCCCTTGACCTCGCCGATGCGCAGGTCGCCGAAGTGGAAGACGGAGGCGGCCAGGACCGCGTCGGCGCCGGCCGCCACCGCGGGGGCGAAGTCGGTGAGTTTGCCGGCGCCGCCGGAGGCGATCACCGGGACGCTGACGTGCCGGCGCACCGCCTCGATCATCTCCACGTCGTAGCCGTCCTTGGTGCCGTCGGCGTCCATGGAGTTCAACAGGATCTCGCCGGCGCCCAACTCCGCGGCCCGGTGCGCCCATTCGACGGCGTCGATCCCGGCCGAACGGCGGCCGCCGTGGGTGGTGACCTCGAAGGACCCCGACGCGGTGCGGCGGGCGTCGACGGAGAGCACCAGCACCTGACTGCCG
This sequence comes from Streptomyces diastatochromogenes, assembly GCA_001418405.1. GTDB lineage: Bacteria > Actinomycetota > Actinomycetes > Streptomycetales > Streptomycetaceae > Streptomyces > Streptomyces albulus_C. The sequence goes on along the minus strand of LIQL01000470.1, from coordinate 12,343 downwards.
AACCGCTCGGCGATCTCCTTGATCAGCTCCGGGCGGGCGATCGCCGCGGTGTTGACGCCGACCTTGTCGGCGCCGGCCCGCAGCAGCTTGTCGACGTCCTGTGCGGTGCGCACCCCGCCGCCGACGGTGAGCGGGATGAAGACCTGCTCGGCGGTGCGGCGGACCACGTCGTAGGTGGTCTCGCGGTTGCCGGAGGAGGCGGTGATGTCGAGGAAGGTCAGTTCGTCGGCGCCCTCGTCGCCGTAGACCTTCGCCATCTCGACCGGGTCCCCGGCGTCACGGAGGTTCTGGAAGTTGACGCCCTTGACGACACGGCCGTTGTCGACGTCCAGGCAGGGAATGACGCGGACCGCCAGGGTCATGTCGTTCAGCCCTCTCGCTCGGTTTCCGGGGACAGGTCCCGGAACGCTTCTAGTTCTACTTCCACCAGGACGCGGGAGTCGACGAAGCCGGAGACCACGACCAGGGTCGTGGCGGGTGGGGCGGCTTCGAACAGTTCGCGGTGGGCGCGGGCGGCGGCGTCCGCGTCCCGCAGGTGGGTCAGGTACATCCGGGTGCGCAGCACGTCGGCGGCGCCCAGCCCGAAGGGTTTGAGCGCCGCCAGCGCGTTCCCGAAGGCGACCTTGGTCTGGACGTAGGGGTCACCCTCGCCCTGGAGGACGCCGCCGACCAGCGGCATGGTGCCGGCGACCAGGACCCGGTCGCCGGCGGCCACCGCGCGCGCGAAGCCGATGGTCTCTTCCCACGGACTGTCGGTCCGTACGCGCTCGATGCTCATCACGCCGCCTCCCATGTGGTCGGTTGCGCACCCGCGGCTACGACACCGCCGCCAGTGCCTCTTCGAGGGTGAACGCCTTCGCGTAGAGCGCCTTGCCGACGATGGAGCCCTCGACGCCCTCGGGCACCAGCGCGGCGATCGCCCGCAGGTCGTCGAGGGAGGAGACGCCGCCGGAGGCGACGACGGGGCGGTCGGTGGCCGCGCAGACGTTCTTGAGCAGTTCCAGGTTGGGGCCCTGGAGCGTGCCGTCCTTGTTGATGTCGGTGACGACGTAGCGGGCGCAGCCCTCGGAGTCCAGGCGGGCCAGCGTCTCGTAGAGGTCGCCGCCGTCCCGGGTCCAGCCGCGGCCGCGCAGGGTGGTGCCGCGGACGTCCAGGCCGACCGCGATCTTGTCGCCGTGCTCGGCGATGATCTTGGCGACCCATTCCGGGTCCTCCAGCGCCGCGGTGCCGATGTTGACCCGGGTGCAGCCGGTGGCCAGCGCGGCGGCCAGCGAGTCGTCGTCGCGGATGCCGCCGGACAGCTCGACCTTGATGTCCATGGAGCGGGCGACCTCGGCGATCTGCGCGCGGTTGTCACCGGTGCCGAAGGCGGCGTCCAGGTCGACCAGGTGCAGCCACTCGGCGCCGGCCCGCTGCCAGGTCAGGGCGGCCTGCAACGGGTCGCCGTAGGACGTCTCGGAGCCGGACTCGCCGTGCACCAGGCGGACGGCCTGGCCGTCGCGGACGTCGACGGCGGGCAGCAGTTCAAGCTTCTTCACAGCGTTCACGGGGTTCACAGGGTTCTGATCCAGTTGGTGAGGAGCTGGGCACCGGCGTCGCCGGACTTCTCGGGGTGGAACTGGGTGGCCCACAGCGCGCCGTTCTCGACCGCGGCCACGAACGGCTCGCCGTGCGTGGCCCAGGTGACCTTGGGCGGCGCGAGGTGCTCGTTGCCGATCTCCAGCTCCCAGTCGTGGACCGCGTAGGAGTGCACGAAGTAGTAGCGGGCGTCGGCGGGCTGCCCGGCGAAGAGCTGGGAGTCCGCGGCGGCGCGGACGGTGTTCCAGCCCATGTGCGGGACCACCTCGGCCTTGAGCGGGCCGACCGTGCCGGGCCACTCGTCCAGGCCGGCGGTCTCCACGCCGTGCTCGATGCCCCGGCCGAAGAGGACCTGCATGCCGACGCAGATGCCCATCACCGGACGGCCACCGGCCAGTCGGCGGCCGACGATCCAGTCGCCGCGGGCTTCTCGCAGACCGCGCATGCAGGCGGCGAACGCGCCGACGCCGGGCACCAGCAGCCCGTCGGCGTTCATCGCGGTGTCGTAGTCACGGGTGATCTCCACGTCCGCGCCGACGTGCGCCAGGGCGCGCTCGGCGGAGCGGACGTTGCCGAAGCCGTAGTCGAAGACGACGACCTTCTTGGCCGGCGACTGCGCGGCGCTCAATTCCACACCTCCAGTCGCATCACACCCGCCACCAGGCACATCGCCGAGGCGATGGCCATCAGGACGATCACGGACTTGGGGATCTTCTGCTTCCAGAACGAGTACACCCCGCCGAGCAGGAAGAGCCCCACCAGGATGAAGACGGTGGACAGACCGTTCATTACAGCGCGCCCTTCGTGGACGGCAGGATGCCGGCCGCCCGCGGGTCGCGCTCGCTGGCGTAGCGCAGCGCCCGGGCGAGTGCCTTGAACTGGCACTCCACGATGTGGTGGGCGTTGCGGCCGTAGGGCACGTGGACGTGCAGGGCGATCTGCGCCTGGGCGACGAACGACTCCAGGATGTGCCGGGTCATCGTGGTGTCGTAGGTGCCGATCATCGGCGCCATGGTCTCCGGCTCGGTGTGCACCAGGTACGGGCGGCCGGAGAGGTCGACGGTCACCTGGGCGAGCGACTCGTCCAGCGGGACGGTGCAGTTGCCGAAGCGGTAGATGCCGACCTTGTCGCCGAGCGCCTGCTTGAAGGCGGCGCCCAGCGCGAGGGCGGTGTCCTCGATGGTGTGGTGGGTGTCGATGTGCAGATCGCCGTCGGTCTTGACCTTGAGGTCGAAGAGGCCGTGCCGGCCGAGCTGGTCGAGCATGTGGTCGTAGAAGCCGACGCCGGTCGAGACGTCGACCTGGCCGGTGCCGTCGAGATCGATCTCGACCAGCACCGTCGTCTCCTTGGTGGTGCGCTCCACGCGCCCCACCCGGGCGGTCGCCCCGCTCATCGCTTGTTCTCCTTCAGGCTGCGTTCTTTGAGCACCGCGCGCACCGCGTCGAGGAACGCGTCGTTCTCGGCCGGGGTGCCGGCGGTGACCCGCAGCCAGCCCGGTACGCCGTTGTCGCGGACCAGCACGCCGTGGTCGAGGATGGCCTGCCAGATGGCGTGCGCGTCGTCGAAGAGGCCGAACTGGACGAAGTTGGCGTCCGAGGCGACGACCTGGCAGCCGATCGCGCGCAGTTCGGTCACCAGGCGGTCGCGCTCCTCCTTGAGCTGTGCCACGTACTTCAGGAGCGTATCGGTGTGCTCCAGGGCGGCGAGCGCGGTGGCCTGGGTGACGGACGAGAGGTGGTAGGGCAGCCGGACCAGCTGCACCGCGTCGACCACGGCCGGGTCGGCGGCGAGGTAGCCCAGGCGGAGCCCGGCGGCGCCGAACGCCTTGGACATGGTCCGGGAGAGCACCAGGTTGGGCCGGCCCTCGATCAGCGGCAGCAGCGAGGGGTGGTGGCTGAACTCGCCGTACGCCTCGTCGAGGACGACCAGCGCCCCGGCGGCGTCGGCGCGGGCGGCCTGGGCCGCCTCGTACAGCGCGAGGACGGTGTCGGCCTCGACGGCGGTGCCGGTGGGGTTGTTCGGCGAGCAGACGAAGACCACGTCGGGCCGGTGCTCGGCGATGGCCGCCCGGGCCGCCGCCAGGTCGATGGTGAAGTCGTCGTTGCGCGGGCCGGAGAGCCAGCCGGTGCCGGTGCCGCGCGAGATCAGCGCGTGCATGGAGTACGACGGCTCGAAGCCGAGGGCGGTGCGGCCGGGACCGCCGAAGGTCTGCAGCAGCTGCTGGATGACCTCGTTGGAGCCGTTGGCGGCCCAGACCTGGTCGGCGGCGACGGCGTGGCCCGCGGTGCGGGTGAGGTAGGCGGCCAGCGCGGTGCGCAGCTCGACCGCGTCCCGGTCGGGGTAGCGGTTGAGCTGGCGGGCGGCCTCGGTGACCCGCTCGGCGATCCGCTGCACCAGCGGTTCGGGGAGCGGGTAGGGGTTCTCGTTGGTGTTGAGGCGCACCGGGACGTCCAGCTGCGGCGCGCCGTAGGGGGACTTGCCGCGCAGCTCGTCCCGGATCGGGAGCTGGTCCATGCGGGACACGGGGGCGTTCTTGGTCATCTGGCTGCTCACTTGCTCTGCGGAACCGTCCAGTCGAACCGGGCCTTGAGCGCCGCGCCGTGGGCCGGGAGGTCCTCGGCCTCGGCGAGGGTCACCACGTGGTGGGCGACCTCGGCCAGTGCCTCCCGCGAGTAGTCCACGACGTGGATGCCGCGCAGGAACGACTGGACGGACAGGCCCGAGGAGTGGCAGGCGCAACCGCCGGTGGGCAGGACGTGGTTGGAGCCGGCGCAGTAGTCGCCGAGGGAGACCGGGGCGTAGGGGCCGACGAAGATCGCGCCGGCGTTGCGGACCCGGGCGGCGACCGCGGCGGCGTCGGCCGTCTGGATCTCCAGGTGCTCGGCGCCGTAGGCGTCCACCACCGTCAGGCCCTCGTCGAGGCCGTCGACCAGGACGATCGCGGACTGCCGGCCGGACAGCGCCGGCACGATCCGGTCCTCGACGTGCTTGGTGGCCTCGATCTGCGGGGCCAGCTCCTTCTCGGTGCGGTCGGCCAGCTCCACGGAGTCGGTGACCAGGACCGCGGCGGCCATCGGGTCGTGCTCGGCCTGGCTGATCAGGTCGGCGGCGACGTGCACCGGGTCGGCGGTGCGGTCGGCGAGGACCGCGATCTCGGTCGGGCCGGCCTCGGAGTCGATGCCGATCCGGCCCTTGAGGAGGCGCTTGGCGGCGGCCACGTAGATGTTGCCGGGGCCGGTGACCAGGTTGACCGGTGCGCACTCCTCGGTGCCGTACGCGAACATCGCGACGGCCTGGGCGCCGCCCGCGGCGTAGACCTCGTCGACGCCGAGCAGGGCGCAGGCGGCGAGGATCGTGGGGTGCGGCAGCCCGTGGAAGGACGGCTGCGACGGGGAGGACACCTGCGGCGGGGAGGCGATGGCGAGCGAGCCGACGCCGGCCTCCTGCGCGGGGACCACGTTCATGACGACGGAGGACGGGTAGACCGACCGGCCGCCGGGGACGTAGAGGCCGACCCGCTCGACCGGCACCCAGCGCTCGGTGACCGTGCCGCCGGGCACGACCTTGGTGGTGACGTCGGTGCGGCGCTGCTCGCGGTGGACGATCCGGGCGCGCCGGATGGACTCCTCCAGGGCGGCGCGGACCTTCGGGTCCAGCGCGTCGAGGGCCTCGGTGAGGGCCTCGGCCGGGACCCGGACCCGCTCGATCTCGACACCGTCGAACCGCCGCGCGTACTCGATCAGCGCCGCGGTGCCGCGATGGCGTACGTCCTCGCAGATGGGCCGCACCTTCTCCAGGGCGGCTTCCACGTCGAACTCGGCACGGGGCAGCAGGTCGCGGAGCGCGGCGCCCTCGGGGAGGGCGGCACCACGCAGATCGATTCGGGAGATCACTCCCCCAGTGTCTCAGACCGGTCGTCGGGCCCGAGCGGCCGTATCACTGGGTGATACGCAGTGACGCACGGGCCGGACGGCCGTCGGACCGGCCCGCGAAGTTGACCGGAGTTGGCCCTGACCACGCGTGTTCAACCGGTCACCGGGCGGGCAAGGGGTCGGTGCGGGCACACGGGGACGACCGCGGCGCGGGCGCAAGAGCGCCCGCCGGGATGCATCCGAACAGGTATCGCGACCGCATACCGGCCCGACCGCCGGGCACCGCCCCGGACGGGCGGCCGACGCACCACCGCACCCACGGACGACCGAAGACCACCAGAGGGCCTGCCGGCAGGCACCGCTGAGAGCAAGGGGGAGCCACAGTGACCGGAGCCAGGGACGGCGATGCACCCGCCGACCTGCGACTGACGTCCGCGGAATGGAGCATGTGGCAGGCGTTCCGCAACGGCAGCACCTGCAACCTGCACACCGGCGAGCCGTCCCGGGACGACCCGCACGGGCAGCACCTGTGGGGCCCGGAGCGCCGGGTCCGGGCGCGGGTGGTGGCCCTGCTGCTGCTCGACGGGCCGCCGGCGCAGCCCGGCCGGGTGTCCGGGCTGCACCTGACCGGCGCGTACATCACGGACACTCTCGACCTTGCGGGCGGCACGATCAAGCCATTCGTGGAGCTGCGGGACTGCCGCTTCGAGGCCGAGGTGCTGCTGCCGGAGAGCCGGTTCACCACCCTGCGCATGGTGAACTGCGCGATACCCCGGCTGGAGGCGGCCCGGCTGCACACCGAGGGCGACCTGCACCTGCCGCGCTGCGTGGTGCACTCCGGCGTCCGCCTCACCGACGCGCACATCGGCACCGACCTGATGCTCAATCAGGTGGTGGTGCACAAGGACCGGCAGGGCCGGTCGATCATGGCGGACGGGCTCACCGTCGCCCAGGACCTCCAGGCCGAGATGCTGGAGTCCTACGGCGAACTGTCGCTGCGCGGCGCCACCGTCGGGGTGTCGCTGAGCCTGCGCGGCAGTCACCTGAGCAATCCGTTCGGCCGCCGGGCGCTGAACGCCCCCCAGCTGACCGTCGAGCGGACCCTCTACCTCACCGCCGCGGGCCTGGCCAACTCCCCGTTCTCCAGCGGCGCCACGCCCCCGTACGGCATCACCCACACCCCGGCCCGCGGCACCCGGATGCAGCGCTTCGAGTGCGAGGGCGGGGTGCGGCTGGACGACGGGCGGTTCGGGGACGCCGTGGACCTGGAGCACGCCCGGTTCATCATGGAGTCCGACCAGGAGCTGTCGCTGCGCCGGATCCAGACGCCGGAGCTGCGGTTCCTGGGCGAGCGCCCGCAGCGCGGCCGGGTGATCCTCTCCGGCGCCCGGGTCGTCAACCTCGTCGACAAGTCGGCGAGCTGGCCGGGCCTGGGCGGGCTGATGATGGCCGGCTTCTCCTACGAGACGCTGATCCCGAGGGGCCACTTCCCGCTGGCGTCGCGGCTGCAGTGGGTGGCCGCGGCGACCCCGGAGTACGCGCCCGAGCCGTACGAGATGCTGGCCGCCTCGCTGCGCGCCATGGGCGAGGACGCGGACGCCCGGGAGGTGCTGCTGGCCAAGCAGCGGCGCCGGCGCGAGACGCTGCCGCTGGCCGCGAAGGCGTGGGGCTTCCTCCAGGACTGGACGGTGGCCTACGGCTACCGCCCCGGTCGGGCCGCGGTGTGGATGGTGATCCTCTGGGCGATCGGCACGGCCTACTTCTCCTCGTACCCGCCGCCGCCCCTCAAGCACGACGAGTCGCCGACGTGGAACCCGTACCTGTACTCCCTCGACCTGCTGCTGCCGGTGATAGACCTCTACCAGGGCAGCGCCTGGAAGCCGGCGGGCACCGCACAGTGGGTGTCGGCCGTGATGATCATGACGGGTTGGGTGCTGGCGACGACGGTCGCGGCCGGCGCGTCCCGGCTGTTGCGACGGGCTTAGGGCCCGTCCGGTGGCGGCCGTCCCGGGTACAGGCTCTAGGCTTACCCACTGTGTCCTCCGTGCGTCTGCCGCTGTTCCCGCTCAACTCGGTGCTCTTCCCGGGCCTGGTGCTGCCGCTGAACGTCTTCGAGGCGCGCTACCGGGCGATGATGGGCGACCTGCTCGACCGCCCGGAGGACGACCGGCGGTTCGCGGTGGTCGCCATCCGGGACGGCCGGGAGGTCGCCCCCACCGCGCCGGGGCTGCCGGACGCCACCGCGCCGACCGCCACCGGCCCGGCCGCGGGCTTCGGCGACGATCCGCTCGTCGCCTTCCACACCGTCGGCTGCATCGCGGACGCGGCGACCATCCGCGAGAAGTCGGGCGGCGGCTACGAGGTCCTGGCCACCGGCACCACGCGCTTCCAACTGCTGTCGGTGGACGCCTCCGGGCCGTACCTGACCGCCGAACTGGCCCCCCTGGAGGAGGAGCAGGGCGAGGGCGCGGGCGCACTGGCCTCCGGCGTGGTGCGGACCTTTCGCACCTACCAGAAGCGGCTGGCCTGGGCGAACGAGCGGACCCTCGCCAGCGACCAGGACCTGCCCGCCGACCCCTCGGTGCTGTCGTACCTGGTCGCGGCGGCGGCGGTGCTGGACGTGCCCGCCAAGCAGGAGCTGCTGGCGGCGCCGGACACCGCGGCCCGGCTGCAGCAGGAGCTGGATCTGCTGCGCCGGGAGTCCGCGGTGATCGGTAAGCTCCCGTCGCTGCCGGCGGTGGATCTGACCCGGCAGCCGACCAGCCCCAACTGACGCACCGGCACCCCGGGCGTCTCCGTTCCCGGGGCCGGGGGACTTTCGCGTTCGAACGAGGCGAGGCACGGTGGCGAAGAAGCCGAAGCAGGGGAAGAAGGGCGCGGCGCAGTCCGGCGGCACGCCCGCGACGGTGGCGCTGACCGCGGCCGGCGTCCCGTTCACGGTCCACGCGTACGCGCACGACCCGGCGGCCGCCTCCTACGGCGAGGAGGCCGCCGAGGCGCTCGGGGTCTCCCCCGACCAGGTGTTCAAGACGCTGCTGGCGGACGTGGACGGCGCGCTCACGGTGGCCGTGGTGCCGGTGTCCGGTTCGTTGGACCTCAAGGCGCTGGCCGCCGCGGTGGGCGGCAAGCGGGCCGCGATGGCCGATCCGGCGGCGGCCGAGCGCAGCACCGGTTACGTCGTCGGCGGGATCTCGCCGCTGGGGCAGCGCAAGCGGCTGCGGACGGTGGTGGACGCCTCGGCGCAGACCCGACCGACGGTCTGCGTCTCGGCGGGCCGGCGCGGCCTGGAGGTCGAGCTCGCCCCCGCCGACCTGGCCGCGCTGACCGGCGCACGGTTCGCGCCGATCGCGCGGGGCTGACCCCGACCGGCGCCGCCGCGCGCCCCCGGTTGCCCCCGCCCGCACCGCACCGCGGCTACCGCACGCACCTCCTGCCCGGTTGCCTCCGGAGGGGAGGTGCGTCCATGTCGAAGAGGACCCGCAAGCGGAAGTGGCGCGTGCGCAAGGGCCGGGCCAACCACGGTCGCCGGCCGTCCTGAGCGGACGGCCGGCGCGGCGGTCAGCCGACCGGCGGCTGGTGGTGTCCGGACCAGTCCGGCACCACCGGCCCGTCCAGTTCCGGATCGCGCGGCCCGAACAGCCCGGTCAGCACGATCTGGGTGAGCATCGCGGCGATCGGCCAGGCGAGCAGGGCGCCCTTGGCCTGGAGCCGCAGCGGGCCGTCGAAGACGACCCCGGCACCGACCTGCTTGGCGTGCGCGACCACGTCCGGCGTGGGGCCCAGCCACATGCCCGTCACCCAGGCCAGCACGGCGCCCAGCAGCCCGCCCACGGCCAGCGAGACCACCAGCGGGATGCCGCCGCGCCGCCGGACGAGGAAGACCACCGCCGCGGTGACCACGCCGAAGCCGAACGCCAGGAGGGCGAAGGTGCCGTCGGCGCCGATCGCCTCCTCTCCCTCGGTGTTCTTCAGGTAGACGTTGTGGGTGTCCGCGATCAGCGGGACGCGCGGGGCCAGCCAGGCCCACAGCACGCCCAGCACCACCCCGCTCACGGCGACCGCCAGGGCGATCAGCACGCCCTCCCGCAGCTCGCGGGCGAACTCGGGGGCGCCGCCGGGTTCGGCGGTGGCGCCGGTTGCCTCGACGGGGGCGGCCTGCGGCTGGTGCGGCTCTTCGGGCGGTTGGTTCTCGGAGGGCGTCTGTGGTGCGGTCACCCCGTCATCGTGCCAGGCCGGCGCCGCGGTACCGGCAGCAGGACGCCCGCGCGGGTCGGCGGCCCCGCTCACCGGACCGCCGCCCGGCGGTACGCCCAGGTCGCGACGGCCAGGGAGAGCACCCCGACGGCCGCGCAGATGCCCAGGTCGGCGGCGACCGCCAGCCAGTCGGGGTGCGGGGCGAAGGTCCGCGCCAACGCCTCCACCCCGTAGGTGGAGGGCAGCAGGTCGCGGGCCCAGGTGACCGGCGCGGGCATCCCCGCGGCCGGCAGCACGCCCAGCAGCAGCGCCGCTGACATGCCCAACTGGCCGCCGAGGGTGGCCAGTTCCTGGCGCGGGGCGAGCAGCCCGAGGGCCGCACCGAGGCCGGACAGCGCCGCTCCCGACAGCGGGACCACGGCCACCAACACCCACAGGTGGGCCATCGGCAGGTGGAAGAGCAGACAGCCGGTGACCGCGGTGACCACCGCGCCCGGCACCGTGAACGAGGCGTACGCGGCGGCCGCGCCGAGCACCACCGCGGCCGGCGGCACCGGCAGCGTCGCGTAGTGGTCGAGACCGCCACCGGCCCGCAGCTGGCCGAAGTACTGCGCGAGCAGGTTCAGCGCGACGAAGGCGACGACCAGCACCGCGGAGCCGGAGACCACCGACCACGCCGGGTCGCCACCACTGACCACCCCGCGCAGCAGGACCATGATCCCGACGGACTGGAAGGTGGCGACGAACAGCAGCGGTATCCGGGCCACCCGGGCCCGGGAGAGCTGGGCGCGGTAGACGGCGCCGAGCGCGGGCAGCAGTCGGGCCCGGGGCGCCAGCGGTGCGGCCCCGTCGCCGCCGGCCGCCGCGCCCTCCTCGGCGGGCGTTCCGGAACCGGTCGCCGCCCGCGCGGACACCACACTCACGCCGTCACCCAGCTTTCTTCGACAGGCCGTCGGTCCGTTGTACGGGCGAGCGGCCGCAGGCCCTCGCCGATGCCCCCGGCGGTTCCGGCCGGCGGCACCCGCACGCCACGCCCGGTCACGCCTTCACCAGCCCCTCCGCGCGCCCGCCGAGGGAGACGTAGACGTCCTCCAGGCTCGGCGTGGCCAGCGTGAAGTCGTCCAGGGCCGCGAAGGCGGGGCCGGCGGTGACCGCGGTGACCGCCGAGCGGGCCCGGTCCGCGGGCAGGCGCAGGGTCCAGCGGCGGCCGGCGGTGCGGGCGTCGGCGGCGAGCGCGGCGACCTCGGGGACGTCGAGCGGCGGCCGGTCCCGCCAGACCAGTTCCAGCCGGACCTCCTCCCCCACCAGTTCCTTCAGCCGGCCGGGCGTGTCGCAGGCGATCACCCGTCCGCGGTCGATCACCGCGACCCGGTCGAGCACGCTCTCGGCCTCCAGGACGTTGTGGGTGACCAGGACGACGGTGGCGCCCCGCTCGGCGCGGCGGCGGTCCACGGCGGCCCACACGGCGCGCCGGGCGACCGGGTCCATGCCGGTGGTCGGCTCGTCCAGCACCAGCAGCGGGCGTTCGCCGATCAGCGCGGTGGCGAAGCAGGCCAGTCGTCGCTGGCCGCCGGAGAGCTTCTTCAGCGCCCGCCCGGCGAGCGGGCCCAGGTCGAGTTCGTCGAGGACCGCGTCGCGCTCGGCGCGGGCGGACCGGGTGTCCAGGCCGCGCAGCCGGCCGGTGGTCTCCACGGCGAGGGAGACGGTCAGCTCGTCCAGCGCGGTCGACTCCTGGCCGAGGTAGGCCAGCAGCCGGGCGGCCCGCTCGGGGTGCCGCACCAGGTCGTGGCCGAGGACGTCGATGCGGCCGGAGTCCGGTCGCAGCAGTCCGGTCAGCTGGCGGACCAGGGTGGACTTGCCGGCGCCGTT
>LIQL01000470.1:0-762 GCA_001418405.1 Streptomyces diastatochromogenes | reverse complement strand
GCGCGGGATAGGTCTTGACCAGGTCCTGCACCACACACACCGGCGTGCCCTGCGCCACCTGTTTTGCGCCCGTCTTCACGAGCTACGAGGGTACGCGGCCCCGGGCGGCCGCCGGTCCGGGGGGCTGNNCAGCCCGCGCACAGCTGCCCGCACGCCGGTCAGTCCCCGGTCGGGGAGTGTTCGGCGGCGGTGCGCAGATCGACCTCGCGCCAGAAGCCGGCCCGGATGGCGTACCGGTCGTGCTCGTCGATCTGGTCGTCCTTGTGGGCGAGCAGGCCGAAGCGGGCGGCGTAGCGGAGCAGTTCGCCGTCGATGCGGTGCGGGATGCGGGGGTACTCCGTCGAGAGCTGCTGGAGGTGGGTGGTGTCGGAGAGCCGCTCGGTCCAGCGGCGGGCGAAGACCTGGCCGACCTCGAAGGGATCGCCGCTGACCGCGGTGATGTCCTCCTCGCGGTCGGCCCAGCGCTGTTCGGCGCTGGTCAGCTGGGCGAGGGTGGGCAGCGAGGCGGTCTCGGCGGGCTCGCCGAGCGGGCCGCCGCGCTCGATCCAGCCCTTGTCGGAGGACCAGCGCAGGGTGGCGGCGGGCTGGCTGCCGTTGACGGTGGGGCTCTGGGTGACCTGAGGGCGGCCCAGGCCGGCGAGGTCCTTGGGGGTGGGGACGCCGCGGGCGGCGGCCGAGCCGGGTTCGCCGGGCGGTTCGTCGCGTTCGCCGGTGGGGGCTGGGCGGTCGGCTCCGTTGGTGCGGGGGCGGCCGTCGGTGTCC
>LIQL01000047.1 GCA_001418405.1 Streptomyces diastatochromogenes | reverse complement strand
CGCCCGCCCCGTGCGAGGCCCTGGTCACACGGCAGCGCCACAGGGTCCCCACACCGGGCACGCGAGCGTCGTCCTGCGCGCCGTCCGCCCACCGGGCGCCGGCTCGTCGGCCGGCGGCGGGGCGCCGCGGCGTCAGCGCAGGGCCTCGGAGACCTCCCGGGCCGCGTCCAGCACGCGCGGGCCTATCTGCTCCGCGACGGAGTCGGTGAGCATCACCACGCCCACGCTGCCCTCTATGCCGCTGACCCCGAGCAGCGGCGCCGCGGCACCGCTGGCACCGGCCTCCAACTCCCCGTGCGTCAGGGCGAGCCCGCCGTCCTGGAGGCGGCCCTGGCGGGCCTTGAGGATGGCCCGCCCGGCGGCCCCGCGGTCCAGCGGGTGACGGAATCCGGCGCGGTAGGCGACGTGGTAGTCGGTCCAGGTCGGCTCGACGACCGCGACCGCCAGCGCCTCGGTGCCGTCGACGAGGGTGAGGTGGGCGGTGGCGCCGACGTCCTCGGCCAGGGAACGCAGCGCCGGCAGCGCGGCCTCCCTGACCAGGGGGTGGACCTGGCGACCCAGGCGCAGCACGCCCAGTCCGACCCGGGCCCGACCGCCGGCGTCCCGGCGCACCAGAGCGTGCTGCTCCAGCGTCGCCAGCAGGCGGTAGACCACCGTGCGGTTGACCCCGAGCTTGTGGGAGAGCTCGGTGACGGTCAGCCCGTGGTCGGTGTCGGCGAGCAGTTTGAGGACGCGCAGTCCTCGGTCGAGCGTCTGGGAGGTCTCTGCGGTCACGACGCCCCCTCCTGGAGTGAGTGGCGGCGTCCGTGCGCGGCGCACTGCTCGTCCCGGAACAGCGCGCAAGAGCCGCCGGCCGCTTTGCACCGGCTGCGCTCCGCGGCGGCGCTGCCACGGGGCGTGTGCGTGACCGGGACAGTAGCGAGCGACTCCGGTCAGCGGAAGAGCGCGTCCAGAATCCGGGCTTTCGCGCCCGGAATATCCGCTCTCGTCCGTACCGTGGTCCCCTCCGACGGGGTTCGAGTCGCGCCACCGTGACCGCGCCGTTATCAAACGACCGTGCTTCGGCGGGGCGCCCGCGGCGCGCCGTGCACACCGCTTCCGCACCGGACCTGCACCGCACCTCCCCGGCCCGGCCCCGTATCCGCACAGGCCCCCGGGGCCGGGACCGGCGGCCTCACCGGTCCCGGACGGCCGGCCGGGACCGGGACACGCTCAGCGCATGCGGGTGGCCCACTCCCGCACCTTCTTGATGCGCTCGCCCAACTGCCCGGCCGTCGCCTCCGCGCTCGGCGGGCCGCCGCACACCCGGCGCAGCTCGGTGTGGATCACCCCGTGCGGTTTGCCGCTCTGGTGGACGTAGGCGCCCACGAGGGTGTTGAGCTGCTTGCGCAGTTCCAGCAGTTCCTTGTGCGTGACCACCGGGCGCCGCTCGGCGGGCATCTCCAGCAGGTCCGCCTCGGCGTCCGGCTTCTTGCGGCTGTGCGCGATCTGCCGGGCCTGCCGCTTCTGGAGCAGCATCTGCACCTGGTCGGGCTCCAGCAGGCCGGGGATGCCGAGGTAGTCCTGCTCCTCCTCGCTGCCGGCGTGCGCCTGCATGCCGAACTCGGCGCCGTCGTAGAGCACCCGGTCGAAGACGGCCTCCGACTCCAGCGCCTCGAACGAGAACTGCTCCTGCTCGCCGGTGTCCTCGTCCTGCTCCTTGTTCGCCTCGTCCATCTCCTTCTCGGACTCGGCGTACGGGTCCTCCTCGGCGTCCTTCTTCGGCTTGTCGAGGACGTGGTCGCGCTCGACCTCCATCTCGTTGGCGAAGCCGAGCAGCGACGGGACGGTGGGCAGGAAGACGGACGCGGTCTCGCCGCGCTTGCGGGACCGCACGAACCGGCCGACCGCCTGCGCGAAGAACAGCGGGGTGGAGATCGTGGTGGCGTACACGCCGACCGCGAGGCGGGGCACGTCGACGCCTTCGGACACCATCCGGACCGCGACCATCCAGCGGTCCTCGGAGTGCGAGAAGTCGTCGATGCGCTGCGAGGCGCCCGTGTCGTCGGAGAGGACCAGGGTCGCGCCCTCGCCGGTGATCTCCCGGATCAGCTTGGCGTAGGCCCGGGCCTGCTCCTGGTCGGAGGCGATCACCAGGGCACCGGCGTCCGGGATGCCCTTGCGGACCTCGGTCAGCCGCCGGTCGGCGGCCCGCAGCACGTTCGGCATCCACTCGCCGCGCGGGTCCAGCGCGGTGCGCCACGCCTGGGAGACCGCGTCCTTGGTCATCGGCTCGCCCAGCCGCGCCGCGATCTCGTCGCCGGCCTTGGTGCGCCAGCGCATGTTGCCGCTGTAGGAGAGGAAGATGACCGGCCGGACGACGCCGTCGCCGAGCGCGTTGCCGTAGCCGTAGGTGTAGTCGGCGGACGACCGGCGGATGCCGTCGTTGCCCTCCTCGTACGCCACGAACGGGATCGGGTTGGTGTCCGAGCGGAACGGGGTGCCGGTCAGCGCCAGCCGCCGGGTCGCCGGCTCGAACGCCTCCAGGCACGCCTCGCCCCACGACTTCGAGTCGCCGGCGTGGTGGATCTCGTCGAGGATGACCAACGTCTTGCGCTGCTCGATGCGGTTGCGGTGCAGCATCGGGCGGACCCCGACGCCGGCGTAGGTGATCGCGATGCCGTGGTACTCGCGACCCAGCGGCCCGGCGCTGTACTCCGGGTCGAGCTTGATCCCGATCCGGGCCGCGGCCTCCGCCCACTGCTTCTTCAGGTGCTCGGTCGGCGCGACGACCGTCACCTGCTGCACGACGTGGTGGTGCAGCAGCCACGACGCGAGGGTCAGCGCGAAGGTGGTCTTGCCGGCGCCGGGCGTGGCCACGGCGAGGAAGTCCCGCGGCTGGGTCTGGAGGTAGCGGTCCATGGCCGCCTGCTGCCAGGCGCGCAGCTTGTTCGCGGTGCCCCACGGGGCCCGTCCCGGGAAGGCCGGGGACAGGTGATGGCTGTTGGTGGCGCTGGTGGTAGTAGTCACGGTCTCCGTCGGCTGAGGTCGGCGATCGGCAACCGCGTCAGCCTACCGGTGCCCCGCTTTCCGCCCCGCGCCGAACGCCCGCTCCCGGCCCGCGGTGGGAGCGAGGTCACACCCCACCGGCGAACGGCGTGCGCCCCGGATCGAGGCCCGCGCGGGCGACCCGCGGGGCCCGGCCCGGCGCCCGACGGCCGGCCTCCGGGGCTTCGAACTGCCGGTTTTCGCCCGGAGATCGGCGGTCAGCGGTCAGCGAACTTTGGCGCTCACCACCATCGCGCGGCTCCGGGGCCGCGCACCCGGTCGGCGGAGCTCGGCGCCCGCCACGGCCGCGCTGCTCCCGGTCGGCGGACTCCGCTGGTCGCTCCGGTCGCCCCTACTCGGCTACGCGGCCTTCGGCCGCAGCCGGCCGGCCACCAGCGCACCGGCGGCCGCGACCACCGCCATCGCCGCGAAGACCGCCAGGAACGCCGCGGGGTGGCCCGCCGGGGCGGCGCCCGCGGGGGCGGCCGACGCGGCGCCGGCCGCGGCGATCGAACCGCCGCCGAAGGCCACGAACAGCACCCCGCCGACCCCGACGAAGGTCACGTTGCCCAGTGCGTCGGACATCTGCAGGGAGGAGGAGTTGCTGCCCGCCTCCTCCGGCCGCGACAACTTCAGCAGCAGCACACCGCCGCTGGAGATGTTCAGACCCATGCCGAACCCGCCGATCGTCCAGGCCGCGGCCACCGTCCAGACCGGCACCGCGTCGATCAGCACCAGCGGCACCAGCACGATCGCCACCGCCAGCAGCGCCATGCCCAGTCCCATCAACCGCTCGCGGTGCCGGTCCATGCCCGGGCGGCTCTGGACGTACGAGCCGAGCGCCCAGGTCAGGCCGCCGCCGGTGAGCGAGAGCCCGGCGAGCGTGGCGGACAGGCCCCGCTGGGTGACCAGCAGCAGCGGGATGAAGCTCTCGGCGGCCACCAGCGCCCCGGCGGCCAGACCGCGCATCAGCACCACCGTCGGCAACCCCCGGGCCGCCCGGAACGTGCCGCGGGGCAGCAGCCGCACGATGGCCGGCACCAGCAGCACCAACCCGATCGCGGCCGGCGGCAGCGCGAACCAGCTCGGGTGCTGGCCCGCGTACTGCACGAGCGAGGCGCCCACCGCGACCGCCAGGGCCAGCAGGCAGCGGCGGCTGCCGAGGATCCGCCGGAGGCCGGCGTCCGGCCCCGGTGCGCTGCGCGGCAGCTTGCGCAGCGCCGGCAGCATCACCCCGAGCGGCAGGAGTATCAGCACGGGTATGGAGAGGAACACCCAGCGCCAGCCGAACTGTTCGGTCACCGTCCCCGCGACCAACGGACCGACGATCACCGGCACCACCCAGGCCGCCGAGAACGACGCCATCACCGACGGCCGCAACCGCTCCGGATAGCCGCGGCCGACGACGACGTACAGCGACACCACCGCCAGCCCGCCGCCCAGGCCCTGGACGCCGCGCCCGGCGACGAACATGCCCATGCCCTGCGCCCCGCCGGCGACCAACAGCCCCACGCCGAACGCGGCGATCCCGCTGAACAGCGGCGCCAGCGGACCGCGCCGGTCGCTCCACACGCCGGCGAGCGCCATCGCGAAGAGACTGGCCGTGAAGAACGCCGAGAAGGCGAAGGCGTAGAGCCCGATGCCGTCGAGGGCCCGGGCCGCCACCGGCATCGCGGTGTTCACCGCGCTCGCTTCGAAGGCGATGAGGGAGACGACGGAGATGATGCCGAGCGTCAGCGCCCGGTGCTCCCGGCCGAGGACCCCGCCGGAGCCGGCCGGGGGCGTGGTGCCGGCCGGGGCGGGTGTGGTGGTGCGGCCCGTCGCGACGCGGGCGGCCGCGTCCGCGGGGCTCGAAGGGTCAGCGGTCATCGGGCCAGCGTAAGGGCCGTAGGGCAGGTGCGCCCCTGTCCGGAGGCGGGGATCACCTCGGCCGTCGGTCCTACGCCGCGGGTCGCCGCCGCCGCCCGCCGCGGCATCCCGGACACCCTCCCGTCCCGCACCGTCCGGCAAGCTGTCCGCATGCCCTACTTCCGCACCTACGACGACACCGAGCTGCACTACCGCGTGCTCGGCCCCGCCGACTCCGCACTGCCGCCCCTGGTGTGCCTGGCCGGCGGCCCCGGGCGGGACGCCGCGTACCTGGGGGACCTGGGAGGACTGGCCGGGCACCGGCAGCTGATCGTCCCGGACGGGCGCGGCACCGGCGCCTCCCCGGCCGCCGCGGACCCCGCGCGGTACGCCTTCCCGCGCCTCGCCGCGGACGTCGAGGCGCTCCGCGCGCACCTCGGCCTGGAACGCTTCGCCCTGCTCGGCCACGACGCGGGGGCCACGGTGGCGCAGGCATACGCGGCGACCCACCCGGAACGGCTGACCCGCCTGGTGCTGGTCTGCCCCGGCTCCCGCCTCCAGGGCGAACTCCCCGACGACGCCCAGGAGATCTTCACCTCCCGGATGCACGAGGAGTGGTGGCCGCGGGCCTCGGTGGCGGTGCAGGAACTGGCCGAGGCGTCCGACCTGGCGCGGGTGCGCGACCTGCTGTACGCGGCGGCGCCACTGGCCTACGGCCGGTGGGACGAGCCGCAGCAGGCCCATGCGGCCACCGAGGGCGAGCAGTTGGGGCCGGTGCCACGGGCCGGCTTCTGGCAGGGCGTGGACGAGTCGACCCGGGAGGCACTCCTGGCGGGGCTGCGACAGGTCGACTGCCCGGTCCTGGTGGTCACCGGCGACCGCGACGGGGTGGTCGGGATGCGCGCCGGCGAACTGGTGGCCGCCGCTTTCCCCAACGCCGAGGTGCGCCCGCTGCACCTCGTGGGGCACTACCCCTGGGTGGACGAGCCGGACCTCTTCCGCCCGCTGGTCGAGGAGTTCCTCCGGGCCTCCTGACGCCGACGGACCGGCACCCGCCGCCCGTTCGTGAACCGCGTGTTGCAGCCTCGTGGCAGTCGCCCCGCCACTCTTGCCCCGCCCCCCACCGGGCGGCCTACAGTCGGGACAGCACCGCACCCCGGCCGTGTGCCCGAGTGGTTTAGGGACTCGCCTGCAAAGCGAGTTACGTGGGTTCGATTCCCGCCACGGCCTCTACCGCCCTCACCAGGCGACTCGTAAGGGTGGCGCCCTCCGACGGCGCCACCCTCACGCGCATCCGTCTCGATCCCCGTCTCACGCGATTCCCGTCTCGGTTGGCCGGGACGAGGACACCGGCCGCACGGAGGGGGTTTGTTGAACGAGTCAGAACGACCACGGATCGCGCCCCGACCGAGTCGGACAAACCTGCGGATCGGTCAGTCCCCGGATCGGCACAGTCCGACTCTCCCGGCCACGCTCGCGCCGGAGCGCCCCGCGGTGCGTGGCTGCGGGGCGCCTAGTGGGCTTAGTCGACCTTCTGCCCGTTGTGCGTACCGCCGTTGCAGACGTTGTGCGTCAGATCGGCCGTTCCGCCGCCCTGCGCGCACTGATGAGGGGTGACGTAGGACGGGGCACCCTGTGCGGCGGTGGCGGTGGCGGCGCCTGTGAGGCCGATTCCGGCGAAGGCTGCCGTGGCGATGACGGCGGCGAGGATTCGTCGAATGCGCATGTGGTTCCCCTTTCACGGATTGTCTCGGCTGGTCACTAGTCAGCTTAATCCTCAGCCATGTTGATGGCACCTTGCGCCATTCGGGTGACCGTGCTGGCGGGTGCGGGGTCGGTGACGCGACCCGTCGGACAGGCCCTAGAACGAAGAGACCACCCCGGCCGGATGGGTGGTCTCTTCGTTGTTCCGGAGGGGGCACCGTCCGCAACCGGCCCCTGCTAAGAGCCGTGTTGACCTGCGGAAACGCGCCCTTAGTAGCGAGGGGTGGACGGGCGCTGGCGAACGCTACACATTCTGTTCAGCGTCCGCAGGAAAAGTGCAGTTCAGAGGGGGCGAGCGATCC
The DNA here is from genome assembly GCA_001418405.1 of Streptomyces diastatochromogenes. Lineage (GTDB taxonomy): Bacteria > Actinomycetota > Actinomycetes > Streptomycetales > Streptomycetaceae > Streptomyces > Streptomyces albulus_C. Next base: position 3,517 of record LIQL01000047.1, on the reverse strand, counting down.
CCGGCGGACGCTATTTTCCCTTAACTCTCGCTTCTCGGGTGACACACACACTGCGCCCGACGCGCCTTGAGGATTCCGGCCTTCGGGTCCGGCATGACCTCGTAGTCGTCCACAACCGATCAATGGCGAGGCCCACATCAAGGTGACGGCGCGCCAGCGGCTGCACGACATGTCCGGGGCGGACGGAAGCGGAGGAGCCTGCCGGCGGGCGGGCCGGGCGGCCCGTCCGGCCCGGCGTCCCGCGGGTCGGTGCGGTGGCATCGGCACGGACTCGCCGACGCCACCGCATCGCCACGACGGCGTCACTGCGCCGGCTGCGCCACCGCCGCCTGCGGACGGATCGGCAGGCGGCCGATCGGCCGTCCGGTGGCCGCCCGGACCGCCGACGCCACCGCGGCCGGCGACGTCACCACCGGCACCGCGCTGACCGCCTTGGCGCCGAACGGCGCGACCACGTCGCGCTCCTCGACGAGCTTGACGATCCGGATGTCCGGCGCGTCCAACGCGGTCGGCAGCGCGTAGCCGGTCAGGTCGGGGTGGCGGACCTGACCGCGGGTGGTGCGGAGGTTCTCCATCAGCGCGGCGCCCAGGCCCTGGGTGACCCCGGCCTCGATGCGGGCCCGCAACTGACGCGGGTTGAGCACCCGGCCGACGTCCTGCGCCACCGACATCTCGACCACCCGGACGGTGCCCAGCTCGATGTCCACGTCGGCGACGCAGCGGATGGCGCAGAAGGCGAGGCCGACGAACGCGTCGCCCTGGCCGGTCTCGTCCAGCGGCTCGGTGGGATGCGGCCGGCACTGGGCCGTGGCCCACAGTTCCTTGCCGTCCAGTGCCTCGGCGACGGTCGTGCTGAGCACCCCGTCGTACGAGGTGATCTTGCCGTCGGTGATCTGCAACAGCTCGGTGGACATCCCGAACTTGTGGGCCAGCGGCTGCAGGAGCTGGGTGCGGACCATCTTCGCGGCCCGCTCGACGGCGCCGCCGGAGACCCAGGTGTGGCGGCCGTGACAGGCCCGACCGGCCGGCGGCTGGTCGGTGTCCACGCCCGCGACGTGCACCTCCTCGATGCCCAGGGTCTCCTGGACGATCTGCCGCGCAAGCGTGGCGAACCCGGAACCGGTCTCCACCGCCGCGCAGATGACGGTGGCCACCGAACCGCTGACCTTCACGGTCGCGGTGGACACCTCGTCGGTGCCCTCCGCGCCCAGCATGTGCACCATGCCCAGCGCGTAGCCGACGCCGCGTCGGACCGCGCCCGGCTCCCCCGCGCCCTCGGGGCCGCCCGGCAGCAGCCACTCGGCCTCCGGGGTGTCCTTGGGCAGCTCGGGCAGCGGAGCCTCGGTGACGGCCCGCAGGAGCTCGGCGACCGGGGCGGGGCAGGTGACGGTCTGCCCGGTGGGCAGCAGGTCTCCGGTGGCCATGACGTTGCGCCGGCGGATCTCGTCGGGCTCCAGGCCCAGATGGGCGGCGAGCCGGTCCATCTGCCCCTCGTAGGCGGCGCAGACCTGGAGCGCGCCCTCGCCGCGCATGTGGCCGGACGGCGGGTTGTTGGTGCGCACCGCCCAGCCCTCGACGACGGCGTGCGGGACGACGTACGGGCCGCAGGCGAACGACACCGCGGCGGCCAGCGCCTCGGCGGAGGTGTCGGCGTAGGCCCCGGCGTCCATCAGGATCTGCGCCTCCACCTTCACCAACTTGCCCTCGCCGTCCGCGTGGTGGCGGTAGCGCAGCAGCGTCGGGTGCCGGTGGGCGTGGGTGAGGAAGGACTCCTCACGAGTGGCGGCCAGCTTCACCGGGCACCCGGTGCGGAGCGCCAACAGGCCCAGGGACAGCTGGATGCTGGGGTCCTCGCGGTCGCCGGTGGCACCGGGCACGCCGGTCACCACGACCTTGACCTGCGCCGGATCCAGGCCGAAGGAGGCCGCGGCCAGATCGCGGTCGCCGTGCGGGTCGGTGGAGGCGGTGTAGATCTCCACCCCGCCGTCCGGACGCGGCACCGCCAGGCCGGCCTCGGCCCCGATGGGCGCCGGGTCCTGGCGGCCGATCCGGTAGAAGCCCTCGACCATCACCTCGCCGACCGCCTCCGCGTCGCCGAAGCGGAGCGGGATGTGCCGGATGAGGTTGCCGTCGGGGTGCAGCGGCTCGGCCTCGAAGGCGAGTTGGGGGTCGGTGACGGCCTCCAGGACCTCGTACTCGACCACGATGGCGGCGGCGGCGAGGCGGGCCGTGTCGGGGTGGTCGGCGGCCACCGCGGCGATCGGCTCGCCGTGGTGGCGGACCTCGTCCCTGGCGAACACCGGGCGGTCGGCGACGCCCCGACCGTGCCCCTTGTCACCGGGCACGTCCTCGTGCGTGACGACGGCGCGCACGCCCGGCATCTCGGTGGCGTGCCGGACGTCCACGGAGCGGATCCGGGCCCGGGGGTGCGGGGAGCGCAGCACCGCAGCCCACAACAGGCCCTCGGCCCACAGGTCGGCGGCGTACGGGAAGGTGCCCTCGGTCTTGGCCGGCGCCTCGGCCGGCGTCAGGGAGACGCCCAGCCCGTGCGGCGGCGGTTCGTCGGGGATCTGGACGCCCGCGGGGGGCGTCGCGGTGACGGCGGCGCCGTCGGTCGTACCGCTCATGCCGAGACCTCGCTCCGCTCACCCGCGCACGCGCGAGACGCGCACCTGTTGACGACACTCCCCCGGCCTGCGGCCCAGGGGACCCGGACCCCCGTGCTGCGCTCGCTCATCCAGCGCCTCCCGGCTGCGGATCCTGGTGGTGCGGTGCCTCGTCCATCGGGTCGGCGGGCCCCGCCTGGTGGGGGATGCGGGCGGACGCGGCCGGCGCCGCCGCCCCCGCGGACGGGTCGTTGGCCTCGGTGCGAGACTTCACGACCTCGGCGACGGCGTCCAGGACACCGCGGTACCCCGAGCAGCGGCACAGGTTGCCGCAGAGCGCCTTGCGGGTCTCCAACTCCGTGGGGGCGTGGTTGCCCTCCAGGAGGTCGTGCACGGTCATCGCCATGCCCGGTACGCAGAAGCCGCACTGCACGGCCCCCGAGGCGGCGAGCGCCTGTTGGACGTCGGACGGCACGCCGTGCTGCGCCAGGCCCTCGACGGTGCGGACCTCGCTGCCGGCCGCGGTGGCGGCGGGCACCAGGCAGGAGGCGACCAGCCGTCCGTCCACCTGGACGGAGCAGGCCCCGCACTCCCCCTGGGAGCAGCCGTCCTTGGCGCCGGCCAGGCCGAGCCGTTCGCGCAGCACGTACAGCAGCGACTCGCCGATCCAGGCGTCGGTGACCGGCCGGTCGGCGCCGTTGACGCGCAGCACGTAGGAGGCGGAGGGGTGTTCGTCGTGGTGGTCGAGGACGGCGGGGGCGTCCGGCGTGGCCTCGACGTCGGCAGGGGCGGGGGCCGGTGCGGGAGCGACCGTCGCCGCGGCCTCCTCGGCCGGGTGGGCGTCCGGGCCGGTCGGCGCGGCGGCCTCGGCGGGCACCGGCTCGGCGGGCGCGGCGGCGTCCGCGGCGGGC